>CAZOJZ010000532.1:0-2244 GCA_964580205.1 uncultured Roseivirgaceae bacterium
TTTATTGTTACTATTCGGACAGGATGTAACTGTCACAGTTCCCGGACGATTTTACATCCTGGGATTATTTAAAGTCAGAGTTTCATCCTTATATTTCATCCATACACAAGAATCATTGTATGAGATAATTTTTACATGCGTATTTTGACATATTCATTATTCCTTGCCTTTCTATTGACTGCCTGTGGGCGTTCAGATTATGAAACTGCGATGGACGCATATAATCAAGGTGATTATCAGGCAGCTTTTGAAATACTCCTGCCCCTGGCTGAATCAGGTGATGCACAGGCACAGAACGAACTAGGCCAGATATATGAAACTGAAGAAGGGATAGGGCAAGACTATGAAATGGCTTTTGCATGGTATCAAAAGGCGGCGGAGCAGGAATGGATAGCAGCGCAATATCATCTGGGAGTGATGTATCAAAATGGTCTTGGTGTTGAAAAGAACCCTGTTCAGGCTGTTGCATGGTATCGCAAAGCTGCACAACAGGATTTTGCAGCAGCTCAAACTAATCTAGCCAAAATGTATCTACGGGGGACGGGAATAAAACGTGATTATTGGGAAGCAATGAAATGGACTAGAAAGGCAGCTGATGTGGGGGATCCTGAGGCCCAGGTAAATATGGGCTATATTTTTTATGAAGGTTTTGGTGTTGTTCAAGATTATACCGAAGCCGTAAAGTGGTATCGCAGGGCTGCTGAGCAAGGATGGATAGGTGCACAGCATGTTATAGGCATTATGTATCAAAATGGGCGTGGCGTAAATCAAGATTATGCTCTTGCGATTGATTGGTATCGTAAAGCAGCCAACCGTGGATATGAGTACTCGCAGAAGAATCTGATCAATATGTATCGTCAGGGCCTGGGTGTTCCAGAAGACAAAACAGATGCATTAAAATGGTTTCTTGATGCAGCGAATAAACAACATGTGACAGCTCAATTCAGGCTAGGCTCTATCCACCATAATGGTTACGGTGTTCCAAAGGACAACATGAAAGCTTATGCGTGGTATGGAATTGCGGCGGCGGGCGGCATTAAATATGCGCAAAGATTACGTGATGAGATTCAATCACAATTAACTCAGGAAGAACTTGGACAAGCACGAAAACTTTCCAGGGAATTATGGGAGAAATATGGAAATACAAAACAAGACTTTAAAGCTAATACTAGAAGTCAATAGAGCATTTTATGATGCCTTTGCTGCTGGGGATTTTTTGGCAGTTAAACAGACCTGGTCAAGAAGTGAACAAATCTCAGTCATTCACCCGGGAAGTGCTGCCCTGCATGGTTACAAGGCGGTGATGGCGAGCTGGGAGCTCATATTTGAAAGTTCAGGCTCACATGACATCAAGTGTATTAATGAAAGGGTGTATTTGGCTGGTGAATCAGCCTATGTGATTTGCAACGAAGTATTTCCTGAAGGCCAGCTGTTAGCAACGAATATATTTTTCATTGATGATGGTATGTGGCGAATGGTGCACCACCAAGCCGGCCCATGCCCAGATTTGGGCCAGAATAATGAAAGTACGCAAGGGTCGTCTACTTCACTGCATTGACTGATTTGAAAGCTGCCACTCTGAAGCTAACTAGCGAAAAGAAGTTTTACGACGCGTCTTTTTAGCGTTTTCCCCCAGTAGGTTTCTTTTTTGAGCTTTTCTTTTTCATGACTTTCTTCTTCGTGGATTTTTTCTTGCTCAGATTATTATTTTTAGCACGAGAGGTTTTTGCCATGTTATTTTTGTACTTAATAATCTTTGCCTGTAGTTTTTGATCACTTTGAGCAATGATTTCTACAGCAAGTAATCCTGCGTTCACGCTGCCACCGATAGCAACACTGGCTACTGGTACACCAGCTGGCATTTGTGCAATTGAGAGTAACGAATCCAGTCCTTTTAATGTTTTACTTTCAACAGGCACACCGATAACAGGCAAAGGTGTCAGGCTGGCGACCATTCCTGGCAAATGAGCAGCACCGCCCGCACCAGCGATAATGACGCGGAGACCTCTTGTATGCGCTTCCATGGCATACACTGTCATATCGATAGGCGTTCGATGCGCGGATACAACACGTGTTTCATAAGGGATTTTGAATTTTTCACAGACATCAGCAGCGGCTTGCATCATTGGCCAATCTGAATCACTGCCCATAATAATACTGACAAGAGCTTGTTTTTTACTCATTTTTTAACCCCAAAATAAAGTACATCTGCTGCTGCTTGTGCAGCTTTTTCCGCCTCAGGTA
>CAZOJZ010000533.1:0-15962 GCA_964580205.1 uncultured Roseivirgaceae bacterium
CACTTATTTGTAGGTGGCATGTCTGAGCAATTAGTTCGTGACTCCAAGGTGCCGGTATTCACCGTTCATATGGATCCATATTAGGGAATTTCAAATATCTAACAATCGAACGCCGAATGCTGAATTGTCCCTTACCTTACAATTCAAAATTTCACTTCGATATTCGGTGTTCGACAAAGGATATTGTTTTTACCGGGGATCTTTCAGGATCTTACGTATCTTATTAGCCTCAGAAATGATATCATTGAGGGCCTCGGTATTCTTAGTTTTAATGGCTTCACGAAACCGCTGCAACTCACGGATGTAAAGATCCAATACCGTGATAATGTTATCTGAGTTTTGAGCAAAAATCGGGGTCCACATTTCAGGAGAGCTTTTTGCTAACCTAACTGTGGAGTCAAAACCACCGCTTGCCAGATTAAAAATATTCTGCGCATCCTTTTCCTTTTTCAGTACAGTCAAGGCCAAAGCAAAGGAGCTAACATGAGAAATATGTGACACATATGCTGTATGGAGGTCATGCTGCTTGCTGGTCATTTTGACAATTGGCATTCCCAAACAATCATAAATATCGTTTGCAATATATATGGCATTTTTACTGCTGCGATCTACATCACAAAAAATTGCCGCCTTATTACGGAATAAGTTTTTAATCGCTGCGGTTGGTCCGGAAAACTCGGTCCCGGCCATGGGATGGGTTGCTACAAAATTACCTCTCAATGGGTGATTTTTTACACATTCTGATACCGGGTACTTAGTAGAGCCCACATCAATTACAACCTGTGATTTTACCTTGTCCAATACTTCAGGCAATACCTTCACGATATGTTGCACGGGTATGGCCAGAATCATAACATCACTTTGCTTCAGAGCAAGGTCAATAGGAAGAATACGATCCACTAACTTAATACCCAGCGCTTCATGGCAATGTTTTTCATTGTAGTCTACACCAATTATCTCAGAGGCTAATCCATTCGCTTTCAGGTCCAAAGCCATAGAACCTCCAATAAGACCCAGTCCAACAACAGAAATACGCATACCTTATTTTTTAGCTGCTAAAGATAGGGAGTTAAAAATCAATTAATAATTAAGAATGAACAATTAAAAATGAACAATTAACAACCTGATTGGATAATTAGAAAAAGCAGATGTTTGAAATGATTAGGAATTCGCCAAGCGCTAAGCGCCTTGCGCCCTGCAATTTGCTACGAGTTAGCTTTCAATTTATCTTTAAACTGCTTCTTAAATTTATTGACTTTTGGTTTGGCGATCGCCTGAATATAGGGATGATCTGGATGTTTTTGATAATAATCCTGATGATAATCTTCAGCGGAATAAAAAATGCTGTACGGCTCCACCTCGGTTACAATTGGATCTGAGTAAACTCCTTTATTGGTGAGTATTGTGATATATTTCTGTGCCGTCTGTCTTTGATCCTCATCATGATAAAATACTCCAGATCTATACTGCTTACCGATATCCGGCCCCTGCCGGTTTAATGTGGTCGGATCATGTGTAGCAAAAAATATTTCAATCAGCTCCCGGTAGGATATTTGGTTAGGGTCAAAGAACATCTGAACAGCTTCAGCATGATCGGTTCTTCCATCGCTCACCTCCTTGTAGGTAGGGTTTTTCTGGGCCCCTCCGGTATAACCCGAAACAACTCCCTCTACCCCGCTAACTCGCTCAAACACCGCCTCAGTACACCAGAAGCATCCCCCGGCAAATGTAGCTTGTTCCAGGTTCTGCATTACCATTGAATTGATGCTGGAAATGTCGGTATGGAGCGAGTCAGTTTTTGTATTACATGCCGCTGCCATGATAAATAGAAAGAGAAAGGTAATGTAGTTCATTATTTTACCCTATAAGATGGTAGATAAATAAACGATATCTCCTATAGAAGGTTTTCGGGAAGGGATAGTAAGCAAGCCCATAAAAAAATGAATCCTCACTGATCACCAGTAAGGATTCACCTGTTTAACACCCTTAAAAATTAAACTATGAAAGAAGCTATGCTTGTGATACAATGATATGACCTCTTTACTGCCCACCCAACCAAGGATATCACATTAAATTACTGAAGTAATATTTCTTGCCTTTGTATGCTCTTTTAAGGCGATGGCTTGTTTTGGAGTTCTTTTTCTTTTTATCTTTGACCAATAAAAATACTGGTCCATGGGAGTTATAGGCTCAACCTTCTTTATAGTGTTATTAGTAGTAAGCGCTCTAATCGGAATCTGGTTGGAAAAAGCAGAAAAGAATAGGTAGTTACTTCATTTTTTACTCTGACGCTTCCCCCAATTATCTCTTAGAGTTACCGTTCGGTTAAACACCAGAGCTTCTGGTCGTGAATCCGGGTCAATATTAAAATAACCCTGTCTTTCGAATTGAAAGAAATTAAACGGTTTCACATCTTCAAAATTGCACTCGACTTTTCCTTTTACAATTTCCAGTGAATGGGGATTTAAGAACTCAGTGAAATCCGTTCCCTCATGACCTCCTGGATCTTCGTCCAGAAAAAGTCGATCATATAGTCGTATTTCAGCATCTAAGGAATGTTTTGTGGAGACCCAGCCAAGTGTACCTTTGACCTTTTTCCCACTGGTATCGGAGCCGCTTTTGGTCTGTGGATCGTAAGTACAAAATAAAGTGGTAACCTCCCCAGTTTCAAGGTCTTTATGGTAATCATCGCACTTTATAATATATCCATATTTAAGGCGTACCTCGCGGCCCGGGCCCAAACGAAAGAATTTTCCCGGAGGGTCCTCCATAAAGTCGTTTCTTTCAATATATAATTCCTTGGTGAAGGGTAATTTCCTGGTGCCGGCCTGCGGGTCCTCAGGATTGTTGATTGCCGGCAACCATTCTTCTTTATGGTCCGGGTAGTTGGTTATAACTACTTTGAGGGGTTCCAGAATTCCAAATCGCCGAGGTGCCCTTGCATTGAGGTCTTCCCGGATGCTAAATTCGAGCAGGGCCATATCAATTACCCCATCCCGCCTTGCCACTCCAATGCGTTCACAAAAACTTCTGATCGATTCAGGCGTATAACCCCTCCGACGTAACCCGCATAGGGTAGGCATTCTAGGATCATCCCAGCCGGTGACCACTGACTCTTGTACCAACCGCAACAACTTGCGTTTACTGATGATGGTGTAACCAATGTTTAAGCGGGCAAACTCATACTGCTTTGAAGGAAACAACTCCAACTTTTGAATAAACCATTCATATAATGGACGATGAACTTCGAATTCCAAGGTGCAAAGGCTATGGGTGATCCCTTCCAATGCGTCTGATTGTCCATGGGCCCAGTCATAGGTTGGGTAGATACACCATTGATCTCCGGTTCTGTGATGGGTTGTGTAACGGATCCTGTACATGATGGGATCACGCAGATGCATATTTGGAGAGGACATATCTATTTTTGCCCTTAACACTTTTGAGCCCTCCAGGAATTTACCGGCCCTCATCATATTTAATAAGGTCAAATTTTCTTCTATTGGCCGGTCACGACAAATACTCTCTTCCCCAGGTTTAGTAGGGGTTCCTCTGCCTTCACTGATTTCCGCTGCTGATTGGTCATCAACATACGCAAGTCCTTCTTTTACAAGCCTCTCTGCCAACTCATAGAGTTCCGAAAAGTAATCGGAAGCATAATAAAGCCGATCCTGCCAATCGTACCCCAGCCATTTTATATCTTCCTTAATGGATTCTACATACTCAATATCTTCTTTTTCAGGGTTAGTATCGTCAAACCTCAAATTACATAGGCCCTGATATTTATCTGCAATTCCAAAATTCAGACAAATTGATTTAGCGTGTCCTATGTGTAAATACCCATTGGGTTCCGGTGGAAAACGGGTATGCACCTGACCGTTGTTCTTATTTAATTCCAGGTCCCGCTCTATGGTCTCTTCGATAAAATTGAGCCGGTCTTTTTGAATTTCCGCAGCCATACTTGACAAATTTCTTGGCAAAGATAGAGCATACCCTTTAACCTACACGGTTTTGGGTTGATTTTTAAAGCATTGAAATGCTGGTAAATCCAGCGAAATTTTATGCTATTGCAAAGAGCATTCTGGGTTTATGATGGTGAATATGATTTGGGGATCTCAACCACATTTCAGAAAACTACGCACATCAGACGCAGTTAACTTAGGGGCTTCTTCCATGGGTATGTGGCCTACTCCCTCGTATATGATCAATTTTGAATTGGGAATACAAACTTGAAACCAATAGCCGTTCTCCAGGGGCACCCAATTATCATCTTCCCCCCATATGATCAAGGTAGGTGCTTTTATGTCCTTGAGTTTATTGCTGCGACTCTTGTACTTGGAATTGGCCAATGAAAGGAATGCCTCCGGATTTCCTTCCCTGTTAAGTAAATCATAATAGCGATCGACCAGTTTGTTTGTTACTTTTTTCTGGTCAACGAATACCTGATTCAGGAAATTTCTTAACACACTCTTCTTAATTGCGTATTTCATAACTTTGCCCAATACCGGTGTACGGGCAACTTTAAATGGCAATGGCACATTGTGTTCCTCCATGAATCCCGCCGGAGCAATCAGCACCAATTTTTTCACTCTATCCGGCTTTCTAAGTGACATCTCCCATGCGAGCCATCCACCGAGTGAACTGCCAGCTACGTCACACTGATCAATCCCCAGCTGATCCAAGAATTTAACCAGAAAATTAAGAAAAGCCCTGATGCTATAATCATGACCTTTCATAGCACCTGACAGGCCAAACCCAGGCAGGTCCAGGCGTATGATTTGGTGGTCATCTGATAAGATTCCGGTCCATTTATCATAGGTGTGTAAACTAGAAAAGGCCCCGTGAATTAAGAGCAATGGGTGGCCTTCGCCTTCTACCCGGTAATGAACTAAAGATCCGTCAATAACCAGAAAACGTGAGTCATCATTGGTATATTTCTGTAAACAATTCAATGAATTCACCTTTTACATCAGAGTAAGATACTTATTAATAGAGAGGGAGGAAAGCCGTTAAGACCGATTTTTACCCATCTGTTAGAAAAACGTAAAGTTTGAAGAATAATTATAGAATTATTTCAATAAATAATTTACCTTTATTGTGAGCGACCGAGTGATGAACAAATTTGAGTTAAAGACTTCAGAAGGCGAGATATTCGCTTTTGTTTCAAAAGAAAAGGACATCCCTTGGATTTATGTGCAATGGGTAGGAAAAGTTGCCCTTGACGACCTGAAAAGAAGCATGATCCAATACACCGACGTATTAACCAATCAGGCATGCCCTTATGTTTTAAGTGATCGTCGAATTTCTGAGGGAAATTGGTTCGAGATCAATCACTGGATTGAACATAAATGGGCCCCTTTGGCAATAGAAGCGGGGTTGCAATATATAGCTCACGTGACTGCTCCCAGGGCCACCTCGCAATTGGCTTCACAAGATCTTGCTTCCAGGATTATAGGATTTGAGTTTCAGTCGTTTGATAATATCGAAGATGCGGAAGGCTGGCTATGGGAACGGATAGCAGAGACCCAGCATGATCCGAGCTAAACCCGGTTTATGACTCCTATCCTAAGGATTATGGGATAATCCGGTTAAGCCGGGACCAGGTTACAAACTTCACCTTCATATTCGATTTCGGTGGTTACATGCGTAATTCCATGTTCCCGGGCGGTAGCCATTACCTGACTTTTTACTTCGATGATGATTTGTTTTGTGCTGTCTTCGGGCACAACTACATGAAGGGTCATTACAATTTGTTTACCGTCCATACTCCAAATTCTGAGGTCATGGCTGGAAATAATGTTTGGGATGGTCTGAATATCGCTGGTCAATTGATCTAAATCCATATTTTCTGGTCTTCCTTGTAGAAAAATCTTCAAGGTTTCTTTTAATATTTTCAGCACACTAAAAAGGATAAACAAGGTAAAGAGCACGGAAAACAGGCCATCTAAAATGGGGACGTTGAAAAACTTCATTATGATACTGATCACCAGCACTCCTATCCAGCCCAGAACATCTTCCCATAAATGCCAGCTAACCATTTGTTGGTTTAGGGTATCGCTATTTCTAAGTTTGAGTACTGCCAAACCATTAAAAATAATACCCAGTAAGGCCAAGACCAGCATGCCGTTGGCATTGGGTTGAACCGGATCAAGTAATCTTGGTATTGCTTCCATAAGGATAAAAATTGATCCGGTAATCAACACAATGGCATTGATTAGTGCTGATAGCAATGAAAATCTAGCATAGCCATAGGTGTACTGAGCATCTCTTTTTTTAGCGGCAAATTTCTCAAGGTACCATGAGAGCCCCAGTGATATACTATCTCCCAGGTCATGAAGGGCATCGGAAAGTATGGCCATGCTATTAGTGAATAAACCACCTACCAATTCAATTATAGTAAAGCAAAGATTTAGTAAAAAGGCAACGCGTATATTACTGGTAGCACGATTATGATGATGGTCATGGTGTTGTAAGCCCCCCATATATTAAATATAGCTAAATCCAGCCTAAAGATATTACGATCCACTTTCGATGACATGGATTTGGTCTATGTCAATTTCCAGATTGACTTGTTGTCCTACCCTATAATCTGTACCAATGGGTGTATGGCACCAAAGCTCACATTTCCCTGCTTTTAGCTTTAATTGTTGATATCCGCCCATGTAGTTGGTCGAAACCACCTTAGCAACAATACCACTTCCCTCTTTTTGAACAACCAATAGGTGTTGTGGCCTCAAACACAAGAATCCTTCCTTTTTCTCCCTTATTTCACTTTGAAAACTGCCAATTTCACTTATCAATTTTCCATCACGACAGATTACAGGTATAAGGTTAACTTTGCCAAAAAAAGCAGCTGTATAGGTATCAACGGGCTGCTGATATAAGGTCTCCGGCGAGCCTACCTGTAGCAATTTGCCATCTTTTAGCACCGCAATCCTATCCGCCAAGGATAAAGCATCCTGCACATCATGAGTGACCAGTATTACGGTAGTCCGCGCTCCCTTTAGTATGGTCAAAAGCTCTTGTCTTACCTGGTCTTTAAGCAGTGTATCCAGGTTGCTAAATGGTTCATCTAATAAAAGTATTTTAGGCCTTGGTGCCAGGGCTCGTGCGATGGCCACGCGTTGTTGTTGCCCACCGGACAGTTGGTGAGGGTATCTTTTTTCTAATCCTGTCAGGTTAACCATCTTCAAAACTTCCGAGGTCCGCTGTTTAGCCTCATGGTATGACCAGGACTTCAGTCCAAAAAGAACATTTTGTACCACAGTCATGTGTGGAAATAAAGCATAATCCTGAAAAACCAAACCCACAGGCCTTTGTTGAGGTGAAACTGACCATTGCTTTCCCGCTACCGGTATGTTTTCAATTTCAATTGAACCACCGTCTGGTTCTTCCAGGCCAGCAATTAATCTTAGTAGTGTAGTTTTTCCACAACCACTTTCACCGGCAAGAGCCAGCAGTTCCCCTTCTTCAACATTTAGGTTAACATCTCTAACCGCCACTGAAATAGGGCTATATTTTTTATATAACGCTCGAATTTTGAGAATACTCACGCTTTGCTTCTTTTGGTGATCAGAGCATTTAACAAGTAAACCGGAATCAGTCCGGTAATGATAATGATAATGCTTGGAACCGCTGCCGCAGCTATCTGCTCGTCGCTGGCCAGCTCAAATGATCTTGTTGCAAGCGTATTAAAATTGAACGGCCTCAATATCAGGGTTAATGGTAGTTCTTTAAGAATATCCACAAATACCAACAAAGCGGCGGTACCCAGCGCCCCCTTTAACAAAGGCAAGATAATTCGGGTCAACCGGGATAAAGGATTAGCCCTTAAAGTACTGGCTACTTCGTCCAGGGAATAACCTATCTTTTCAAAGCCTGATTCTATTGGATTGAAAGCAACAGAAAGGAAACGCACGGTAAGTGCAAAGAGCAGCCCTACTGTGGTACCTGTCAAAATTAATCCGGGATCTATCTCGCCAAAATACTGGAAAAATGATATTAACTGCTTATCTATTAACAGTAAGGGCATCAACACCCCAATGGCTACAACTGCTCCAGGAATTGCATAACCCATGGTTGAGAGCTTCATAAACCAGTTATAAATTCTACTATTTTGCATTCTACACACAAACAACAATAGCACAGCTACCACTACGCATGAAATGGCGGTGCCCAGAGCAAGCATAAAGCTATTGCCTACAGCGGCAAACAAATCAATGTGGGCCACAGATTTATATGAGGAAATACTCCACCAAGCCAATTGAATGACTGGTATTGCAAACCCAAATATTACGGGAAGTGTGCAACATGTTAATACCATCAGCTGCCTTACCTTATTTGGCTTTTCCATTTGTAGTGGTCGTTCAGCTGTTGCAGCGCTATAGAACCTTTCTTCGCCTCTTTGTTTTTTCTCTATCAGCAGTATCATAAAAACGAATAACAATAGCAGGGAACTAAGATACACGGCTGCTTGAACATCTTCATATGAAAACCAACTTCGAAAGATTCCGGTAGTAAACGTAGGTATTCCAAAATATTTTACCGCACCGTAATCATTTAGTACTTCCATTGAAACCAGGGTCACACCAGCCACCAAAGCAGGTCGTGATACGGGAAGTACCACCTGAAAAAATGTCCGTGTTGAAAATGCACCTAGCGTTTGGCTTGCCTCAATTAATGACCTGAACTTAGTAAGAAATGCTGCTCTGGCGATCACATATACATATGGAAATAATGCCAGAGACATTATTATCATTACTCCATAGACATTCATAATGTCCAGAAGAACAACCTTGACTCCAAATATATTCCTTATAATATTCTGTAAGGAACCTGTATAGTCAAAGATCCCGGCATAAGTAAAAGCCATTATATAAGTAGGGATACTCAAGGGCATAATCAATAGCAATTCCAGGATCTTACGCCCTGGGAAACGTGTTGTGCTTACAAACCAAGCGGTTGGTATACCCCATAATAAAGCCAAGCCACTAGTACCTACCACTAAGATTAGGGAGTTTACGATGTAGTCCGTTAGTAAGAATTTTCGCAGGTGATCCCAATACGGGCCGGGGCCTGCCAACAACCCGGTTAGAATGGTGTAAACCGGGGTTCCCATCAACAGCATGGCCACTACCGCTGCTGCCAGCCAGAAATTGACCGGTCTGGAATGGTATCGCAGATGCTTGATGGGATTCAATTCGATATTACTTCCAGCCGACTTCGTCGAATAACATTACAGCTTCCCGGTTATATTCCCCAAGCTGCCCCAAATCAAGTGTATCGGCTTTAAAGCTGCCCCATGATTCCAAAAGCGGTGCCAGACTAGTGCCAGATCTTACAGGATATTCGAAATTGGTTTCGGCAAAGACTCTTTGAGCATCTTCAGACGATAGGAATTCGATGAATTTAATAGCATTTTCTTTGTTAGGAGCATATTTAGCTACTCCGGCACCGCTGACATTAATGTGCGTACCTCTTCCATTTTGATTGGGAAAAATCACCCCAATAGCCTTACCGGCAGCCACTTCCTGCTGGTTATCTGATGCCAGTAATTTACCAATGTAATAGGTATTCAGAATAGCCAGATCACCAACCCCGGCAGCAACTGCTTTTACCTGGTCCCGATCGTTACCTTTGGGCTCCCTTGCCATGTTTGATACTACTGCAGCGGCCCATTTCTTAGCATTTTCTGTCCCCGTTGAAGCAATGATCGAAGCCATGAGTGATTGATTATAAATATTCTCAGAAGATCTTACCAGCAATTTTCCCTTCCATTTTGGGTCGGTGAGTGATTCATAGTCTGGTACCTGGGTTGGCTTTACTCTATCCAAGGCATAAGCGATCACCCGAGCTCTGAAGGTGAGCCCAAACCAATATCCTTCCTTGTCTCTAAAGTTCGCAGGAATATTGACCTCAAGTACAGTTGACTCAATAGGTTGTAAAAGGCCTTTTTCTTTAGCACGATGTAACCTTCCAGCATCAACAGTTATCAGCACATCCGCCGGTGATGCTTCAGCTTCCATCTCCATGCGTTTGATCAATTCGTCAGCACTGGCACTTACCACATTAACCTTGATACCGGTTTCCCTTTCAAAGTCCTCAAATAGTTTTTGATCCGACTGGTAATGACGGTGGGTGTATAGGTTGACCATCTTTTCCGCTGAGGTCTGGTCTTCTGTCTGTTCACTTTTTTGAGGCGAACACATGCTAAGAACTAATACAAAAATTATACTGTAGTAGGATTTTACTGAATTCATTGATGTTTTGATTGATTATGAGGGTGATAAAGGTAAATAATTATTTGGAATAATTCTAAATAAGAAAATTGACATATATCATATCTTCAACCTGTACTATCCGTTTATATTAGTGAATGCTATAGTTTAATTATGAGTAATAAATTCATTTACGGTCTTCTTATGGTAGTGCTCCTGCAATATGTTGCTACCACCCCGGGACAAGCTCAGACCATTGGATTTGATATCATAGGCGGCAAAAACAAGATCTCATTTCCTTTTGAGAGCTACAACAATCTTATTGTGGTTCCGGTCATTCTAAATCACCGGATGCCATTGCGATTTGTGTTAGATACAGGAGTCCGTACTTCCATATTAACAGATCGCACATTCAGCGATATCTTAAACATCAGCTATGCCCGTAAAATACCGCTGGTGGGTGCAGACGGAGACAGAGAAATTGTTGCTTATGTGGCCAATGGCATCTCTCTGAAACTACCCGGCGTGGTAGGCCAGGGCCAGGCACTATTGGTGCTTGAAGAGGACTATCTACAATTGAAGAACTATCTGGGTACAGAGGTGCACGGCATATTGGGATATGAATTATTCAATAGGTTTATCGTGGAGATCGACTACGAAAGTAGTATCCTAACCCTTCACGAGCCCTACTCCTACAAACCCAAAAGGAAACGTAATGTTATCCATCTGGAGGTGCAGGACACCAAACCCTATATCCACACTAATTTCCAGTTGCAGGATGGCACCACAATAAATGCAAAGCTAATGCTGGATACCGGGGCCAGCCACTCGTTACTATTGGACCTTGATTCACATCCTGAGTTGAAACTTCCAGAAAAGGTAGTACGTGCTAATCTTGGACGAGGACTTGGCGGAGATATTAATGGCTATATTGGGAGGATCGAGAGCATTGAATTTGGTAAGTATAGTTTTGATAATGTGATCTCATCCTGGCCTGACAGGGGCAGTTTTGCGAATATCTTGAGAAGAACCGGAAGACAAGGCACTTTGGGTGGAGGATTATTGAGCCGGTTTACCGTGGTAATTGACTATTTCAATGGTTATTTATACTACCGCAAGAATCAAAACTTCAATAACCAATTTGAGTTCGATATGAGCGGAATTGAAATAACAGCTACTGGTCAAAAACTGAATCACTTCATTATCAACCAGCTACGAAAAGACTCTCCGGCAACTAAAGTTGACATACAATTGGGTGATGAAATAGTTGCGATCAACGGCCATTTAACCAAAGAACTTACCTTGGGTGAAGTAAATTCATTTTTCCGCTCAAGAGAAGGACGTAAGATCCGCCTCGAACTACTTCGGGATGACCAGAAGATAGTTCGAAAAATTCGTCTGGAAAGAGCAATTTAGTTGGCAATTACTACCTTCTTCTCAATTCCGGTACTTGCGGGCAACCAAGAAACTTTATGGGACCCGGCTAAATTATAAACCTGTTCTTCATCTTCATGCATTTTTAGCACTATGCCATTCAACACATCATATGCAAAGGTGTCGGAAACAATATTGTCTTTTAGCAGGTAGTCCTGTACACCGGGAATCATTAATTGAGTACTGCTGTCATCTTTGAGTAAGGCCACAGATGCCATTCTGGTAGATTTATGCTGCCTAACCTGATCAATGAAGTCACTAATTAAGCGCTCACCAAAAGATCCATCAATCAATATATAATCCGGTTTGAAATATTGGGCAATTCGCCAGCCTTCTTTGAGGTCGAAGGTAGCGTTGACAGCGAATCTTTTCCACTTAAAATTCCGTAAATGAATGCTGAGACAACCCATTTCACGTGGGTTATTCCCTATCATAAGCACCTTGATTTCTTTTGATGCTGGTGTGGCAAGAAGTTGGTTCCTATATTTATGTCGTATCCAGGATTGTGTAGACGGAATCATTATTGTGGTTTTTAAGTTTAAAAAGTCCAGTGGTTGTGGTTTAATTATTAACGAGTTATGGTGTTAAAACGTTCGCTAGAAAAGTCAATTTATTATAAGAATTGTCCTTATATGCCTGATGACTAGCTCTATATGCTGTTACTTTAATAATATCTTATGTACCAGGTAATAATTATTGGAGGTGGTCTGGGGGGGCTTTTAACAGCAATTTTACTAGGCAGAGCAGGAATTTCCACTCTGGTTATTGAAAAAAAAATCTATCCATTTCATAAGGTATGTGGTGAATATATCTCAAATGAAGTCACTTCCTACTTACATTCCATTGGACTGTTTCCATTGGAGTTTTCACCCCCAAAGATAAACAGACTGCAAATCAGCAGTAATAGCGGTAAGATTAGTGAAATAGTCTTACCCATGGGCGGATTTGGCATAAGCCGCTTCCGCTTGGATCATTTTTGGTACCTGAAAGCAGTGGAATCAGGGGTGAAATTCAAACTTGATACTTCAGCTTCTTCGATCCTTTACAAAAACGGGCTAACCAAGGTGTTGACCAATCAAGGAACTTCATTCGAAGCCCAGGTAGTCATTGGAGCATTTGGTAAACGCTCGTTAATGGACAAACACCTGAACCGGACTTTTATGAGAGATAAATCAGGATATGTAGGTATAAAATATCATATAAAACATCCCTGGGAACCTGGATTAATTGCATTACATGGCTTTGACCAGGGGTACTGTGGAATTAGTATGATTGAGGAAGAAAAACTAAACCTCTGCTACCTCAGTAACCGAAGTAACCTCCGGATACATGGTGATATTGACTCCCTGGAAAAGAATGTATTGAGTAAAAATCCCTTCCTGGCCTCCATACTGGCATCCTCCGAGCGACTGTTTGCTAAACCACTGGTGATAAATGAGATATCTTTTGCTCCCAAAAAAGTGATTGAAAACCACATCTTGATGATTGGTGATGCAGCGGGAATGATCACTCCTTTATGTGGGAATGGCATGGCAATGGCTATTCATTCGGCTAAAATATTGGCACCCAGGGTAACTCGTTTCTTTCAACAGAAATCCTATGTTCGAGAACAAATGGAAGATGACTATAAAATGGAGTGGCATAGGAAATTCTCCCGTCGTCTTTTAGCCGGAAGGTATCTACAAAGTTTATTTCATCACAAATTAGCCGCTGAGGTGTTGGTACAAGTCACCCGAATTCCCTGTCTGGCACAATGGATGGTACGTCAAACACATGGGGTAGAATTAGAAATTAGGAATTAGGAATTATGCTAACTTTAGAACCACCAAAAGCATGGGGGTTTGGATATAGATACTATACAAATACATTTTAGCCAGGAAGCGCTGTGGCTGCTTAATCTGTGCCTGGCTATAGTAATGTTCGGAGTGGCACTGGACATTAGTCCGTCGGATTTCAAGAGGTTGTGGCGCAGCCCCAAGTCATCCTTGCTGGGAGTGGCCTCACAGTTTATAATTCTTCCAGCTTTGACCTTTGGGCTTATTCTTATCTTGCAACCAAAGCCCAGTATTGCATTGGGGATGATTTTGGTGGCCGCCTGTCCGGGCGGGAATATTTCTAATTTTATGACCCACCTTTCCGGTGGAAATACCGCGCTAAGCGTCAGTCTTACAGCATTTGCCACGGTTGCCGCTATTTTTATGACCCCTTTCAATTTACAATTTTGGGGAAACTTGTACCCACCGACGGCCTCTATCCTGCGCACCATCAGCATAAATCCCCTGGATATATTTAAAACAATCGCACTCATCCTGGGCCTCCCACTTATTCTCGGGATGTGGTGGCGTAGTTACCAGCCAGAACTAGCACAAAAAATGGCTAAGTGGCTAAAACCACTTTCCATACTAATCTTCATTGGATTTGTAGCAATTGCCTTCTCCCTTAATTATGACATCTTTAAGAAAGTAATACATCTGGTGATCCTGATCGTACTTATCCACAATGCAGTGGCACTTAGTTCCGGTTACCTGTTAGCCCGAATATTTTCACTGCCATTGGCTGACCAGAAGACCCTAACAATTGAAACCGGTATCCAAAATTCCGGTCTTGGTCTTTTACTGATTTTTACCTTTTTTGAAGGTTTGGGCGGTATGACCATCATCGCTGCCTGGTGGGGAATCTGGCATATTTTGTCAGGCCTGGCAATAAGCTGGTACTGGTCTGGAAAAACACAGTTAAGTTCTTCTACATGAGCCTGTGGTACACTTTAGTTCGACAATATGTGTCTATCGGGATCAGCATCTATTTTAAGGAGATCCGGGTAACCGGGACTGAAAATATTCCATTGGAAGGACCAATTATGTTTACCGTTAATCACCAAAATTCTTTTCTCGATGCTCTTTTAATCGCCACCTCCAATAACAGGCATACACATTTTTTGGCTAGGGCCGACGCATTTAAGTTCAAAATTGTTCGTTGGTTTTTCAATAGTTTAAACATGATGCCCATTTACCGTATGCGCGATGGACGGGGAAGTCTCAGCAACAACGATCAGATATTCCAAAAGTGCTTCAGAATACTGGCTAATAATCATGCGCTTATGCTATTCCCGGAGGCCAACCATCATCAAAAGCGCCTCTTGTTGCCACTGAGCAAAGGATTTACCCGTATTGCATTAGGTGCGGAAAGCACTATTAAGATCGTGCCGGTGGGTATCAACTATACACACCACAGATTGTTTGGAGGTAGTGTTAGTATCTACTATGGGAAACCAATTTCCACTCGGGCGTATCAAAACGGCGACCCGCAGGACAACCGGTTGCTGAGAAATGAGGTAAACCTTCAAATGCAAAAACTTATTACCTGCATCCCAGATGACACCAATTATCAGGTTCTTGAGAATCATCTGAACCAAACCCCGCTGGTGTACCTGGATCCTGAGTATTGTAACCAGTGGATCTCGCAAGCAGACTCTGAACACTTGCCGATAGTAAACCAGGTGGAAAAACCTGCCCTGTTCAGGGCCTGGGCGAGGGCGCTGTCTTTCCTGTTAAATTTCCCTCCACTTGTACTTTGCAAATATGTGCTTAAAAAAATAAAAGATCCCGTTTTTACCGGTTCGATCAAATTCACTACCGGGATCATATTGTTGCCCATCTATTATTTGTTGTTGTCATTAATGGTATACACCCTATGGAGTTTTGTGGGAGCGATGGTTGTAATCTTCTTTGGTGTTTTATCCCTGATGGCAAGAAAGTGGTCACTTACCTATTGAGATACCAGCCAGACAATAAAGAACAGGTTCAGCGAAAAAGCGGAGATAATATTTAGTCGCTTTGAGTGTTGGTAATCTGCTAATTCAGGGTTAGTCCAGATCCTGGAGAACCACCAGAAAAAATACCCCATCAATGGTACCATGGCAATTTGAAACAACCAGGCCAACGCCACAGATTCAAAATGAACGAAATAATATATGTACCCGGCATTTGTTATAAGAAATACCACCAAGCTGAATACGAAAGTCCCTCGTATGCCTAGCTTCCTGCTAATGGTCAAATCTCCTCTCCGGCGATCTTCATCATGTTGATATACCTGAGTCATAGGAAAAGATCCCCACAACAACAAAGTAGCCAATACAGCTCCCCATAGTTCTTGCGAGCGCCAAGTGATTTGAGTGAATTCTAACTGTACAGCCTGTGAAACCATCAAAAAAGTAAAGGCGCCCTGAAACACACCGGCAATAAACCAGCCCCAGAAAGGATACTTTTTAATTCTGATGGCCGGGTGGCTATAGGCTTTTGATACCAGACCATAAAT
>CAZOJZ010000534.1:0-6481 GCA_964580205.1 uncultured Roseivirgaceae bacterium
AGAAAAGGTCTTTCGTTTTCGGGACGTTTCAAAACTTCACTTAGGAAATTCATGGGGCTGGGCGTATGGGTTAGCGCTACCAATCCCGCCTGATGGATTGCTGCTATTAGCAAGCCACAAGCTAAACCAACAGACTCATTCACGTAGTAATTGGTACGTTTTTTTTCGTTCTCCAGGTCATATGCTTTCCTGAAAACTGCAATAAGCCAGGGAGCATTTTCTAAAAAAGGCTTATGCCAATCGGTGCCGATGGCCTTTAAGTCATCCAGCCATTCCTGACTCATGCGATCATGATAACTTCTGTACTCTTCCTCCTCCGCAGCTACCCTGATTTCACGTTTGATTTTTGGGTTAGATACCAGGCAGAAGGTCCACGGTTGTTTATGGGCTCCGGATGGGGCGGTAGAGGCGGTCATCACTAATCGTTCAATTATCTCCTTTGCAACAGGTCGATTACTAATGTCTCTAACCGTCCGCCGCTCATTCATCCATTCAAAATATGATTGCGATCGTTCCAACATTTCAGATTTACTAAAGATATCTCTACTGAAATGAATATGTGGAAATCCGTTAATTAGTTTGGTCTCTTCCATTTATCAATAATTGGTAAAGTTGAGCCGTTCATCATATAAAAGAATTTTTACACTCGGTACCCAAGATTAATTACAAATATTAATAATAATTTAACAGTTTAAATGACTAATAGTAATTGTAACTCCAGGGATTTAGCTACCTACCCTACTCAAATGGATCTTATAGACAAATTAAAAAATAGAATGAGTCAGCCTCTGCCCGGAGTTTCTGCTCAAAATAAAATGATGGCCAAAAGGTCCAACGGTGAGGCCATTTCTTTCATCCACAAGGGGCCACCAAGGCGGGGAGGTGTTGCGCTACTACTTTATCCGGAAAAGGGGTCATGGTATTTCCCACTAATGAAGCGGTCGGATTATGGGGGAATACACAGTGGTCAAATCAGTTTGCCGGGGGGCAAAATGGAAAGCACCGACCAGGACCTGATAGATACTGCACTTAGAGAAACCAGGGAAGAAATGGGATTGACCATCTCCCATCAACAAGTGATTGGATCCTTGACAGAGCTGTACATAGTAGCAAGCCATTTTAATATATTACCCGTAGTTGCTATTCTGGATGACAAACCGGTGATTACTGCTGACCAGAGGGAAGTCCAGCAGGTAATTATTGCTTCTGTGGATGATTTGTTACTGCCACATGCAACCAAGGAAAAGAACATTCTGGTAAGAGGGCATGAGCTTTATGCCCCCTATTTTGATATTGGGAGCGAGATGGTTTGGGGTGCTACGGCAATGATATTAAATGAATTTATTACCATTGTACGTGAGATAGAGTAGATATTATAATCTTGTTATATTAAAAATGTATCCATCTTATCCGATATTGTAGCAATAATCCAGAGGCGTAAATTATGGACCAACACACTGCACTAATCACCAATGATGCTATCATCTTTGGGTTACTCATGCTGATGCTTGCAGCTATTTTTGCCACCGCCCATAGTGGGAAACCATTTTGGAAAAAATTCTATACTTTCATGCCCCTGGTGCTGATGTGCTATTTTTTGCCATCAATGCTCAATTCATTTGGTATCGTAGACCCTGAGTCGTCCAGACTTTATTTTGTGGCATCAAGATATCTGTTGCCAGCCAGCCTCATATTACTTACGCTTGGTACGGATCTTAAGGGAATAATAAACCTGGGGCCTAAGGCCATTATTATGTTTCTGGCTGGAACTACCGGCATAATTGTCGGCGGGCCACTGGCCATCCTGATCGTATCCACCTTCGCGCCGGATGTGGTAGGAGGATCAGGACCAGACGCTGTGTGGAGAGGACTTACCACCATTGCAGGAAGTTGGATTGGCGGAGGAGCTAATCAGGCGGCCATGAAAGAAATCTTCCAGACCAGTGATGAGGTCTTTTCATCCATGATCACAGTGGATGTAATAGTGGCAAATATTTGGATGGCATTTTTATTAGTAGGGGCTGGCAGGTCTGCACACTTGGATAAAATCTTCAAAGCTGATTCAAGCGCAATAGAATCGTTAAAGCAGAAAATAGAAGAATACCGGGCAAGTATTGCCAAAATACCAAATTTAACGGACACTGTAATAATACTCGGTATAGCATTTGGTGGTACCGGGATTGCTCATCTTTTTGCAGAAAATGTGGGGCCCTGGTTTCAGGAACATCAGACCTTTCTGGATCAATACCATCTGCAATCGCTGGCATCGTCATTTTTCTGGTTAATAGTTGTTGCGACTACTATAGGAGTTGGTTTGTCCCTTACACCGCTCAAAAAGATGGAAGGTGCAGGAGCCTCAAGAATTGGAACCTTATTTATCTTTGTATTGGTAGCTACCATTGGGTTGAATATGGACGTTACTGCCATTTTTCATCATCCTGGATTATTTCTGGTAGGATTGATCTGGATGGCTGTCCATGTCACCATACTTTTATTGGTTGGTAAATTGATAAAAGCGCCGTTCTTTTTAATTGCCATTGGCAGTCAGGCGAATGTTGGAGGAGCCGCATCTGCGCCGGTAGTGGCCGCAGCATTTAGCCCTTCTCTGGCACCAGTTGGTGCTTTATTAGCGGTATTGGGGTACGCCCTGGGGACCTATGGCGCTATTTTGTGCGGAATTTTAATGCAGGCGGCATCAGCAGCCGGATAATGACTGCCATTTTATGAATTTAAATCAATTTCAGCTTCCGGTGGTGCTATTTCCGGTATTTTCTGATCGATCATATATCTTCCAATTCCTTCTTCGCCAATAACGTCGAATAATTCAATGCGTTTCCTGGCAGTGAACTCTTCTTCTTGCTGTTCACGAACGAACCATTGCAGGAAATTAGCAGTGGCGTGGTCTCCTTCCTGGTAGGCGGCGCTGAGGATTTTATTAATGGCCTTGGTAACTGCAATTTCCTGCTCCAGGGCGGATTCAAATACTCCTCTAAAACTTCCAAATTCCTGTGGAACTTCTGTTATATCCGGGCTTATAGGTTTTCCTCCAGAATCAGCTATATATCTAAAAATTTTCAACATATGTTGACGCTCTTCTTCAGATTGAGTGAAAAAAAATTCCGAGCTATTCTCGAATCCTAGTTGGTCACTGTAGGCTGCCATTGCCAGATAAATGGAAGAGGATTTACCCTCCATCTTCACCTGGTCATTGAGCAGGGATTCTATTTCTTCAGAAAGGGAGGTTTTTATCCTGATTGTATCTTTCATGGGATTGTGTTTCGGTAGTAATATAGTCAAAAATACCAATTACCGGTCACAATCCCTTATTTTAGCTATTTGCCTTTTTGATCAAATTCAGGGCAGAACCTTCCCTGAACCATTGAATTTGGCCTTCATTATAACTGTGATTTGTCTGAATGGTATCTTCCGAACCATCTCCATGAGTAAGCTTTATGGTGATTGGTCGGCCCGGGGCAAAATCTTTTAGGTCTATCAGGTCAAAAGTATCATCTTCCATAATTTTATTATAATCATCTTCATTTTGAAAGGTGAGGCCCAACATACCTTGTTTCTTAAGATTGGTTTCGTGAATGCGCGCAAATGATTTAACCAGTACCGCATAAACTCCAAGAAATCGAGGCTCCATAGCAGCATGTTCGCGCGATGATCCTTCTCCATAATTGTGATCACCGACCACAATTGATGGCACCCCAGCAGCCTTATAGGCTCTTGCGGTATCAGGTACAGGCCCATATTCACCGGTTAATTGATTTTTGACAGAATTAGTCTGTTCATTAAAATAATTCAAAGCTCCGGTCAGGAGATTGTTGGAGATGTTATCAAGATGCCCCCTAAACCTAAGCCAGGGTCCCGCCATACTGATGTGATCAGTGGTACATTTCCCCTTGGCCTTAATTAGTAATTTCATTCCTAAAATATTTTCTCCATCCCATGGAGTAAACGGTGTGAGCAATTGTAACCTTTTAGAAGTGGGGTCAACCTTTATTTCCACTGAACTTCCATCTTCCGCCGGTGCTTGATATCCATTGTCATCTACTGCATAGCCTTGGGGTGGATGCTCTATTCCCTGGGGTTCATCCAATTTAACTTCCTGCCCCTGGTTATTAATTAATGTATCTTTTAAAGGATTAAAAGTCAGGTTACCGGCAATGGCCATGGCAGTGACAATCTCTGGAGATGCCACGAAACTATGAGTATTGGGGTTTCCGTCATTCCTTTTGGCGAAATTTCTGTTGAATGATGTGATAATAGAATTTTTCCTGTTAGGATCGTTAGTATGTCTTGCCCACTGTCCAATGCAAGGACCACAAGCGTTAGCGAGCACTATTCCGCCAATTTTCTCGAATGTTTCCAGATAACCATCCCGGTCAACGGTAAATCTAACCTGTTCTGATCCCGGAGTTATGGTAAATTCCGATTTAGCAGTGAGGTCTTTGGTGATGGCCTGTTCTGCCACGGACGCGGCCCGGGTAATGTCCTCGTAGGAGGAGTTGGTACAGGACCCGATAAGTCCTACTTCCAGTTTTTCAGGCCAGCCATTGTCCTTAACAGCCTGAGCAAACTGGGAAATCGGTGTGGCCAGATCCGGTGTAAACGGGCCATTAATGTGAGGTTCGAGCTCGGAAAGGTTAATTTCAATTACCTGGTCAAAATAGTCCTGAGGGTTTTCGTAGACTGCAACATCTCCTGTAAGATGCTCCTTTATAGTATCTGCAAGATCTGCTATTTCCGCACGATCGGTACCTCTAAGATATTGTGCCATTTTATGGTCGTAACCAAAGGTAGAGGTGGTCGCCCCAATTTCAGCACCCATATTGCATATAGTTCCTTTGCCCGTTGCCGATAAACTTTGAGCTCCTTCACCAAAGTACTCGACAATGGCGCCGGTTCCACCTTTTACCGTTAAAATACCTGCAACTTTAAGAATTACGTCCTTTGAGGAGGTCCATCCACTGAGACGCCCTGTTAATTTTATACCGATCAATTTTGGAAATTTCAACTCCCAGGGCATTTCTGCCATTACATCGACTGCATCTGCCCCCCCTACACCAATAGCAATCATACCTAATCCTCCTGCATTAACCGTATGTGAATCGGTACCTATCATCATGCCTCCCGGGAATGCGTAGTTTTCCAAAACTACCTGGTGAATAATTCCCGCTCCAGGTTGCCAGAACCCTATGCCATATTTATCGGAAACGGAAGCCAGAAAATCAAAAACTTCCTTACTGGTTGTAATTGAATTTTTCAGGTCCTCGACCGCCCCGTTCTTGGCAAGGATCAAATGATCACAATGTACGGTAGATGGGACGGCCACTTTCTTCTTGCCGGCCTGCATGAATTGAAGCAGGGCCATTTGAGCGGTTGCATCTTGCATGGCAACCCGGTCCGGAGAAAAATCCACGTAGGATTTTCCTGGCTCAAAAGCTTCAATGACCTGGTCCCGATGCAAATGAGCGTACAGAATTTTTTCTGTTAAAGTAAGTGGTTTATTTACAACCATTCTGGCCGCTTCTATGCGGCCGGCCATTTGGCTGTATATATTCTTGATCATGTCTAAATCAAATACCATAGCGTGTACTTTTAATGGTTATCTGGAGATTGGTTAAAGTACAGTAAATGTAATTAAAATAACCAAAAATATAAGGGGTGTGGGCGCTATTTGGGGCTGAATCTAATCAGGCTGGAAGGATGTAGGGTAGCTCCCTTGCTAAGGATTTAGAGAAGCATACGGTTTAATTCAGAATAGGAATTGTAGAATAAAGAGCGGTCAACTAACCAAGATACAATGTAGCACCAAAAATTGTTTTATTCCAATTATAGGCTGAAAAAAAACCATAATCAATTGTATTATTTATATAAATCTTGAATATTTAGGGAGCAGAAGAGAATTAGACATTTTCAAGATTTTGAAGTGCTGAGCACCTCTGCACCCGAGGACATGCAACCACCTCAGTATGGAAAGTAAGTTTACGCTGCATTTTTTATTTATTTTCATTTTTTTCCTTTTTCAAATTACCCTTTTGGCCCAGGGGACAAATACATCTGGCTGTCAGCGATTGTCAATCAATGCTGAGGTTACCCCGGCTTGCATTGCAGGTAGTAATGGTCAGCTCAATTTGGTCATAGAGCAAGGCTTACCCCCTTATCGGGTTAGGTGGGATGATGGAAGCACTAAAGTAAGTAGAAAAGTACCCGCCGGTAGTTATCAGGTTCAAATAACAGATGCATTAGGATGTCACGGGGTTGGCACTTTTAAGGTGCCTAGTTATGCGCCCATCCAGGTTAATGTTCAGGTGAATCATACCAGCAAACTGGGAAAGAGCAACGGAGCTATTGCATTACATGTTACGGGAGGTCAACCCCCGTACCGTTTTTCTTGGATCTCCAGCGATCCAAATGCAGTAACCGGGGTGGGTCCAAATGTAAATCAATTAAGGAAATTGTCTTCCGGAATGTA
>CAZOJZ010000535.1:0-3013 GCA_964580205.1 uncultured Roseivirgaceae bacterium
TGTGGCCATTATGACTGAAACAAGTTTTTGATTATTCATTGTGGGGGAAGGATTCAAAAAGTGAGATGTAAAAATAATTGGCACTGAATTTATAGCGATTAATCATGATAATATTCCATGTGTTCCCCGAAATAGTTAATCAATTAAGATACCATCGTTTCCCTTAAAGATATTGATAAGTTGATCACTGCTCTTAGTATTAATGTGATGGCACTTTTAGATCAATGGTCAGTCTGTAGCCTTACTAGAAAATCGGACAGTTTAAAAATGAACAAATTAGTAACTTAAACTGTCAAAGATTCAAAGAGTTACAATTTACCCAGAGTCATCTTCATGGATTTTGTTGCAGCCATAGGTGGATTTATATTTGGTTTTGACAGCGGAGTGATAAACGGAACCGTCGATGCTTTACAGAGCACATTTAAGTCCGATGCCGCAGGCACAGGCTTTAATGTTGCCTCGGTACTCCTGGGTTGTGTTGTGGGTGCCTTCTTCGCCGGTACACTGGCTGACAGGTTCGGAAGAAAACCAATGATGTTGACCGCAGCTATGGTTTTTATAATTAGTGCTTGGGGTTCCGGTATCTCTGAAGGTTCATTTGAGTTTGTAATTTATCGATTAATCGGTGGGCTGGCTGTAGGTGCAGCCAGCATATTGGCACCACTCTATATCAGTGAAATCGCACCTGCGAAAATCAGAGGCCGGCTGGCCACATTACAACAACTCATGATTGTAATTGGCCTGTTTTCAGCATTTATGAGTAATTATTCGTTTGTTGGTCTTTCCGGTGGTGCTGAAGAGGTCCTTTGGATGGGATATCAAACCTGGTCATGGATGTTCTGGGCGGAAATAATCCCGGCATCTATATTCGTAATTGTGCTAGTGTTCATCCCTGAATCACCAAGATATTTAGTTGCTTCAAACCAATCCGAAAAAGCGCTCAAAGTACTTTCTACTATTACCAGTGCCATAGAAGCCACTGCTAAAGTGGCAGATATAAAATCAACGGTAAGAGTGGATAGTAAACCCAGTCTCAGTGATATAATCAGTAAATACACTGGCAAAATTCACCCACTAGTTTGGGTGGGTATCGGACTGGCCATACTTCAGCAGTTTACAGGTATTAATGTGATTTTCTATTATGGTGCTACACTCTGGCAAGCCGCAGGATTTACAGAGGCGGATGCGTTACTTACCAATGTCATTAGCGGAAGTGTTAATATATTTTTCACTTTGGTGGCTATTATGCTGGTGGACAAGGTAGGGAGAAAACCACTATTGTTAGTGGGTTCGATTGGGCAGGCAGTAATGCTAGGAGTACTTGCCTATCTTTTCGGAACAGCTACCGTGGATAGCACCAATAATCTTATTTTAGAAGGTAATAATGGCACATATGCACTAGTAGCTGCTAATGCTTACATTGCCTTTTTTGCAGCCTCATGGGGTCCGGTAATGTGGGTAATGCTAGGAGAAATGTTTCCAAATCAATATAGAGGAGCTGCGTTGGCTGTTTGCGGAATAGCCCAGTGGGGATCCAACTTTACTATTACTATGACTTTCCCCATCATGCTGAAATATTTAGGACTGGGTGTTTCATATGCAGTTTACGCACTCTTTGGCTTCATAGCATATTTCTTTGTCAAGTCATTTATTAAAGAAACCAAAGGCAGAAGTCTGGAAGAAATGTCCCGTGAGCAGGACGAGGAGGAAAGAAAGCATGCTGAACAAAGCGAATCAATGAAATAAAACCACAACTATGGCACCTTATAAAGTGGCTGTCCTGGGACCAATTCCCAGGGACCATATCACCACCCATCGTGGAGAAGTAATTGAAAGATATGGCTGTGCTACCCACACTGCCATTGTATTAACTAAATTATTGGGATCAGATGGAGAGGTGTTTCCCGTTTCCCATGTTCGGAAAGTAGACGAACCACCCATCAAAAAACTATTGGAAGAGTATTCCAATATGAACCTGGATCATATTACCTCAGATGCGGACCAGGGAGATGTGATCATTCTCAAATTTGTTGATCAAAACAATCGACTTGAGAAACAAACCGGTTTCATGAATCCCATTGTGCCGGAAGACATGAAAGACCTCTTGGATTGTGATGCTTTTGTGTGTGTGCCCATCACTGACTATGAGGTACCGTTGCAGACACTGGAGTATATCAAGGAAAACAGCCAGGGGATTATTATTTTCGATGCCCATGGGCCTACCAATACTCTGACCACCCTGGGAGATCGCCTCATCAAGTTTTGGATCGACCGCGACATGTGGTTACCCTACATCGATGTACTCAAGATGAATTTGGAGGAATCAAAATGTTGTTGGTTCAACAAAGAATACGATCTGGAGGACCTAAAGCCCTTTGATGAAGAATCAACAGATCATTTGCCGGCTTTTGCGGAACATGCACTTAATCATGGTGTAAAATCATTGATCATTACTTTAGACTCAAGAGGTGGTGTGGTATTCTTCAAGAAAAACGGGCAAGTGGAAGAACAGTATGTCTCCTCGGTAAAAGTGGATACAGTAGTAGATACTACCGGTTGCGGCGATTCCTTTGCCGGTGGCTTGGGTTTTGGATTATTGGGTAACCGGGACGACTATATCAGGGCAGCCAAATTTGCCAATGCTATGGGCGCTCAGAGGACGCGAGGACGTACTTTTGAAGTCTTTAAATCCCGAGAAGAAACCGAGAAAATGATTATTGACAATTATGGGAGTCTCTAACCCTCATTTGATAAACAACGCTGATCTCAAAAATTTTTTAAGTGAAAAGGAATGGCTGGTAGAAGAGACGAAATTTGACATCAAAAAAATAAATTCCTATGAAACCATTTTTTCCATCGGGAATGGTTACTTAGGCCATCGAGGAAGTTTAGAAGAAGGGCACCTTGCGGCATTGCCTGGTACCTATATCAATGGCGTATTCGATCATTTCGATTCCTTTATCGTCGACTTGATTAATGCTCCCAACTGGGCAGAATTATCGGTATATGTGGA
>CAZOJZ010000536.1:0-13980 GCA_964580205.1 uncultured Roseivirgaceae bacterium
AGCAGAGTTTATTCAGTCATCCCCAAGTCCTTTTATGATCACTACCAAAAGTTATGGGGAGGAAAGACCGGTTTCCCATAACGAAACTGCTATGGGCAAACAGTTTAATCGACGAGTAGAATTGAAGATCCTGGGGATACCCTACCAGTCGCCTCTTGGAGCCTACCTGGTGAAACCAAATGTCACATTATCTATGATAATTGAAACCACCGGACTATTGGAAGATGACATTTTGAAATGGAACGGGCTTCAGGACAAAGAATTAGCATCTTACCAACCTCTTCGGCTACCGGTTGATCTTGATTACAGGCCTATCAAGCACCTTTTATATTATCCCAAAAAATATGCAACAGAAAGTAATAACCCGGCATTTCATACAGTCCGGAGAGGTGAGAATCTATTCAGATTAGCTCAAAGATACCATACTACGGTGCAGGTACTGGAAGATCTGAATAATATTAATGCTACAGATCTTTTAGCAGGTCAGCAGTTAAGGGTTCGCTAACGCTCATTTGCTTCTGCTGTGCCATGATTTTCGCAGGTATTAGTTTAACCAAAAGTAATAATCATCTCTTGTCTTATACTCAACTGTTGATAATTTGCTTTCTGAGATAAACTGGACATATCATTCAAATGCTGCCAGCCTTATAATGGCCAGAACAGCATTATCAGGGGTATGCCTATTATTACAATTAGAATTTCCAACGGTAACCCCATTCTCCAGTAATCAGAAAACCGATACCCGCCCGGGCCTAGTATAAGGGCATTGCACTGATGTCCAATAGGTGTAAGAAATGCACAAGAGGCACCCACTGCAACACACATTAATAATGGATCAATGCTAACGCCCATAGTTACGGCAATCTCAACTGCAATTGGCGCCATTATAAGAGCTGTAGCTGCATTATTTATGACATCTGAAAGAGTCATGGTAATAATCATGATCAAAGCCAATATGAACCAGGCAGGCAAACTGCCGGTCATGTTAACCATGCCATCCGCAATTAACTGGGTAGTACCTGTTGATTGAAGAGCGTTGCTAACAGGAATCATGGCAGCCAACAGTACTATGATAGGCCAATCTATTTGACGGTATATTTCACGAACTGGCAATATCCCAGTGAAAACATACGCCAAAACCGCTCCCACAAATGCCAATGTGATAGGCAGGATACCAAACATACTTAGCGCAATGGCTGAGCCAAAGATCAATAAGGCTAAGCCCACTTTAGAAAAAATACCTATAGTCACATTTCTTTCAGCCAGCGGTAGGAGATCAAGTGAGCCTATATTATCCTCAAGATTATCGACATTACCTTGCAGCAGCAACACATCACCCACACGAAAAGATACCTTGCCAAGCCGTTTACGAATCGGTTCTCCCTGTCGGGCTACAGCCATTAGTATCAAGGTATTGGAAGTACGCTTACGCAAGTAACCCCGATCGCGATTCTCCAGCGGTGAACCGGGTTTTATCAAGACCTCCTTAAAAGCGGTGTGCTTGTCTTTCAACCTATCAATGCGATCGCGCATTAACGTTGTAAGCCGCAGATCATACTCATCCATCATCACCTTGAGGTCAACAGGATCAGCCATGATCTGAAACCGGTCTCCTTCCTGAATGATTTGATCAAGCCTGGGGGTATAGACACTTTCATCTTCGGATATACATCCAAATATTGTAAGCCTATCCTCAGTTAAGTGTTCTATCTCGCCAATTGTAAGGTCAATAATCTTGCTTTTCTCAGGAATACGAATCTCCGTTATGTACTCATTGATTGAGAAAAGTGATTCCGTACCGGGTTTTTTATTGGATTTATTTGATATCAAACGCCAACCAACCAGGGCTATAAACAATACCCCCAACATGGCTATTAGTCCGCCAACAGGACTAAAATCAAGCATTGCAAATGGTTCCGGTTGAAATTGCTCAACATCAATATTTTGAGATTCAAAATATTTAGCTGCGGGCGAGAACATATCTTCAAGGGCCCGTGCTTTCAGATCGATGAGTTGAGTTTCACGAAAAGTGGAAATGATAATATTAGGTGGGGTGCCAATCATGGTTATCATTCCTCCCAAAATACTGGCAAATGCCAAGGGCATAAGAATAATGCTTGGAGATCGTTTTTGCTTTACCGAACTTTTAAGTGCCACAGGTAGCATTAAGGCAAGTGCCCCAACATTGTTCATTATTGCTGAAAGAATGGCCACTACACCGCTCAAGCTGGCAATATGGGTAACCTGATGCTTGGAGAAAGGGGCTATTTGGCGAGATATCAGTTCAACTACGCCGGCATTTTGCAGTGCCCTGCTGATTATAAGCACCAGTGCTACGGTTATAACGGCCGGATGGGCAAAGCCAATGAATACATTGGATCCATCCATGATCAAATTTGATGTTTGCCCACCCAGTACCTGGTCAGCAATGAATAAAGTTCCTAAAGCTATCACCGAAACAATATCATATCTCCATCGTCCCCAGATAAAAAGGAGAAAAATCATTACGATAATTAGCAGTATGGCTATCTGATCAACAGTCACAAACTGTGTGCTTTATTTTTTATGTGATGTGCCCGGCATGGACATCCATTTCTGTCGCAAGATAAGAATTTTCTAGAGGGTGTAAATCTCTTGTGGGCGAGTTGGTAAAGCCTGTTAGTAAGTCGCAAGGGAGGTACAAGTGATGGTACATCAAGTTAAAAACAGAAATCCTTCCACTGTGTTTGTCCCCTGTTTGTTAAGTGCTGATATTTGAGGTTCCCATTAACCTCACAACCATCTGGGCATCTTCGAATTGCACAAGAATTACCTTCACCAATACCAGCATCGGCACAGACAGTACCATTCCAGTTACTCCCCACAAATAGCCCCAGAACACCAGGCCTAGTATTATCACCACTGTATTTAAAGAGAGGCTGCTCCCCATAAGTTTGGGTTCAATAATATTACCAAAGGTGAACTGCACTACCAGTAAAAGTGACATAAGACCAATTACCGCTGCTGGCGATCCCAATTGAATCATCCCCAGCAAGAGAGGAGGGATGGTAGCAATGATGGAGCCAACAGTAGGAATAAAGTTAAGCACAAAAGCCAAATAGCCCCAAAAAACGGCAAAGTCAATCCCAAAAACCCAACAAATGAGACCGTAACCGACGCCAGTGCAAAGACTCATAAAGAACTTGACTTTAATATAGGTCACTATAGATTCTTTGACCTGTTCGTATCCCTCCAACATTTTCAAGTAATCTTCCTCGTCATCCTGTAGGTAATGGATGTACTGCTTATAATTGAGTATACCACTGAGAAAGGCAATTAAATAAATGGAGGTTATCAGGAAAGAACCTGTAAAATCACCTAACATACCGGCAAAGGTTCCTGAAGATTGCACCAACAAGTCAGTACTTAACAACTGGCTCATATTATCCACAATATCAGAGGACTCCAGGTACACGCCCGGGATGTTGTTTACCCGCTCAAGCACATTACTCAATTTATCATTGATTTGAGATAGAAGTTTTTCTTTTTCTTGCATCAGACTCTTTCCTGTCTGAAAAACCATAATGCCAAACAACCCCAGAGCACTTAAGCTGGTAATAGAAATTACTGATAGGCTAATGCCAAAACCAATCTTTTTTCGTTCAAACCAGGCAAGCACTGGCTCAAGTAGAATGGCCAGGAAGAGGGCTAGTGCCAAAGGTATGAGCAGGCCTGATAAAATTGAAAGTAAGTACGCCACCAATACCGCAAGAAAGAACCACAACACGGTTTTGATGCTTTTTAAATCTTTTTCCACGATTAATGTTATAGATTTAAATATAGTGAAATATTGAAGGATTAAATATTTCAGGTCAAATGCTCAAATGTTCTGCACCTAACACCCTAACACCCTAACACCCTCGTTCTTTGTCCGTCGTCCCTTACTAAACTCCTACCATAATAAACGCAGCCCAGTAGTAGGGATAAAGATATTCTTCCCTCAATTTGATCTGAGCGTCTTTAAAGGCTTTTTGTTTATCCTGATGTTTCAGCCAGCCCTGATAGAAATAGTAAAGGAGTTTTTGAGTGGTACGATCGTCGACCCGCCATAGGGAAAGAATAATTGTTTGAGCTCCGGCTACCTTAAAAGCCCTCTGTAAGCCGTAGACACCCTCGCCGTTTTTTACTGTCCCCAGTCCGGTTTCACATGCAGAAAGTATCACCAATTCCGTATGGTCCAGGTTCAAGTTCATGGCTTCATAAGCGGTCAATATGCCATCTTCTTTACCCGGAAAAGTAATCTGGTTGCGTTTATAATATAATGCGTTGCTGGCGCCGGCCAACATAAGGCCAGAATTAAACAAGTCGTTACTCACGGAGGCCCTGAGCACCTCCGCAGAAAAATAGCCATGGGTAGCGATGTGCAGCACCTTGGGGTTTCTAATATCCTTCAAGGTCTCTTCATTGGCATCTCCTCCAGTGTATACCTTGGACGACCAATTTTTTGATAACAATAATTCACTGATAGAACTTAGCTCTTTAGCTGTTCCTGGGAGCGGGTCCAGATAATCGGCAACTTCATTACTCACATCAGAAGCGGGAGGTTCAACACCCTGCCAGACAAAATCCGGGTTACCCATCAGTACCACGGAGCCACTGGATTCAGCAGTGGGCTCTGGTTCGATCAGGTCACGAGTGCTGGTAATAGGGATAATTGAAACATCGTCGATTAGGTAATTTTTCGTGTTTGGGTTTCGAACCGCGCTTAAATTGATTTTATTGAATACTCCATCCGGTGAAATGTATACTTTTTCAGTACTTTCATCGAGATTGTTATCTATTTGAGACCAGTATTGCCGGTACGAGTTATAATCATCCATGACGTAATGGATGGCGTTTTTGTAGTAAGAAAGATACCTGCTTTCTAAATCCTGTCCATTTTCCAAAAGTACCAGCTTCGGGTGCTCTTTGGTTGATTTGTCTACAATAATAGCTGCGTATAGTATCTCATCGGTGAATCCGTAGTTGAGAAATTCCGGAACATTTTCATCCTTGTTGACCTTACTCTTACCTTCAGGATCGATTTTATACCTTCTAAAACGGATTATCTCAATAGCAGCTTCATTGTCTTTTAGTTTATCCCTTACCTCCATCCAGGTAAGTTTACGCCGGTCGTTTTCCTTGGCAAACAGCGTTGATTTTTGAGAAAGGCTCTTTTCAAGTAATTCTACATCACTTTCCAGCCTTCTCATTTCTTGCTGTTTTTTCTCCAGGTCCAATTTGGGTAACTGGTACAGACGTGCTAGTTTTTCCCTAAGGTCCCGCCAATGACCAAAGTCGTTGATCATATTTTCATCTTTGCTGCGCAATATATTATTACGCATCTTGTTGGTAGCATTGAATAGTAGTGCCTTGGTAGTAAGTTGGTTGTTAAACATTTCACCAACAATTGAGGGATTGTCAAGCGAGTTTAAAACTGCAAAAGTATTAAACCGTTCCAGGTCAGAGCGCAGAGTATTGTAAAATGCCTCACGCTCCTTGTCACTAAGTGCCGGAAAAATGGTTTTAATCTGATTAAGTTGATTTGAAATAGCTTCTAAAAATAAAGGCTCCGCTTTTGAATAATCTTCCTGTGTCATGTATAGCAATGCCAGGTTGTTTACGGTTTTCGCGTAGGCTGGATGATTAACACCCAATGTGGCTTTCTTAATCTTGATTGATTGAAGGTATAGTTTTTCAGCCTGATCATATCTTTTAGTAGCCACATATAAGATAGCCAGGTTATTAAGGGATGTGGCATAAGCAGGGTGCTCTTTACCCAGCGTATTTTCATCCGTGGCTATTGTTTTAAGATACATTTCCTCTGCTTCTTTGAAGTTTCCTGTTTTACGGTTTAGGGTAGCCAGATTGTTTAGTGTATTGGCATAAAGAGGGTGCTGAACCCCTACAGTATTCTTAAAGATAGCTAAGGCCTGTTTATAATAAGGTCTGGCTTTTTCAAACTCTATTACCCCAACGTAAAAATCTCCCAGATTGTTAAGCACAGTGGCGTAGTCTGGGTTTTGGTCACCCAGAGTATTCTTGAAGATACGTTCAGCCTGGCGGTAGTTACGCTCTGCTTTTAAAAAATTTCCCATCACACGATACAAGTTGGCTAGATTGTTTAGAGACTCTGCCACTTGTCGGTGTTGGTCCCCGTAAATGTTGCGTCTTAAATTTAGGGTTTGGGACAGGTAGGCTTCCGCCAATGTATATTGACCCATGGATTGCATTAGTACTCCCAGTTCTCCAGTAGCATTGGTATAATTCGGATGTAACTGACCATACGATTTTTCGTAAATACTCAATGCTTCTTCAAAGTAGATCCTGGAGTTTTCAAAATTTCCTGTTTTGCGATATAAGCGACCCAGACTAAACAAAGACCTGGCATAATTAGGGTGAAAAGAACCTATCGCAAATTTTCGAATATTGATTGCGTTTAGATATAATGCCTCTGCCTGCGTATAACGTGCTTGAGATTCGTACAGCTGACCCAGGTGCTGTACGGAAGTGGCATAATCCGGATGTTGATCTCCTAATGAAACTTTATAATTTTCGATGGCTTCCAGGTACAGGGCCTCAGCCTTGCCGAGTTCCCCAAGGTCCTGGTATATACCCGCAAGATTAACCAGAGAGGCTGCATATTCAGCACTGTTTATGCCTAATAAGTCCTTTTTTAGCTCTACTAGATCCACAAACAAAGTCTTGGCTTTGGAATAATTTCCACTCTCCAGATATGCCAGGCCCAAATCGTTCATTAGTACCATATAGTTTTTACTGGTTGGACTCAAATCTCTGGCGGCCAGGGGTAGAGCTTCCTCTAGCAAGGACACACACTTCCCCCAGTCATTATTCCAGTAAATTTCAGTGCTGTCGTATAACACTTTCCAACTTTGACTGTTGCCAGGAAAGGTTGTAAGTATCCAGATAAAAAGAAGCAATATTTTCCTCATGAGAAGCCAGAAATACAAAAAGTGTGCCCGGGATATAATTCCAGAGTAAATAAATGCCTAATGATGCCAATTAACAATGTGATTAGCAGCTTAATATTACACACAGAAGAAAAGAAAAGGGTGGGTCAATTCAGCTCAATAAAACTGCAATACGTCGTTAACCCGCACTTAGGAGTGACTGTCCACCAGGTAATCAGATAAAAATGATGTCATCTACCAATTTCTGGCCAAATTCCTTGTCAAATATGTCAAGGATAATAGCTTTGGAAAGCGCCAATTCATGTTTAAGAGGCGCTGAACTTAGCTCTACGAACAGTTTTCGATCTTTGATAAAAATCCGTTTAGTTCGTCGGGCAATTGGTCCGCCCATAAGTCGTTCCCATGAGGAGGTTAAACGAGTGGCATCAAACTTGCCCTGTATTCGGTAAGCCTTCAATAATTCATTCAGGGATTCACCAAAGGTAGAAAAATTAGACCTACGGTTACCCCTGCTTTTTGTTTTAGACATAGGGGTTAAAAGTATTAAAAATATCTATTCAACCAAAGAACAATATTCACTACTTGGATTATCAAATATCTGAGGATTAAATTGCCGCGACCTTTCCATTATCAACCATAAACTTTGAGATTTCACATGGTACGTTCTCCAGAATTCTGGCAGTTCGTTCTGGCCGGGCATCGGTGATAAAAAGCTGACCAAAAGTTTGACCAGAGATCATATTAATTAATTGTTCAATCCGCTTATCATCTAACTTGTCGAATATGTCATCAAGCAATAAAATTGGCTTGAATTCTTTCTCTTTTTGTATTAGCTCAAACTGCGCAAGTTTAAGGGAGATCACAAATGATTTTTGCTGCCCCTGAGATCCAAATTTACGGATAGAGTATCCGCTAACACGGCAACTTAGATCGTCCTTGTGTGTTCCGAGATCTGTTCTTTGCAATGTCAGGTCCCTTTGGTGATTATTTTGGAATTTCTCAATGAAGTCTGCAGCGAACAGATCAGATTTGTAGTTTAGGTCCACTTCTTCACTGCCCTCAGAAAGTGAGTTATAGTGTTTCTTGAAGAGGGGCACATACTGATCCAGAAATTGGTTCCGGCGATCAAATATGAGCTTCATGAGTTGAAGCATTGGCTCATCATATGATGCTATTAATTGAGCATCATATTGGTGCTTCAGTGCAAAGTTCTTTAATAATTGGTTCCGTTGGCTCAAAAGTCTCTGATATTTAAGTAGGTTTCGCAGGTATTGTGGATCGATCTGTGATATTATTCCATCCATAAATTTTCTTCGGGTCATACTCCCCTCTCGAAGAATGTCTGTGTCATAGGGTGAGATTAGCACCAAAGGAAAAGCCCCAATGTGCTCACTTAGTCTGGTGTAGGGCTTTTTATCCTTTTGAATAACTTTCTTGGAACCAATTTTACAACTGCATTGTATCTGATGGTTTTTCCCATGAAGATAAAAAGTCCCCCGGATCGAGAAGAATTCTTCATCATGTTGTATGTTTTGTTGATCGATGGGATTTAAAGAACTCTTAGTTAAGGACAAGTAGTGAATAGCATCCAACAAATTTGTCTTTCCGCTGCCATTAGATCCCATAATACAATTGATGTACTGGGAGAATTCAAGATCACACTGTAGATAATTTTTGAAATGCCTTAAACTTATATTTTCCAAGTACATTAATTTCCTTGTTGGTGGTTTTTTAACTAATTTGCGGGTCCTCCAAGCAGAAAATGTTACTTTAATTCAAGAATAACCCTAGGTATGGCATCAACAAATGCAAAGTCTAAAGCAAAGGTAAATTCTAGGGCTAACTTTTCAAAAGATACTTACCTGCAATGGTATAAAAGCATGCTGCTAATGCGCAGGTTTGAGGAGAAGGCCGGTCAACTATACGGACAACAGAAGATTAAAGGGTTTTGTCATTTGTATATTGGTCAAGAAGCTTGTGTGGCTGGTGCAGTATCCGCTCTGGATAAAAATGACAAATACATAACAGCCTACCGGGACCATGCCCACCCCATCGGTTTGGGTACGGATCCTAAATACATAATGGCCGAACTGTTTGCAAAAGCCACCGGAATATCCAAAGGGAAAGGCGGATCCATGCACATCTTTGATAAGGAACACAATTTTTTTGGAGGACACGGTATAGTAGGTGGCCAGATACCATTGGGTATAGGAATTGCATTCGCAGAAAAGTATCAGAAGTCCAATAATCTTTGCATAACCTATATGGGTGACGGTGCAGTACGGCAAGGGTCATTTCACGAATCCCTGAACCTGGCCATGATCTACAAGCTACCGGTAATATTTGTTATAGAAAATAATGGTTACGCCATGGGAACTTCGGTTGCACGTACTTCAAACGTAACCGAACTGTACACTCTGGGAGAGGCTTATGATATCCCTTCCGCACCTGTCGATGCCATGAAAGTAGAGGAGGTTCATGGTGAAGTCGCCAAAGCTGCAGAAAGAGCACGCGCAGGGGAAGGTCCAACATTACTGGAATTTCGAACCTATAGATATAAAGGACATTCCATGTCGGACCCTGCTAAATACCGGACCAAGGAAGAAGTAGCAGAGTATAAGAGCCAAGACCCTGTGGAGCAAGTAAAAACCACTATTCTTTCAAAGAAACTAGCTAATGAGAAGCAAATTGAGGCAATCGGACAAAAAATAAAACAACAAGTAGCTGAGGCTGTGGAATTTGCTGAACAATCACCATTTCCCAATCCTTCGGAAGCATTTAATGATGTTTATGTTCAAACTGACTACCCGTTCATAAAGGAATAAATCCGATTAAGGTTTTATATAATTTAAAAAATATTAAATTTGCAACCCAAAAAATCTGACAATGGCGAGCAGGAGATATAAGGTTAAGAAAGCACAGGTTGCTGAAAGAGAAGAAGTAAAGGACTTTATAGAAAAACCTGAAGTACTTGTTGAGCAGTTTTCAAAAACCGAAGCATTTTTTCAAAAGCACAAAACTTTAGTACTTGGCGTATTAGCAGCAATCCTACTGGTAGTTGGAGGTATTCTGGGGTATAGATTTTATATTTCCAGTCAGGATGAAATGGCCCAGAAGGAGATGTTTCAGGCAGTATTTTATTTTGAGCAAGATAGTCTGGATCAGGCGTTAAATGGAGATGGGTTAAATTTCGGATTTCTGGATATTATCAGTGACTACGGTGCTACCGACGCAGGCAACCTGGCAAGATTTTATGCGGGAGCCAGTTATTTGAAAATCGGAGAATTTGACAATTCCATAAGTCATTTGAAAGCATTCAGTAGCTCAGACCTCATCGTCCAGGCGAAGGCGTATTCACTCATAGGTGATGCTTATATGGAGTTGGGGAATTATAGCGACGCCTCCAATAATTTTGATAAAGCGGCAAATTACAAGCCTAACAAAAACATCACCCCTCATTATTTAATGAAAGCAGCACTAGCTTATGAGAAGCAATCAGATTATACTACGGCTATTGCAAGGTATGAAAGGATACTGACCGACCATTTTGGTTCTGCGGAGTATCAGAATGCCAGAAAATATAAAGCCAGGTTAGAAACACTGACCTCTCCATAGTTAATAAAGAATGAAATAACCAGGGACGAGGCCAAAGGTCTGGTCCCTTTTTTAATTAAACCATATGGCTTCTTCAATCAAAAACTTAAGTAGTTATTCCCAGGTAAACCTAAAAGGAGTTTCCGAAAAGAGATTTGGTATCGTGGTATCTGAGTGGAATGGTTCCGTTACGGAATCCTTATTGGAAGGTGCGTTACAGACCCTTTTAAGCCACGGTGTACAAAAAGAAAATATTAGTACCGTTCAGGTCCCAGGAAGTTTTGAGCTTAGTCTGGGTGCTCAGCGTATGGCGAAAAAGGAAACCATAGAAGCGGTGATTTGCCTGGGGTGTGTCGTTCAGGGAGAAACCAGGCATTTCGAGTTTATTTGTAATGCGGTGGCAAACGGATTGATGAATGTGTCGCTTAAATACCACAAACCGGTAGTTTTTGGAGTATTAACTACAGATACTTATCAACAAGCCCTGGATCGTGCTGGAGGTAAGCATGGTAATAAAGGAGATGAGGCGGCAATTACCGCCATAAAAATGTTATTTAGCGAATGAATAGCGTAAGAGTATTGAAATTCGGAGGTACCTCATTGGGGGCACCCGAGCGCATGCGCCAGGTAGCGCGCCTGCTTTCAGCAGACGAACAAACAAAGATAGTAGTACTTTCTGCTCTTTCAGGTACTACAAACAGCCTGGTATCCATTGGTGAAAGTTGGAAAGATCTTAGACTGACAGAGGTGAGCCAGCAGGTTGAAACACTATATGACCATTATTTGAATTTTATAAATGAACTGCTATCACCACAGCGTAAGGAAGGAAAGGGGGTAATTGATAAGCACTTTGACCAAATAAAGAAATTGACAGCGGTTTCCTTTAACCGATCCAGCAACAGAGAACTCTTGGCACAAGGTGAACTGATGTCAACCAAACTCTTTCACTTGTATCTTGAGGAATGTTCCATGAAGGCTATGCTTATCCCAGCATTAGAGGTGATTTCAATGGATGAAGACGGCGAACCCGATATTGAACAGATAGCCCATCGGCTTAATTTATTTCTTGAAGCAAATACAGATCATTCACTTTTCATAACACAAGGTTATATTTGCCGGAATCACTTAGGGGAGATCGATAACCTGAAAAGAGGTGGAAGTGATTATACCGCATCACTTTTGGGAGCAGCAATTAGAGCTCAGGCTGTGGAGATATGGACGGATATTGATGGGATGCACAATAATGATCCACGTATAGTGCCCAATACCTATCCTATTGAGGCCCTTTCCTTTAATGAAGCGGCAGAGTTGGCATATTTTGGAGCCAAAATCCTGCATCCAAATACAATATGGCCAGCTCAAAAATATAATATCCCGGTCAAGCTATTAAATACTATGGCTCCAAAAGCCAGGGGCACTGTAATAAGCAGTGCTAGTGAGCCGGGTTCTATCAAAGCAATTGCAGCGAAGGACGGCATTATTGCCATCAAGATCAAATCCAGCAGGATGCTGTTGGCCTATGGATTTATGAGAAAAATATTTGAAATATTTGAACATTTCAAGGTGCCCATAGACATGATCACCACTTCTGAAGTAGCGGTGTCCCTCACCATTGATGATGATGAACACCTGGGTTCCCTGGTAGAGGCCCTGAAGGAATACGGGGAAGTTGCCGTGGACAAAAACCTGAGCATTGTTTGTATTGTGGGTGATTTGATCTCGGAAGAAAGAGGATTGGTCAAGAAAGTATTCAATGGTATTGGGGAGCAACCTATTCGAATGATCTCTTATGGCGGAAGCCGGAACAACATCAGCATATTAATACCGGCGGCATCAAAAACAGATGTTCTCCTGGCTTTGAATAAGGGATTGTTCAAAACAAATGAAATATCGGAATGAAATTCTTAACCACTCATCCTTCCAATTAATTGATATTTTAAAATATGGATATTTTAGAATACGGACTTAGTTCTATATATTGGCAAGCCCAACTGAAGGCCTGTGGGTCAGGACTTCCTGCGATCAACTATTGAATCGAATCAAATGGCAATCATAATTATAGTAATATTCATCGTTGGTTATTTATCCATCACCCTGGAACACCCATTAAAGCTTGATAAAACAGTCCCAGCGCTAATCATGGCCTCATTAATGTGGGCGGGGTTAGCAATTGCCTTCCACGCAGGTCTGGTCACTGTTATTGATACCCACGATCATATTTATAATGCCGCCGCCGGGTACACAGAAGAAGTTGAAGAAGGTTTTGTTTCAACGTTGCTGCATCATCTGGGCAAGACCGCTGAAATCCTGGTATTCTTGATTGGTGCCATGACCATCGTGGAGATCATCGATCAGCACAAAGGGTTCCAGATCCTCAAAGATTACGTGAAGACCCGCAACAAGAAAAAACTTCTTTGGATCATAAGTGTGTTGGCTTTTATCCTGTCAGCAATAATCGATAACCTGACGGCCACCATTGTTTTGATCACCTTGCTGAGGAAGTTAATACCCAATAAGGAAGCTCGGTTGTGGTACGCAGCTATGATCGTCATTGCTGCAAATGCCGGGGGGGCTTGGTCTCCGATTGGTGATGTTACTACTACCATGCTATGGATTGGCAAAAAAGTATCAACTGCAGGACTGGTCTCTAAGCTAATAGTACCATCAATCATTTGTATGGTGGTTCCTACTTTGATAGCAAGCTACTTGCCGCCTTTTAGGGGAGAACTCGAGGCCGATCCATCTGAGGAACATGATAACAAGCAGTTGCTCAGTAGCAAGACCATGTTATATCTTGGATTGGGAGGAATAGTTTCTGTTCCTGTTTTTAAGACCATAACCCATCTGCCGCCATACCTGGGAATGATGCTGGCGCTGGGGGTAGTATGGTTGGTATCAGAATATATCACGCCCGAAAAGAATTACACAGAAGAAAGGAAGGAGCACTATCGAGCGCGACACGCACTGGCTCGTATTGAGATGTCCAGTATACTCTTCTTTTTAGGGATACTAATGGCTGTAGGAGCGCTTGAATCACTGGTATTGGCGGGAACTGATGTCGGCACTCTGCGATATGTTGCGGAGGGGCTTGACGCCGCTATCCCAAATCAAGACATCGTGATCATGATGTTGGGCGTGTTCTCGGCAATAATTGATAATGTTCCCCTGGTGGCCGCATCCATGGGTATGTACAACTTCCCACTGGATCACTACTTATGGCATTTCATTGCCTACGCTGCAGGAACGGGAGGAAGTATGCTCATAATTGGAAGCGCTGCCGGTGTTGCGGCCATGGGCATGGAACGAATCGATTTTATATGGTACCTGCAAAAAATCGCCTGGCTGGCAATGGTGGGCTTTGTTGCCGGATCGATTGTTTACATTTACTCTAACTAAAAATCTAAATACTATTTTCTGATATACACTGAAGGCGGCG
>CAZOJZ010000537.1:0-23097 GCA_964580205.1 uncultured Roseivirgaceae bacterium
TTTGCCATCCTTGTGGGAGTTTTATCAGCCTAGTAAGCAGTCACATGGATCTTACTGGCACTTTTGGGGAACTGAACAGGAGATCGATTGGAAGAAAAACTATCAGTTGTGGATGCAGTTTGTGAATGAATACAAAAACCGTGGAGGCCGGGTTACTACCGGTTCGGATTCAGGATTTATTTTTCAACTGTATGGCTTTGCCTATGTACGGGAATTAGAATTACTGCGGGAAGCAGGATTTCACCCACTGGAAATAATTCGTGCGGCCACCCTCAAAGGAGCAGAGGCGTTGGGCGTTGCCCATAAGATCGGCTCCATCGAAGTAGGTAAGCTGGCCGACCTGGTGATCATTGAAGAGAATCCGTTGCAAAACCTGAAAGTTTTATATGGCACGGGGGCAATCAAACTGACTGATGACAATGAAGTGGTGCGCGTGGGTGGAGTGAAATATACCATCAAGGATGGCATTGTGTACGATGCCAAAAAGCTATTGGAGGATGTTAAACAGATGGTATTGGAGGCCAAAGAAAAGGATGGGTATGAGATTTATCAACCGGGGCTTAGGTAGTGATGAATTATGAAGTATGAGTTTGGCGCTTAGCGCAAGGCGCCCAGCGGTGTGGAACCATGTTTTTGAACTTACCAGATGGCTTGGATTTTGGGTCCTCGTAGCTTGCTAATTATTTGTGATTTGAATTACTGGGATTTGGAATCAACAAAAAAAGGGACGCCTACGGCGTCCCGGGTAATTTGATTTATTTATAACTCCGGTGATTACCGAAATTTTAACTGGAAAGCAGACAGCCTATATCTCTACTTGATCCAGATTTACAAATTCTATACTATTATCATCTGCAAGAGTTATGCCAACTATTGAATCATTGTTGATTTTTCCTGCCAGGATATCTTTCGACAAAGCATTCAACAGCTCCCGCTGCAGTACCCGCTTCAATGGCCGCGCTCCAAACTGCGGATCATAACCAAGTTCTGCCAAGTGCTTCAGTACCTTATCATCAGCCTCTAGCCTTATCCCTGACTCCATCAGCCGGGCCTGTATCAAGCCAAATTGAATGGTCGCAATCTTGGCCATATCAGCCTTGGACAACGGTTTGAACATGATGGTCTCATCTATTCTATTCAAAAATTCCGGCCGCATTGAATGCTTTAGTAACTCAAACACTTTTTGCCTGGTTTCTTCGATCACTTCTTCTGCATTGCTCTCTGTTAATTTTTCGAATGATTCCTGTATCACCTGAGATCCTATATTTGTTGTCATTATGATAATGGTATTCTTGAAATTGGCAACCCGGCCTTTGTTATCCGTCAAACGTCCGTCATCGAGCACCTGTAGTAGGATATTGAACACATCAGGATGGGCCTTTTCAATTTCATCCAACAGGATTACCGAATAGGGTTTCCTTCTAACTGCTTCGGTAAGTTGACCCCCTTCGTCATATCCTATATAGCCGGGAGGCGCTCCTATCAATCTGCTCACTGCATGTCGTTCCTGATATTCTGACATATCAATTCTTACCATGGCATTCTCATCATTGAACAGATATTCTGCCAATGCCTTGGCCAACTCGGTCTTACCTACTCCTGTGGTTCCCAGAAATATAAACGAGCCAATAGGCCGCTTTGGGTCCTGCAATCCTGCTCTGCTTCGACGCACTGCATCCGCCAGCGCCTGAATGGCTTCATCTTGCCCTGCAACTCGCCTACTTAATTCTTCCTCAAGGTGCAGCAATTTCTCACGGTCTCCCTGCAACATCTTAGATACGGGAATACCGGTCCATTTGGCCACTATCTCAGCGATATCCTCTGAGGAAACTTCTTCTTTCAACAGAGATCCTGACTCATGCATCTCACTCAATTGTGACTGTAATTTTGTGAGTTCTTCTTCGCTTTGTTTGATTTTTCCATACCGCAATTCAGCTACCAGTCCGTAGTCCCCAGCCCGTTCTGCTTTATCAGCCTCTAGCCGGAAACTTTCTATCTTTTCCTTTTCTCCCTGGACCGATTGGATAACAGATTTTTCATTTTCCCATTGTGCCTTTAATTCATTTTTCTTTTCAGTGAGGTCCGCAATTTCTCTTGACAGCTGGTTCCCTTTGTCTTTATCATTTTCCCTGCGGATGGCTTCCCTTTCAATTTCCAATTGCATGATCCGTCGTTGCAATTCATCTAATTCCTCCGGCAACGAATCAATTTCAATTCGTAATTTTGAAGCCGCCTCATCCATAAGATCAATGGCCTTATCTGGTAAGTATCGATCAGAAATATAGCGGTGGGACAATTCCACAGCTTTGATCACTGCATCGTCCTTAATTCGTACCCCATGGTGCAATTCGTACTTGTCCTTGATACCTCTTAGTATACTGATTGAATCCGGAACCGAAGGTTCATCCACTATTACGATTTGAAAACGGCGCTCTAAAGCCTTGTCCTTTTCAATGTACTTCTGATATTCTTTTAAGGTAGTGGCGCCGATAGCGTGGAGTTCACCCCGTGCCAGCGCGGGCTTAAGCAGGTTAGCTGCATCCATGGCGCTTTCCCCTCCTGAACCCGCACCTACCAACGTGTGGATCTCATCTATAAAAAGTATAATTTCACCGTCTGAATCAGTCACTTCCTTTATTACAGCCTTAAGCCGCTCTTCAAATTCACCTTTATATTTGGCGCCAGCCACCAGTAGGCCCATATCCAGGCTTATTAAGGTTTTACTTTTAATATTTTCAGGGACATCGCCATCAACAATTCGTTGGGCCATGCCTTCCACAATAGCTGTTTTCCCCACACCGGGTTCTCCCAATAACATGGGGTTATTTTTTTTCCTTCTGGATAAAATCTGCAATACCCGTCTGATTTCCTCGTCCCTGCCAATGACGGGATCAATTTTTCCTTGACGGGCAAGTTGGTTGAGATTTATACTATATCGTTGTAGGGACTGATACTTTCCTTCGGCATTTTGGTCGCTAACCGTGCTTCCTCCACGTAATTCCTGTATTGCTTTGACCAGGTCTTTCTTAACAAAGCCCACATCTTTCATCAGTAGACCAGCCGGGTCCTTTCCGGCAAGGATACCCAAAAGCAAATGCTCAATGGCTACGTAATCATCCTTAAACTCTTTCAAATACCCGGTGGCTTTGGATAAGGCGCTGTGGGTGGCGTTGGACAAATAAGGTTGCTGACCCGAAATCTTGGGGTATGATTGTATAATCTCATTAAGGCGGCTGTCCAATAACGCCGTGTTAATGTTTAATTTCTTATTAATGAAGGAGATCACATTTTCATCTGTGCCTAAAATTGCCTTCAATAAATGTCCTGTTTCAATGGCCTGCTGTTCATTCCCCAGGGCGATCTCAGTGGCTTTTTGAATAGCCTCCTGCGATTTTATGGTATAATTATTCAAGTTCATTTTCCAGTTATATTATGCTTTTAACGCTATCGAAACATTAAACATCAAAATGCAATCCACTGGTGATTTTAACCCGTAATACTGCAGTTTTGTCATAGAATATGAGGATTTTCTCTTGAAATAAGACAATTTGTCGGTTTTTTATGCTTCCCTGAAATGCAGTATATGTATCTTGCTAAATAAGTAACTGTGTATAATATCTGATCCTTTTATGAGTAGAGAAACACGTAGGAAATTCCTTAAGAATAGTTCCCTGGCTTTGGCCGCGGGAACCAGTGGCCTGGCCTTCGCCTGTCAAAGTGCGGAGAAAGAAAAGATCAGCGCCCCCTATATCAATTTTAACAATACCTACGAATGGAAAATTACCACCACCTGGCCTCCAAACTTTCCTGTTTTAGGAGAGGGATGCAACCACCTGGCCCGCTGGATAGAAGAAATGTCAGGAGGCCGGTTGAAGATCAGGGTATATGGAGGCGGAGAGTTAATACCTCCATTAGAAAGTTTCGAGGCCGTAAGTAATGGGGCCATTGAAATGGGACATGGAGGAGCGTATTACTGGGCCGGCAAAACGCCGGCAGCCCAATTCTTTTCAACGGTACCATTTGGCATGAGTTGTAAACAAATGAATGCCTGGATAATTACCGGAGGGGGCAGAGCGCTTTGGGAAGAACTTTATGATCGATTTGATCTTATGCCAATGCTTTGTGGAAACACCGGTGTTCAGATGGGCGGTTGGTTCAACAAGGAAATAAACACTATTGAAGATCTGCAGGGATTAAAAATGAGAATGCCCGGACTAGGTGGAAAGGTACTGGCCCGGGCTGGCGCCACAGCCTTGCTGGTAGCAGGTGGAGAGATCTATACCAATCTGGAAAGGGGGGTTATTGACGCCACAGAATGGATCGGACCCTATCACGACTACCTGATGGGTTTTCACCGGATTGCCAAGTATTATTACTATCCAGGTTGGCATGAGCCGGGACCTGCGCTTGAATTAATTATCAACAAATCCAAATTCCTTTCCCTCCCAAGTGACTTACAAGCGATAATTCGCACGGCCGCTCACCGCAGTAATACCTGGGTGGCCGCTGAATTTGACAATAAGAACGCTGTTTACCTGGATAAAATTATAGAAGAAGGCCAGGTAAGTTTAAAAGCCTTTCCGGACCCCGTATTGGAACGTTTAAGGGAGTACACCAACGAGGTTATTGCCGAACTGATTGAACAAGATGAAGACAGTCGTAAAGTGTATGCATCGTTTGATAAATTTCGAAAAGGTATGAATCGCTGGTCAACTATTAGTGAGAAAAATTTCTACAATAAACTGATGACAGGTTAAACCGGTTTATGCACTTGCTCAGTATATCCCGGTTCAGGTTCCTAGCCAGTTTGGAAACCAGCTAATGATTTCAGGAAACAAAATAATCAGCACCAGAAAGATCATCTGTATAATCACAAATGGGATTATACCACGGTACAACTGCATGGTTGTTACCTGAGGCGGGGCCACTCCTTTCAGATAGAACAGCGAGAATCCAAAGGGCGGGGTCAAAAAAGATGTCTGAAGATTTAGCGCAATCAATATACCCACCCAAATCAGGTCAATTTCCAATACCAGAAAAATAGGAGCAACCACCGGAACAATAATAAATATGATTTCAATGAAGTCAATAAAAAAACCAGCCACAAACACCGCTGCCATGACCAACAACAGGAATGACTGAGGGGTCAATTGTGCATTTTCAATTAAATTTATAAAATAAGTATCACCTTCGAGGCCCCGGAATACCAGGGAGAAAGCAGTAGCTCCAACCAAAATAATAAACACCATACAGGTAAGATGGGTGGTTTCCTTCATGACCTCTTTAAGGATACTCATATTGAATTTCCCCTGGAATACCGTTAAAAGTGTGGCGCCTCCGGCGCCTACTGCCGCCGCCTCAGTTGGTGATGCAATACCGGCAAATATGGACCCCAGAACCGCGAATATTAACAGAAACGGCAGTAGAAAGGCTTTAAAAATTTTCAACATCATCCCTTTCTGACGGAATTGTGCAATCTCCTCCTTAGGCATACTGGGTGCAACTGATGGCTTCAGCTGACTGATCACCATAATATAGACAACATAAAGCACAACCAATACCACACCAGGCACAGCAGCCGCCAGAAAAAGGTCTCCAACGGATACATTGAGTACGCTTCCCAACAAGACCAGTACTACACTAGGCGGTATTATTTGACCCAAAGTTCCCGATGCTGCTATGGTGCCGGTGGCAAGTTCCGTGCTGTAACCCCTTTTAAGCATGGTGGGCAAGCTAATAAGCCCCATAGTAATTACCGTTGCGCCCACAATGCCGGTAGAAGCAGCCAACATGGCGCCAACTATTACTACCGCGATGGCCAGTCCACCTTTGAATTTGCCAAACAACAAGGCCATGGTTTCCAGCAAACTCTCCGCAATACCTGACTTTTCCAGCATCATACCCATAAAAATAAATAGCGGAACCGCTATCAACACGTAGTTCCCCATGGTCCCGAAGACCCTCAGCGGCAACAGGTAGAAAAAATCCGTACCTAATGTGAGCAGCCCAAATATGACCGAAATACCGCCCAGGGTAAAAGCTACTGGGAAACCGGCCAACAGCAACACAAATACCAGGGCGAACAATACCAGGGCCAATGCTTCAGTCACGATTTAGTGGTATTTTGTTCAGCACCAACCAGTACTAAAATGTTTTTGAAAACCCAATTTATTGCCTGAATAAAGACCAGCGAAAACCCCACAGGAATAGCGGCTTTGATTAGGTACCGGGCGGGCAAACCACCGGGATCCGGCGAGGACTCCAAAAGTCGGAATGAATTAGCTACGTAATCTGATCCCTCTATAATCAGAATCCAGCAAAACGGGCCCAGTAACAGTATGGTACCCGCCAGATTTACCCAGGCCTTGGCCTTTTTTGGAAAGCGGCTATAGAAAACATCTACCCGTACGTGTCGATCGTGTTTGAGGGCAAAAGCCGCTCCCAGTAAAAATATCAGGGCGAATATGTGCCATTCCAGCTCATAAATTGCCGCTGAACTAGAGTTGAACAGATAGCGCATTACCACATCATAACATATGATCAGCACCAACAGAGTGGTCAGCCAGGAAACTTTGTTGCCTACCCATTCGATCAGACGGTCGGAAAAAGAAATATAATGTTCTATGAATCTGATCATGTACCCTCCCTTAGAAACACCGAATGCCGAACGCCGAACACCGAACACCAAATGCCGAACAAGAAATGTCGAAGTAAAATAGTAAAATATTTTTACAAAGCCGGAAATGACTATTTTGGGAATTGGTATCTTTGCCGGATGTCATCATCTCATCATCGTCAATAATGCTGGATATTCGTCAACAAACCCTGGATCAACTGGTGACCTTTTTTGAAAATCATGGAGAGAAAGCGTTTCGTGGCCGTCAGGTATATCAATGGTTGTGGGAAAAATCAGCCCGCAATTTCCAAAGTATGACCAATCTTTCCGAAAAGCACCGCCAACTCCTGTCTCAACATTTTGAGATTAATTTTACGCATGTAGACCAGTCCCAGGTAAGCACAGATAGCACCATCAAATCCGCCTTCAGACTTCATGATGATCATGTAGTGGAAGGAGTGCTCATTCCTACCCGGTATAGAATGACTGCCTGCGTTTCTTCTCAGGTAGGCTGTTCACTTTCTTGTAAATTTTGCGCCACCGGCTATATGGACCGGGCGAGAAACCTGGAAGCAGCCGAGATTTATGATCAGGTGGTGCACCTTAGGAATCAGGCACAGGAATCCTATAAGAAACCATTGACAAATATTGTATTTATGGGAATGGGTGAACCGCTGCTCAACTATCAAAATGTACTTACGGCTATAGATCACATTACCAGCCCTCAGGGTTTGGGAATGTCTTCCAAAAGGATCACTGTCTCCACCGCAGGCATAGCTAAAATGATCAAAAAACTGGGCGACGACCGGGTCAAATTCAACCTGGCTTTGTCCTTGCATGCAGCCAATGACCAGAAGCGAAGTGAGATCATGCCCATCAACGACAGTAATTCCTTAAAGGCCTTGGAGGAAGCGTTGAGGTATTACTACCATGCCACCGGGAATGATGTGACTTTTGAGTACATCGTATTCAACAACTTCAATGATACGCTGGATGATGCACGCGAACTTTTGAAGTTTTGCAGAAAAGTCCCCAGTATGGTAAATCTCATCGAGTACAACCCCATTGAAAAAGCAAATTTTGTTAATACCGAAGAAGACCGTTTGAATACTTTTGCTAATTTTCTGGAAAAAAACCGGGTTAATGTCAGGATAAGGCACAGCAGGGGTAAAGATATTGATGCGGCTTGTGGGCAGCTGGCGAATAGATCTTAGATCTCTGGTCTCTGATTATCTCTGATCTTTGGTTTCAGATATTTTGATCTCAGTTCTTTGATCTTGGTCTCCTATAATTAATCTCTTATTAGAAAATATATATGGTTTTTGGGTAAAAATTGAGATTCATGGTGTGTAATATAGGCACACTATGGATAGAGACTTATTACAAACCAAGCTTGTTAAATTTGGAGTTATGGTCATGGATCTAACCAACAGCTTTACTTATAGCTCAGCTGGAAGGAATATGGCCAATCAACTGGTTAGGTCAGGCAGTTCACCCGCACTAAACTATGCTGAATCTAAAAGTGCAGAGTCAACCCGGGATTTTGTGCACAAGTTGACCATTGTATTAAAAGAATTAAGAGAAACTGCAGTTTGCTTAAAAATGGTAGAAGAGATTAAGTTATGTGATAATCTTGAATTACTTTCTAAACTAAGATCGGAGTGTGATCAGCTTGAAGCCATTTTCGTTAGCAGTATTAAAACTGTGAAAACAAATCTTAGATCGGAAGTCTCAAATCTTGGATCTATGATTTAAGATCAGAGGTCAGAGGTCAGAGATCAGAGGTCAGAGATCAGAGGTCAGAGATCAGAGATCTAATTATTGCTTGCATTAAATAATTTCTGCTTCTCTTCTTTAGTCAGGCTTTCATAGCCCTTCTCGCTGATCTTGTCAAGGATGGCATCAATTTCATTCTGGGGTATACCCGATGCGGCAGGCTTGGTAGCAGCGCCTGAACCCTTTCGAGTCCTGGTGCCAGAGGCCCCTCGATGGGTCACTTTAACTTTCGACCTCACAAAGAAACTCCTAATAAACTCTAGTGCCGATTGAGCCCAGCCACCAAGGTCGATGCCTCGCTGTAGTTGCTTGACATAAACAAACCCCATTAGTGCTCCTCCAAGATGTGCGATATCGCCTCCGGCATTTGACCCAATGGCTCCAAAAAATGACATAAACACATAAAAAATAGCGATATACTTAATCTTTACCGGGCCCAAAAACATCAGGTAAAATTGATGGTCCGGCATCAAGGTTGCCGCTCCTACCACAATAGCAAATACCGAAGCAGAAGCGCCAATCAGAGAACTTCTCCCGACTTCCTCAACGAACAAAGGGGATAGGTTGTAGATCAAAATATATAAAACGCCGCCTGCAAGTCCTCCCAAAATGTACAGACTAATCAATTTTTGATTGCCGAGATAGTCTTTTACCAGCTGGCCAAACCAGTAAAGAAATAGCATGTTAAAAAGAATGTGAAAAAAACCGTAGTGGGTAAAAAATGTGGTTATCAGGGTCCAGGGTCTCAAAAGCAGTTGTCCGGCGTCAGCGGGCAGGCCGAGAAGGTTTAAATAGGCCTGATGGTAGCTAAAAGTTTCTCCGACAAAACCGGTTAACATCAATACCACTTCAAGAATGCGCAACACAAAAAAGACTATCCCATTAATCAGGATCAACTGAATTAGTCCATTATTGCCTTTTTTGAAAGCATTCTTAAATTCTTCCCCAAAATTTCGCTGCATATTAAATCCTGTTAGTAAAAATTTCCTCTCTTACTTTTCCAGATCCTCAATAAAATAAACGCAAAAAGCATGCCGCCAAGATGGGCAAAATGCGCCACATTATCGCCCGGAGCACCGTTTAGACCTGAAAATAACGCAATCAAACCCAATCCAAGGGCCAGATATTTTGCCTTTATTGGTATGGGTGGAAACAGCAACATAAATTCTGTATTTGGAAAAAGCATGCCTATGGCCATCAACAGTCCATATACCGCTCCTGAAGCTCCCAGCATAGGGTTTAATGCACCCTGGAAGTAACTGATAGTAGCAAACAGTACCGCCGCCCCAACACCACAAACCATGTAAAAAACCAGGAACCGGCTGGATCCCCATACTCTTTCAAGCAAGGGCCCAAGAAAAAATAGTCCCAACATGTTCAGGAATAAATGCGATAATCCTCCATGAAGAAACATGTGTGTAAAGAGCTGGTAAGGTTGAAATTCAGGGCTGTGGAAACTATGCAGCATCAACTCATACTTTATGGCTCGCATACCAAGGAAGTCAGTGATCACATACAATGCTATGTTGATCAGAAGTATGTTTTTCACCATTGGAGTCAGGCTGCGGAACATATACTATTTTTTAAACAGGTTATCAATATCATCAGGCTCCATTTCCACGTGTGTCCTTCCACCACTCGGAGCATAATTTGGGTGGGCACATCCAAAAAGACGGTCAATTAAAGCTTCCATCTCCTCTGGCTCCAGGATACGATCAGGAGCAGAAGCCACTTTTTTCGCCATTGACCTGGCCAACTGCTCCTGATGATCGCTATCAGGGTCAGAGCTAAAATGTTTTATTTGTTCTAGTAAGCCTTCGAACAAGGACTTTGTATCCCTTGAGGCAGCATCCACAGGAACTCCCTGTATTATCAGGTCAGACTTTCCAAATTGTTCGAATGCAAATCCAAGCGCTTTGATATCGGCTTCTAATTCCATCACCAAAGCAAAGTCCGCCGGATTCATGGAGATGGTTTGGGGAAATAGTAGTTGCTGTGAGGCCCCTAGTCGCTGTTGCAGGCAATTAAGGTATTTCTCAAATAAGATTCGCTCTGAAGCAGCCCGGTAATCCACCCACATCAACCCTGACTTGACTGACGTAACAATGTAATTTCGTCCTACCTGCATGGTAGTACGGTGCATTTCTGGAACATTTTCGCGTCGATTTACCGCACTGCCCATAATCCTGGAAGGCAATTCTCCTTCAATTTCGATCTTTGATTCATCGAGTGAGGTCCGATACATATTTTCCCAATGCTCGATTTGGTTTTGATGCAAGGCGGGGCTCTTCATTTGTCCATACTCCCGCTCTTGCCGGGTGACGCCAGGAGATGGCCTGGGCAGGTTAATTATGGCATCGAAGTTAACATCACTATCAAAATCCAGTGAAGGTGTGATGTTGTGGGTTCCCAGTGCTTGTTTTACCGCCGCGCGGATGATTCCGTAAACAGTGCGTTCATCGTCAAACTTCACCTCAGTTTTTGTGGGGTGCACATTGACATCAACATGTTTGGGATCAATCTCAATAAACAACGTGTAAAACGGGTAGTGGCGATCTGGCAGCAACCCTTCATACGCAGACATCACTGCATGATTGAGGTAATTGTTCTTTATGAACCTGTGATTAACAAAAAAGTATTGTTCGCCTCTGGTCTTTTTTGCACTTTCAGGTTTTCCTATATATCCCTTGATCTTCATCATGGTAGTTTCTTCACTACAACTGACCAGTTGCTGCTGGTGATTTTTACCAAACAACTGTACAATTCGTTGACTCAGATTAGCAGGCCGAAGTTGGTAAACCTCAAGGTCATTTTGAAAAAGAGAAAATGCAATGTCTGTATGCGCAATGGAAACCCTCTGAAATTCTTCTAAAATATGTCTCATCTCCACCGGGTTGGACTTTAGGAAATTCCTGCGGGCTGGAATATTAAAAAATATATTCTTCATTGTTACCGTGGTCCCCACAGGCATATTCATCAATTCCTGCTTTTTTACCTCACTTCCCTCGACAGACAGATAATGGCCCAGTTCATCCACCTTCCTTTTGGTCTTCATTTCGACCTGCGCAATTGCAGCAATAGAGGCCAGGGCCTCACCACGAAAACCTTTGGTTTTAATTGCAAACAAATCATCTGCATTTCGCAATTTTGAGGTCGCATGGCGTTCAAAACTTAGTCGGGCATCTGTCTCAGACATCCCCTCCCCATTATCGATCACCTGGATCAAAGCTTTTCCGGCATCTTTTACCATCACTTGTATCTCGGTACTATTGGCATCAACTGAATTCTCCATTAGTTCCTTTACCACTGACGCAGGTCGTTGCACCACTTCGCCAGCGGCAATTTGGTTAGCAATATTGTCCGGAAGTAATTGAATAATGTCCTTCATCAAAATTTATGGTACCAGTCCTGGTTAGATCTAGATCGGGTCAAGTGTATGCAGGTGAACAAATTTAGGCAATCCCTATCGAAATTTAAAGCGCCCCCTATGGCGGTAAAGCAGGTATAGTCCCATTACCAGCAATAAGGTATAGATAGCAATGTTCCCGTAATATAGATATCCGAAGAAAGCACCAAACATGGCAGCGATTAAAGAGAATTGAATTAATCCTGTTTTATTACCTTGCCGATTTTTATGGGCAAATGCATAGGAAATGTTGGCCCGATAGTTGTTATTTTTATCTCCAGATAGTTCTTGCTTAATTCTGGCGGTTCTCCGGGCTATATCCTCCTTTATGGGATCATAATATCTGGGCTCAAAATGGAATTGCTTGTGGGCAGGTATTCTAATGAGAGAAGGAAACTTCATGCTTTTTATTAAATATATCTAATTAAATTAATACTTTTACTCAATTACGAAAATAGTATTTATCCAATAATTGATCCATTTAGGGCCGTTTCGATGACTATGTTAAGGATATTTGCAGTATTGATGGTGCTCCTGTTAGTTAACGAAGCAGAAGCGCAACAGGTTCAATTCCCAAAGCAAGAACGGCGGTGGGTTGATAGCGTATTTCAGAGTTTGACGTTGGACGAACGTATTGGACAGCTCTTCATGGTAGCTGCCTATTCCAACAAAGGTACCAGCCACCGCCAGTCAATCGAGAAGCTTATTAAGCGATACAATATTGGGGGATTACTCTTTTTTCAAGGCGGTCCTGTTCGACAGGCCAATCTGACTAATAGATTTCAAGATCTTGCCAAGACTCCGTTACTTATTGCCATGGATGCTGAATGGGGCTTGGGAATGAGATTGGACAGCGCCATAAGTTACCCCCGCCAGATGACGCTGGGGGCGATCCAGGACGATCATCAGGTTTATCTTATGGGGGAAGAAATCGGCAGGCAAATGCACAGGATGGGTGTTCACATCAATTTTGCACCGGTAATTGACATCAACAGCAACCCCTCAAATCCCGTCATCGGCACCCGGTCTTTCGGAGAAGACCGCGAAAATGTGGCTTACAAAGGTATAGCCTACATGAGAGGTCTTGAGACTCAGGGAGTAATGGCTAGCGCTAAACACTTCCCGGGACACGGCGATACTGATGCAGACTCTCACCATACTTTGCCAGTTATAAAGCATAGTCTCGCCAGGCTTGAAAATGTTGAGCTTTACCCATTCAAAAAATTAATTGAAGCAGGTCTGCGCAGTACCATGGTGGCTCATTTATACATGCCGGCCCTGGATTCTACAGTTAATCAAGCCTCTACCCTTTCCAAGCCCATTGTTACCGGCTTACTTCGGGAAAAGCTAGACTTTGATGGACTGGTTATCACCGACGCCATGAACATGAAAGGAGTTACTAAATTTTACTCGTCCGGCGATTTGTATTTGAAGGCGCTGAAAGCCGGAAACGACCTGTTGCTTTTCCCCGAAGACGTTCCAGCCGGAGTCCGGGCCATCAAAGAAGCGTTGAACAATAAGGATATTAAGCGTCAGATGTTGGACCAAAAAGTCAAGAAAATATTAGCTGCTAAATACCGTGCCGGATTAAACGAATACCGGTCAATTAATACGGACAATTTGCAGTCGTACCTCACCAGACCAGAAGCTCAACTGGTTAAGCGTTCGCTTTTCGAAAAAGCCATAACCGTGGTCAGGAATAAAGGCCAATCCATTCCTGTAAAAATTCTTGAAGCCACCTATTTTGCCAGCCTGACAATTGGTACAAAAGGTGAAAATGCCTTTCAGAAGCAGTTGGGCAAATACGCCGTATTTAGTGATTTCACCGTTTCTAAGGAGCAGAAATCTAAAGCGCATTACGACCGTCTTTTGGAAAAACTAGAAAATTTCAGTCAGGTAATAGTTGGCATCCACAGTATGAATAACTCAAGGGCTAAGAGGTATGGGCTAACCCTTGCAGATATTGAATTCTTATACAGCCTGCAAGCACGAACCAAGGTAATAGTAGTAGTGTTTGGCAATCCTTATAGTCTGGAGTACCTACAGGAAATCGATAACTTAGTATGTGCTTATGAAGACCAGCTAACTACACATGAGTTGGTACCACAAATAATTTTTGGGGCCCTGGGAGCCAGTGGTCATCTTCCGGTTACCTCAGGAAAGTTACCGGTCGGCACAGGAGAGGTAACCAAATACCTGGGAAGGCTAGGGTACGCTATTCCTGAAAGCGCTGGCATGGCTTCAAAGGTGCTTGCACGCATTGACCAGATTGCTGAAGAAGCTATTCGCGAGAAAGCCACTCCGGGGTGCCAGGTGTTGGTAGCACGAAATGGAAAAGTAGTGTTCGAAAAATCATATGGCTACTTTACCTACGACAGCGTAAATGCCGTGACTGATGAAACATTGTATGACATTGCCTCTATAACCAAAGTAGTTGCTACTCTACAGGCGATTATGTTCTTAGAGGAACGCAATCAAATAGATCTAAATCAAAAAGTCGCAAATTATTTACCAGAACTGAAGGAAAGCAATAAACGGAATATCTTAATCAAAGATCTACTGACACATCAGGCAGGATTGTTGCCATTTATTCCTTTTTGGAGGCGAACAGTAGATGAAATAGGATTGAATCCAGATATCTATAGTGCTTATCCTGAACATAATTTCCAACAGCAAGTTGCATTAGGGATCTATGGTATTAACTCTCTTCAGGACTCCATGTGGCGATGGACCGTGGAATCTCGACTACGGCCCAAGAGGTATCGGCGTTCAACTCATTTTACCTACAAATACAGTGATATGGGATTTTATATCCTGAAAAAATTAGCGGAAACTCATTTAAATCAACCTATGGAGCAGTTTTTGGAACAGAACTTTTATCAGCCTTTGGGCCTGTCGACCATGACTTACCTGCCTCTATGCAAATTCCCAATTGACAGGATTGCCCCAACCGAAAAGGATACGTATTTCAGAAATTCCCTGATATGTGGTACTGTACATGATCAGGGTGCTGCCATGTTTGGCGGTATCGCAGGCCACGCAGGGATATTTAGTAATGCCTCTGACCTTGCGATTCTCGCCCAGATGAATCTACAAGATGGCTATTATGGAGGAACCCGTTATTTACAGGAAGGAACCATAAAAAAATTTACCACTCAGCAGTCCTTACGTAATAGAAGAGGGCTGGGATGGGACAAGCCTGAACGCAACGGAAAAATAAACCCCACTTCAAGATATGCCAGTGCAAAGTCTTTTGGCCATACAGGTTTTACCGGAACAGCGGTTTGGGTTGACCCGGAATTTGATCTGGTTTATGTTTTTCTCTCCAACCGTATCCATCCAAAAGCAAATAATAGTAAACTTATTAAAAGTAACATACGTACAAGGATTCAGGACGCCATCTATGATTCTATGTGGAGTTATAGAAAAGGTAATAGCAGCTGAGTATGAAAATAGGCATAGTATGTTATCCCACCTTCGGTGGGAGCGGAGTGGTAGCTACGGAACTAGGCATTGCCCTGGCAAAAAAAGGGCATAAAGTTCATTTTATAACTTATTCCCAGCCTACCCGGTTACTTTTTTTTAACGAGAACCTGTTTTATCACGAGGTGGATATTAGGACTTACCCATTATTTGAATATCCACCTTACGAGTTGGCATTGGCCAGTACCATGGTCAATGTTATCCAATATGAACAATTGGATTTGTTGCACGTACACTATGCCATCCCACATGCTTCTGCGGCTTACATGGCGAAGCAAATACTTAAGACTGAAGGCCATGATATTCCAGTTATAACCACACTGCATGGTACGGACATCACCCTTGTTGGTAAAGATGCCTCCTATGAACCTGTAGTTACCTTTAGCATTAATGCTTCCGACGGGGTTACCGCGGTATCAAAAGATCTTAAAGAAGATACCTATAAACACTTCAAGGTGACTCAGGACATTGAGGTGATTCCAAACTTCATTGATCTTCAGCGTTTCAAGAAACAAAAGAAGGACCATTTCAAAACAGCCATCTGCCCGGAGGATGAAAAACTGATCGTGCATACCTCAAATTTCAGGAAAGTAAAACGGGTTGAGGACGTAGTAAAAATCTTCCACAATGTCAGGAAGAAAATCAAAGCCAAGTTATTACTGGTCGGTGACGGGCCGGAAAGGAACCATATCGAATCCCTCTGCAGGGAGCTGAATACTGGTGATGACGTGCGGTTCCTTGGTAAGCTGGAAGCTGTAGAAGAAGTACTTTCGGTAGCAGATCTGTTTCTGATGCCTTCGGAGAAAGAAAGTTTTGGGCTGGCAGCACTTGAGGCAATGGCCTGTGAAGTACCAGTAATATCCTCTAACACCGGGGGACTACCAGAGCTTATGGTAGACGGCAAAACAGGGTTTATGAGTGATGTAGGTGATGTAGAAGAAATGTCCAAAAAAGCATTGTACATTTTAGATGACAAAAACCTTCCTTCTTTCAAAGCACATGCCTTAAAGCGTGCCCAGGAATTTGATGTGGAAAACATTCTTCCACTTTATGAAAAATACTATATGGAAGTGGTAGATCGGACACATAAGGTTATTCTATGACTTTCATCTGGTTTGAAAAATTGTATAACAAAATTTGTACTTAACCCCTCTTATCCACTAACTTTGGGAAAATTATCAAACATGGAAACATGAGTACTTCAATAAAAACCATTCAACCACATACTAAAGGTACCAAAACACTTTCAAGATACCCCTTTATAGAAAGATTGCTCAGGACCAACAGTTTTGTTCCAATTACCATTTTTTTGGTGCTAGCAGCATTTCTAATGGTTTGGGGATTTATGTATACACAAGTAACATGGTGGGTACAGTCAGCGTTATTCCTTTTTGGGCTATTGCTATTTAGTTTAGCAGAGTACCTGTTACACCGGTACCTTTTCCATATGATCACAAATACCAAATTAAAAGAGAAAATACAATACGCCGTCCATGGAGTGCATCATGAGTATCCCAAAGATATCGGAAGGCTGGCGATGCCGCCAATCGTCAGCGTACTTATAGTGTCCCTATTGTTTTTGCTTTTTAAAAATACTATTGGCGAATATACTTTTGGATTTTTACCGGGTTTTATCACCGGTTACTCACTTTACTTAACAGTGCATCACATAGTTCATGCATACCAACCTTCGAAAAATATTTTTAAGGCATTGTGGATCAACCACGGCATTCACCACTACAAGGACCATGAACGGGCATTTGGGGTTAGCTCACCCCTTTGGGATTATGTTTTCAACACCATACCCCGTAAATCAAAAAGTCACTCATAGGTGACTTTTAAAAATTTGTTGATTAGGGTTCCCCTAAAATAACTCTATCTCAATACTATGATTTAACGTCTGCTGCTTGATCGGCAGTCTTTTCTACCGGAACCTTGGAATAGGTGGGGCAAGACCTTTGAGTACAACTAGTTGCAAACAAGAATATAAGCACACCAAACACAACTGTTAACGACTTTTTCATTATAACGAAGTTTTTACCGTATTCAACACCATGAACCAACTAAACTATAAACAATAATTTAATTAACATAGTATATTATATTGATTATTTTCATCAAATATAGGAATAATAGGTGCCCAGTTTTTGTTAATAGTAATGAATTTAGTACATGTATAGGGAATTGATGGGATTTAGAATTTAGCCGGGCCGTCGCCAAAGGCTTTGCCCGGCGGAGCCTGAAACCCAACAAATTGCCACTTTTATAAACAAAATAACCTTGTAATCTAATGAAAGGTTACCGATTCCGTGAATATATAGCCCCTCCTGATAAAGGCAGACCCGGCTTTGAGGATCTCCTCAAGATATTTATGCAATTAATGGTAGTTACCTCAGGAAATGTGGCTGAGTCACTAAGCTGGCTCAATGAACTGGACCAGCAGCATCACCTTACCAATGACGATTACGGAATAGGGGATTTTATCGAAGACCTGAAAAAGAAAGGATATTTACAGGAAAACCCTAAAGACGGGACTTTGGAATTGACCGCTAAAAGTGAACAGAAAATCCGCAAATCTGCGCTGGAAGAAATATTTGGGAAATTGAAAAAAACCAGCCGGGGGGACCATCACACCCATCTGTCAGGATTGGGGGATGAAACCGGCACTGATCGCAGGCCTTTCGAATTTGGTGACGCCCCAGAGCAGATTGCTCTCACCGACTCACTTAAAAATGCGCAGGTTAACCATGGCTTTAGTGAGTTTATTTTGACCCAGGATGATCTTGAAGTGATCGACAATGAGTACAAGTCACAAACCTCTACGGTGCTGATGATCGACATTTCCCACTCTATGATCCTCTATGGCGAGGACCGTATTACACCGGCCAAGAAAGTAGCCATGGCATTATCTGAATTGATCACCACTAAATACCCTAAGGACACCTTGGATATCCTGGTATTTGGGAATGATGCCTGGCAAATTAAAATCAAGGACCTTCCTTATTTGAAAGTCGGACCATATCACACCAACACCGTTGCAGGATTGGAGTTGGCAATGGACCTGTTACGCCGGAAAAAGAACAAAAATAAACAGATTTTCATGATCACCGACGGCAAGCCCACCTGTATAAAACAGGGTATAAAATACTATAAAAATAGTTTCGGTCTGGACCGAAAGATTCTACGCAAAACTTTAAATCTTGCCATACGGTGTCGTAAATTACAGATACCCATAACCACATTTATGATCGCCTCCGATCCTTATTTACAACGTTTCGTTAAAGAATTTACCCAGGTGAATAACGGTAATGCCTACTATAGCAGTCTGAAAGGACTGGGGCATTTGGTGTTTGAAGATTACCGAAGGAATCGCCGTAAGAAATTTTAGGAGTCAATATGAGTTATGAAAAATTAGCTGCCGGGCAGCTATTAAGCATAAAGTCGTTAAGCGAGTTAAAACAAGCTGGCTATCGGCCCAAAAGTATAAAGGACGAATTAAGGGACAACCTTATTCATAAGATCCGTCAGGAGGAAGATATATTCCCAGGTATTTGGGGGTATGAAGAAACAGTGGTGCCAGACCTTGAAAGGGCCATACTTTCCAGGCACAATATCTGTTTGCTTGGCTTAAGAGGACAGGCAAAGACCAAGATGGCCCGGCAAATGGTTGACCTATTGGATGAGTATATACCGGTGATTGAAGGTACTGAATTGAATGATGACCCGTTAAATCCCATCTCTTCCGATGGGATGAGGATAATTAAAAAACATGGGGATGACACACCAATTACCTGGCTTCAACGAACCCAACGATATACTGAGAAGCTGGCTACCCCGGACATATCTATTGCAGATCTTATTGGTGACGTGGACCCGATTAAAGCCGCTTCACTAAAGCTGCCTTACTCTGATCCCCGGGTGATCCATTATGGCCTGGTCCCGAGATCCCATCGTGGGATATTTGTAATCAATGAACTCCCGGATCTGCAGGCACGGATACAGGTGGCACTGTTTAATATTCTACAGGAAGGGGACATCCAAATCAGGGGTTTTAAATTGCGATTACCTCTGGATATCCTATTTATATTTACCGCTAATCCGGAAGATTACACCAATAGAGGAAGCATCGTTACACCTTTAAAAGACCGCATTGATAGTCAGATCATTACTCATTACCCAAAGTCCATAGAAATAGGTAAGCAAATCACCCAGCAGGAGGCCCGTTTGAATGGTGAACAGAAAGACAGGGTGGTCATGAATACCATAGCGGAGGACCTGATTGAACAAATTGCCATCGAGGCCCGCCAAAGTGAATACGTGGATGAAAAAAGTGGAGTGTCCGCACGACTTACCATTTCAGCGTACGAAAGTTTATGGAGCACTGCAGAAAGACGGGCCTTGAAGCACCAGCACCAATCTACCTCCATCAGGATATCGGATTTTGTGGGGGTGGTACCCTCCATTACCGGTAAGGTAGAACTGGTATACGAGGGTGAGCAGGAAGGAGCCGGTTTAGTGGCCTATACGCTGATTGGAAAAGCAATTCGCCAACAGTTTGTCATTTATTTCCCAAATCCCGATGAATTCAGAAAGAAAAAGGAAGCAAACCCTTTTCTAAAGATCACGGATTGGTTCGGGGACAATCATACTGTTGACATTCTGAACGACTATAGTGACTCTGAATATAGGTCAGCGTTAGACGTTATCCCTGGTCTCGGCGCTCTGGTGGACAAGTATCAAGCCAATGCAACGAATATTGACCGGTATTTTCTGATGGAATTTGCCCTTCATGGTTTGGCAGAATACAGTATGTTAAGCAAAAATCAGCTGGTTTCAGGGTTACAGTTCAAAGACCTGCTTAGCGGTATGTTTACCATGCCTGATATGGAAGACGATGAATTAGATGAACTTTAGCTGGAAATTGTCATGACACTACCTGAAATTCAGCACCTGGTAAGGCGGGGAGAGATGGAAACACTAGAGTTTAAAGCCAAGGCAAATCATCCGGATAAGATCGTTAAGGAAATGGTGGCATTTGCCAACACCAAGGGAGGTCAACTTTTGGTAGGTGTTAACGATCATGGAGAAATAATGGGCTTGTCTGCCGCAGAAGAAGAGCTATACACCCTTGAAAATGCTATCAACAAATACTGCTTCCCGAGAATTAATTATCAATATGAAATTATCCCAATCAGCGCTAAAAAATCTATCTTAATTTATACTATTTTTGAAAGTGAATTGAAGCCGCATTATGCCCTGATCGAGCAACCTGAAAACCAACGGAAGGGCTATATTAGGTTGGCAGATCGAAGTGTTCAGGCAAGTAGAGAGATGAAGGAGATTCTAAGAAGGGAGCGAAAGAAGGTTGCTGTGCGATTTACCTACGGAGAGAAGGAAAAAGTGTTGATGAAGTACCTGGAAGAACACGATTTCATCACCTTAAACTACTTTGCAAAATTAGCAGACATCAAACCCTATCTGGCTTCACGCACTTTGATCACATTGGTGCTGGCAAAAGTACTAAAAATAATCCCCCGTGAAGGCGAAGACTGGTACCGGTTCAATACAGTGTCGGTATGATCAGAAATAGTGAGTTTTGAATTTTTATGGCTAAGGAAAAGAAAATATTTGTACTGGATACTTCGGTGATCCTTTATGATGCAGATGCCATCATGCACTTCGATGAGCACGATGTAGGCATTCCCATTACTGTCCTGGAAGAGTTGGATAACTTCAAAAAGGGAAACGATATTAAAAACTTTGAGGCCAGGGAGTTTATCAGACTTCTGGATAATCTTTCCAAAGACCATACGCTGCAAAACTGGATTCCACTTAACGGTCGGTCAAAGGGAAAATTTAAAGTGTTGATGACCGCCAGTAGTAAAGTGGACGCTGAGAAGATCTTTGATGAAGAGAAAGCTGATCACAAAATCCTGAATGCCGCTCTGAAATTAAAAGAGGAGGAAAAGAGTCGCAAAGTGATTCTGGTAACCAAGGATATCAATTTACGTCTGAAGGCAAAGTCATTGAATCTTACCGCTGAAGACTACGAAACCGGTAAGATCAAGAACGTAAGTACACTTCACAGCGGTAAAACGGTGGTGGAACATGTGGACACCGAAATCATCAATGGACTGTACAATAAAGGTCATTGTACTCCAACATCTATTCTTAAGAATGGACATCCCATCTGCAACGACTATTTTATACTAAAAAGCCCAAAAAACTCAGTATTGGCTTACTACAATCCAGTGGAAAAATGTATCCAAAAAGTTGAGAAAAAGCCTGTTTATGGTATAAAACCCCGCAATGCCGAACAAACCTTTGCCATTCATGCCATACTTAACCAAGAAGTACGACTGGTGACGCTTCAGGGAGTTGCCGGTACTGGCAAAACGTTACTGGCACTTGCGGGAGCGCTTGAGCAACGAAGAAATTATAAGCAAATCTACCTGGCCAGGCCTATCGTACCCCTGAGTAACAAGGACATCGGTTATCTGCCCGGTGATATAAAGTCCAAGCTGAATCCTTACATGGAGCCGCTATGGGACAATTTAAAATTCATCCAGAACCAGTTCGGAGACAACGATAAGGAGGCCACCCGTCTAGCTGAAATGGTCAATAATGAGAAACTGGTGATCACACCTTTGGCCTATATCCGTGGACGAAGCTTATCTAATATTTTCTTCATAGTGGATGAAGCACAAAACCTCACCCCGCATGAAGTGAAAACCATCATTACCAGAGCTGGTGAAGGAACCAAGGTCTTGTTTACCGGGGATATTCACCAAATAGACACCCCATATCTGGACAGTCAGAGTAATGGTCTGAGCTATTTGATCGACCGCATCAAAGACCATCCCTTATACGCCCATGTTACTTTAGAAAAAGGGGAGCGGTCGGAGTTGGCCAATCTGGCTAATGAGCTCCTTTGATGGTTAGGATGAGGTATGAATTAGAAGTGATGAATTGAGTTGGTGTGAAGAGTTTTGAGCCCGGAGATCGTCTTATTGCATTTCTTGAAGATTATAAAACTATATAGTTTAATATGAGTTAACTATATAGTTATGTCAGACCACTGCGTCACCTTCTCAAATAAAGAAATGTCCCTGATACAGGACCGGGAATTTCTTTTGACCAAAATTGAAATTGGAAAGAAAATTGAAGCATTAATGAGTAAAGTGGAAAAAAAGCTTCACTCCTCAATTCAAGAATATCCTTGGCCAGAAGAAGTGCTTTCAAAATCTGGCAAAATCAGCAAAGGGGAAAATTACCGGGGACTCCCCTACTACATGCTGGACTTCCCCCGCAGGTTCAGCAAAGAGGGGACTTTTGCCTTTCGTACCATGTTCTGGTGGGGCCATTTCTTTAGTGCCACACTACACCTCGGTGGGACCTATCTTGAAAACAGGCGTGGGGCTTTGTTAACCAACCTGGACAACATCCGATGTTCTAAGACATATATCTGTGTTAGCAATACACCTTGGGAATACCACTATGGCAGGGACAACTACCTGCCTTCCGGGCAAATTGATGCTAGCCAGCTGCAAGCAATATTTACTAAAATGCACTTTGTAAAGGTCAGTTGCCAATGGCCGCTGGAGGAATATGCAAAATTTCCAGATCTTGTACTTTCTGCATTCCGCCAATTTCAGGGTTGGCTGATTGAACGCTAAAAATTACCTGTTTTTGTCACGTTGAGACAACCTCACTCAAATTTATTTGATAAATTAAGCCTTACTTGCCATTTAGTTATCTATTCTGATGTGGAGGCTTTTTAATTTGGTTGTATTTGTCTTGTTAAGCCCAGCCCTAT
>CAZOJZ010000538.1:0-2502 GCA_964580205.1 uncultured Roseivirgaceae bacterium
TAGGATCAGACTCTTTCAACAAATGGGCCATCAGTCGAGCCATGAAGCGCGCACCAAAATCCTTGAATGCCAGCGTGGGGCCATGAAATAATTCCAGGCAGTATATGCTTTCGGTAACGGGCACTAACGGTACTTCAAAGGAGAAAACGTCCTGTATAATCTCCTGTAAAGAGCCAGCGTCCAGATCATCTTTCAACAGAGCATAAGCCACCTCATAGGCAATCTCAGTAAAACTCAGGTCCTGAATGTTCCTAAAAAAAGAATCCGGCAGTTCAGGAATGAAATCCGGCATGAATAATCCGTTGTCATCTGGAAGACCCTTCATTATTGCTTCCTTGAGGCTGTACCTGATGGATGGGTTATTGGTACTATAGAGTTTCATGTCAGGAAATAATCAAAGGGCCTTGCTGGTTTACCTGGGAAATAAACCGGTCACTGGAAATATTCAGGGCCTGGAAACATTCATCCATTGCTTCTCCAACCTGAATGGCAATGTCCCTGGAACGGCTAAGAGAAAAGATGCTTGGTCCGGAACCGGAGATTCCACATCCAAGTGCTCCTGCCTGTAATGCCGCAGCTTTGACCTGATCAAAACCAGGAATCAGCATGGAGCGCACCGGTTCGATAATTACATCTTCCATTGACCTTCCTATTAGTGAATAATCTTCTTTTATTAGCCCTGTTACCAAACCAGCTACATTCCCCCATTGCTGAACCGCATCCTTTAACAGGATGCTTTTCTTCAATATGCTTCTGGCATCCTTGGTGGCAATTTCAATATGTGGATGGATTATGGTAGCATAAAGGTCTTTAGGAGCATCAATTTTTACTACATCCAAAGGGGAATAGCTCCGGATTAATACGAATCCGCCCAGTAGTGCCGGGGCAACGTTATCCGCATGGGCTTCTCCGCAAGCCATGGCTTCTCCCTGCATGGCAAAAGGCAGAAGATCCGATACCTTCAGGGGGTTATCAAGTAAAACGTTTAAAGCAAAAACCCCGGCTACCGCACTAGCAGCGCTGGAACCCAAACCACTGCCTAGGGGCATTTTCTTGTGTAAATAGATGTCAACTCCTGGCTGAATGTCCAGATGATCTATAAATGCTTTTATCGCCACCGAAACGGTGTTTTTTTTAGCGTCTTTGGGCAGAAGTCCCCCATCTCCATGAATTTCTTTGATGTTAATTCCTGGTGAATCTGTCAATTTGATCAACACCTCGTCTCCGGGTTCGTGCACAGCAAACCCCAAAATATCATAGCCACAAGTGACGTTGGCTACAGTTGCGGGAGCAAAAACTTTTATACTTTTCATAGGTTATCCTACTAAAAAGTCACTTACCTCAATTAAGTCCGCAAACACACCAGCGGCAGTAACTTCTGCTCCTGCTCCAGGCCCCCTTATTAACAGTGGGTTTTCCTGATAGCGGTCAGAACTAAAGGCAATTATATTGTCACTTCCCGAAAGTGAGTAAAAGAGATGATCACTTCCCACTGGTTCCAACTTGATACTGGCAGTTCCATCCTGCAGGGTAGCAACATATCTGAGCACCTTACCCTGTTTATCCGCCTTTTGAATCTTGGCCGCCATCACCGGGTCCTGATCTTCAAGCACTTCAAAGAATTCATCCACAGAAGAAGCCTCAAAACAGGCAGGGGCTAACAGCGGTTCGATATTAACATCATCCAGTTCCATTGACAATCCCACTTCACGAGCCAGAATCAGGATCTTTCGGGCCACGTCCATACCATTGAGATCATCGCGTGGATCCGGTTCTGTGAACCCTTTTTCCTGGGCCTCCCTAACGATTTCACTAAATTTCTTTGTACCATTGAAACTATTAAATATATAACTGATGGTTCCTGAAAGCACACCTTCAATACGGGTAATTTTATCTCCGCTTAGAACTAACTCGTTCAATGATTTGATTATCGGCAAACCTGCTCCTACGTTGGTTTCATAGAGAAATTTTACCCGTTTATGGAAAGCTGTCTTTTGCAGTTTATGGTATTGTTGCATTGACTGGGAGTTTGCCACCTTGTTAGGGGTAACAATGGAGATGCTTGATTCCAGCACTTGTTGATATACCGCTGGCACATCAGACCCCGCCGTATTATCCACAAACACACTATTGGGCAGATTCAGCTCTTTCATCTGCTCCACGAAATCATCCAGGTCGGTGTCTCCACCATTACTTTCCAAGGTTTCCTTCCAGGTTTCAATTGAAATCCCGTCAGGGTTGATCAGCATTTTGCGGGTATTTGCTACCCCGATCAGCCTTATTTCCAGCAATCGTTGGTTATAAAAGAAGTCATATTGCTTATGGATCTGCTGCAATAGGGTCTTGCCGATTAGACCGGTTCCTACCATAAACAAATTAAGCGACCTCCGATTTGAAAGAAAGAAAGCCCCATGCAGTACTTTCAAGGCTTTGGGTAAATTATATTCATCTATTACCACCGAGACATTCAATTCCGAAGAACCCTGGGCAATAGCCACCACA
>CAZOJZ010000539.1:0-2576 GCA_964580205.1 uncultured Roseivirgaceae bacterium
AGAATTTATTCTGCAATCTTTATCCACAAAAAAGATAATGCCACAGCCCGCACAGTTTTTGAACTCTGATTTGAACGAGCATATTTGTCGTCTTCATTCACCATCTCTGACCGTGGGCCATCTTGACCTCTCACGTTGGAACCAGACTTTTAAGAAAATCAAACATACAGGAACTAATTTTTCATTAGCCTATCCCATTACACCGGAGAGTAAATTGAATCAGTTCAAGGCGAAAAAGAAATTTAAAACTATTTTGATCACGGACGCATTGTGCTACAGTGCCAGCGACATCTTCGCCTCTGGTTTTCAGGACCATGAATTAGGTCTAATCTTGGGTAATCATGAAAACACTGGTGCAGGTGGCGCCAATGTATGGTCCCATTCCCTCTTACACTTCTTGACCAGTGACGGCCAAGGTAAATCAAAGTACTTCAAGCCACTTAACAAATCCGGTACCGACTTCCGAGTAGCCATCAGGAGAACCTTGAGAGTAGGTAAGAACCAGGGGATTCCTCTTGAGGACTTGGGCGTCCAGCCGGATGAAATCCATCTTATGACTAAAGACGACTTGCTGTACAGAAACAGGGATCTGCAGCAACACGCCTGTCGAATGATAGAAGAAAAGCTGTAAACATTTTGGTTTCCGAAATTTTAGATTATCGAAAAGCTTCCTGACCAGATCGTAATTAGTTCAAGAAAAGTTTATTGTATTTTCTTTTTTAGTCATTGAGAACCTGGCACCAAACGCAGTGTTTTCTTGAAGAGCGATTATATAAGTATCGAATACACGTTACAAAAGAAAGGCCCGATGGACGGTGCTAGAAGCAAAAATTCATTGTGTTTTTCAATTGTTTTTAGCTGCTCTGTGTACCAATATGTAGGCTCAGCTCATTCGCATATAGCCGTTTAGCCTTTATCAGGCTCGGTTTTATTTTTTTCTTTCCCCTCTAAAATCTTAATTAATTCAAGGATTGAATAGACAATTTTATTATTCTCCATTGAATATTGTTCGTGAGAGATTACCCCCATCATATTCTGTTTTTTGAAATTATTGTACCTCCCAGTAATCAAAACTACATCATTCGTCATATAATCATCCCGACCTTGTACATATTCATTTAGTAATCTCAAAGAAGTTTCTACTTGTCCTTCTGAAATTTTAAGTCTTAGCTTTTCGAAAGTAGGGTTTTCCTTCCGTTTAACTTCTTCTATTATATTTGCTTGTTGTCTTAGATGACTTATTAACCTTTGAAGATCATCGTCATTAATGTATTGACCCCCTAATTATAGGACAGAAAACCAACTTCAATTTAGAAGAAATTGGTTGGTTAACATAATTTTCTTATGTGTGTTCCAGATCTGATCTGGAGTTTTTCTGTTCAATGAACGGTGTTTCCGTTTTGCGTTGTAAACTCGATAATAATCTCGAATTTTCCATTTTGCGTAATAAAAACTATCAAACCAATATCGCTGGATTACTTCTCTTTCCAGGGTACTGTGTAAAGCTTCGATATAAGCATTTTCTTCAGGAGTTGCTATATGAGTAAATTCCTGGCTGATACCCTTGTCTTTGAGATACCTTCTGACGCTGTGGGCAATAAATTGACTACCATTATCATTGCGGATAACAATATTCTTGGTCCAATACCTTGATATAATTCCCTCTAACAATAAAACCACATCATACTGGCGGATGCTGGGTTTTAAGCAATGTGCCAGCACTTTTCTGGTAAACACATCCATCACGGTGAGTAGATAAACATTTCGCTTCTCCCCATGGATATAAACATACTTAATGTCCATGGTCAAATGCTGCATGGGATAAGAGGCATCCACCTTGCGGGACTGTACAAATGCTCTTTTCCCATAGGTGGAAATTCGATTAGTAGTAAGCAATAAATGGGCTTCAGACATTAACCGGTACACTTTCTTCTTATTAATTATAAATCCCAGATCATGCAGCTCCCAAGTAACTTTTTCATACCCGTAACAGATAAATTCCTGGCTCAGTATGCTGCGGATCTGCTTAACCACTTCCCGATTTTCAACCAAGCTTCCATCTGCTCTAATGGTGTGCGTACTGGGTTTTCGCCCTGGCCTATTATTACTACAAGTATAATACCAGCTACTACGTGAAACACCTACCCAGGTGCACAGCCATTGAACCGGAACCATCTGTTTGTACTTGATCATGACCACCTTTTGCGCCGATCGATCTGGTTGCTTTTTTTTAAAAGCTCACTTTTCACCTCCAGCTCCAAAGCCTGTTTGGCTACGATCTTTTTCAACCGATCATTCTCCTGTTCTAAGGCTTTTACCTCTGGATCTATCCGGTAGTAAGATGGAGATAATCCATCAATGCCCTTGTGATCAAATTGATGCTTCCAACGATAAAATAGACTCTGGGCGATCTTGTGTTTCCGGCAAGTGGCTAGCATGCCTTCGGATTCTGCTTCCTGCAAAATCTTTAATTTTTGTGGGGGACTGAATTTTCTTCTTTTCATGGGTGCTCCTTAAATTTAATCTACTAAACTGTTTATTTAAAACTGTCCAGTTATTTAAGGGGCTAGTACAAT
>CAZOJZ010000540.1:0-7852 GCA_964580205.1 uncultured Roseivirgaceae bacterium
AAGGCAAAGGTGCCCAAATTCGTCCTTCAGAGAGGTGAATTCACCTTTGATCACAACTTCCTCGGCAAGATGCGGGGGGATAAAGATCACCCCTCCCTTCTTTGCTAATACAACATCGCCAGGAACCACAGTTACCTCGCCTATCCGGATCATAGTATTGATTCCTGTTAGCATCATTTCCATCTGGTAAGATGGATGCGATCTTTAACAAATGCGTTAAAAGCATCAATACCCTCCAATCCTTCAAGGTCTCGTAAAGAACCATTGAACACCACACCATTTTTGGATTTAGCGTGTTCCCAGGTTATCTCCGATTATTGGGCCCTCATTAATTTTGCCATAGGAATCGGCAACATACAAGTCACCTTCCTGAAGCAGATCAATGGGCCAACTTACCATATCTCCAATATATCCCTTTTCAACGCCCCTCTTTTCCAAAACTTCGCGTATAGCTACTCGTTTTGGCATATATTGAGCAGTTAAGGCTCTTCCAACCATGGCTTGGTCGGGGTGAATGATTATCCATTCTCCGCAAAATTGATTTTTGTAGCCGTTGTTCCTCAATACCGACCATGCCTGTTCAATAGAAACGTTTTTGGTCCTGTTCAAAATATCATCTGAGACCTTAGGACGGCCATCAGCAAATCGCCCCCCTTCCCAATTTGTTGTTAGGGCAATTATTTGCTCTCTGCCAAGCAATAGGTCCTGAGCAGAAAGGACTCTTGGGTTGCTAAATGCTGCTAATGTAAAAACAACTATTAAAGATCTGATTTTCATAACTTTGCAATTTTGGTAAAAATTAAATCTTAAAATACCGGGCTTCATAATTGATAAATCCGGTCTGCATTTTTATTATATATTTGCAATAATTCATTATTTGAAAACCCTTCAGTTAATTCTTCAAATGTCCTGGACCAGCTCAAATACGATCCTGCCAGTAGCACCACCGGCCAATCACCTCCGTACATTAATCTCTCTAATCCAAAAGATTCCACTACTTGCATAAAATAAGGTTCCAATAAGCTTGTTGTCCAATCCTTTCCAGATTTAGTAACGATTCCTGAAACTTTACAAAAAACGTTTGGCATTTCTGATATTTCCTTTATTCCGGCTTTCCATATTTCCATCTCTCCGGCTTTAATATCCGGATTGCCCATGTGATCCAGAACAAAGGTATTCCTGGGGCACTTCCTTATCAATTTAGTGGCATTTGACAATTGATTATATGGAACATTTATGTCATAGGAAAGATGTTTCGCTGCCAACAGATTCAATCCATTTATAAATTTGTCTGATTCATGGGCATTTTTGGGAAACCCACATCGGATTCCTTTCAATAATTTCAGATTGGTCAGCTTTTGAAGATCAGATGAAACGATCTTCCCCTGACTGATGTCAAGGTTCGCAATGATTCCTTTTACTCTGGTATCCTTCTCAGGCAGTGATGATACCCATGTGGCTTCCTCAATTCCCAATCCGGCAGCTGCCCCGCTCTCTACAAAGAGAATTTTGCCAATATTCGACTTTTTGGAAGCTGCTTGAAAGTCCTCAATAGTGAATTCCCTGTTAATTTCCGGCGCGTTCTTTAACCAGTGATAATCAAACCGACTCAGATTGAAAAAATGAACGTGCGTATCGGTCTTGAGGATATTTCTAACATCCGGTGCGTCATTTGCAATGGCACCACCACTACTCAAGAGAAATCCTGCAGCCCCAGCCATACTCTTTTGAGTAAATTCTCTTCGGTTTATCCTCAACCTCTGAATCTTCTCCATGTGGTCAGTTGTCAAAGGTTTCATGCCAGGGGAAACGGTAGGAAGGCTTATTGGTAAATCTATCTATACCAATCTCTAATAGAATGGAAGTAGAAGCTGGGAGTATTATCTTTACATACTTGTTATCGACAGGTTTCGATTGTTTCTCTTGAGGCACTCCGGTTTCGTCAGTTGTGGAATACTGAATGCTGGTAAACTGATGTTCCCCAAATGCGCCTGCCTGGATAATTAATTCCTTTTTTTCAACAGGATCCAAATTGACTAATCTTAACAACACTTGATCTGCCTCGAGCCCTTCAACCAGTGCCGATACCTCAGAAGGTAATCCAGGCCGGCTGTTCTCAATATCATAGTAACGAACAACCGCTCTAAGTAAGCCCCCAAAGTAGACGGTTTGGGGTGTACCCATAGTGGTTTGCTGCAGCGCTTTAATTATCACCGGATTATTTGGATAGGTATCGTCACCATTAATTTCCGTAATCGCTCTGGGGTCATTTCTCATGAACTCCATGCGATTGGTCATTTCTTGAAAATCGGCTTTTAATGATTCCAGAGGCCAGTCTGGGTTTTCACCTGCATAGTACATCAATCTGGCATACTCACTTTTTCCCATGGTTCGATCACCCTGAACCATTTCCTGACTCCAGTCAAATGGCTCGGCGGGTTTATACACCACGGAATCCAAATGGTCCAAAGTATTTTGACCCCAGATGCCTTCCATATTTAATGGTCTGATTTTTTGTCCCTGATGTACAGTTTCTATTCGTTGCCAATCTTTGGCTTCCATTGATGCATGCCACAAGTGAGCCAGGTCCCGGATCATGATGGGTCTATAGCTGCGCCAGCCATCTGCATTCCTTCGATAGGGCACTAAAACCTGGCCTTCAGGTATAAAGGTATGCATTGGTGATTAATCCGGTTGAACTAAGATTTACAGGTACATCGGTACGGGTAATTATGCTATCATAAACGGGTGATCCCATTATATGCGGTCAAACCTCGATCAAAGAATCTCTTATTGGCTCCTATCATATAAAAATAAGGCCAATTATAGAACATTTCATAAAGGTCGTCATATGGTCCCTGACTGATAGTGGTACCTCCCTCATTCATGAAACGCTGCCAGTAAAAATCCCCGGCATCCTACATTGCATCTATGAGCCTTCTTTGCATAAGCGCCCAATCGGGGGGTGCTTCAATGGTGGCAGCCTGAATAGTTGTCAGATCGATGTCAGCGGCGGATTGCCCGGAACACCATTCGAAACAGATGACTGAAAAGAGGATTGCTAATAGGTGGTTAATAATCAGGACTCTTCCTGTAGTTTGGAATTTCATAGACACTAAGTTTCTTATTGATAATGAGTTCTTTTTTATCTGTGCAAAAGTTTTACTCTTGGTTTCGGACAGGAATTTTACGTAAATTATTCTTCATTTTTGAACTATATTCTTCATTTTTGAATATATATCTGCAAATCACCAGGCCACTTTTGGTTGTATGAACTATTTTAAAAAAAATATATATGGCTCAGTATAGTGCTCCGGCTCTAGATAAGGGTCTTGACATCTTAGAATTTCTTTCGATCCAGGCTACACCACAATCACAAGTCGAAATTTCTAAAGGGGTCGATCGATCCTCCAATGAAATATATCGGATGCTGCTTTGCCTTGAAGAAAGAGATTATCTTGATAGAGACTCTAAAACTGGTAAGTACAGTTTATCACTGAAGCTATACCAACTTGCGCATAGACATTCTCCGGTGGATGCACTAAAGAAGGCTGCATATAACCCAATGGAACAATTGTCCGCACATTTACGAGAATCTTGCCATCTCAGCACTCTTTACCGCAATAAGTTATTGGTAGTAGCACAAAGTAGAAGCCCTGACCCGGTGGCTCTTTCTATAGAAGAAGGTGGTCTCTTCCATTTGACAAAAACAACTTCAGGCAGGATTATGTTATCATTTTTAGATGAGATTGAAATTTTGAAGGTCCTAAAGTATGACAAGTATTTCAACAAAATGTCTGCTGCCAAGCGGAAACAGTTTTTGAGCGATATTGTCACCGTTAGAAAAGATGGCTACGACATCAGGGAAAGTGGAACTACATTTGGAGTGACGGACATAGCCGTTCCAGTAGGCAATAAGGACTCCGGTGTTATGGCTTCGCTCACCGTATCTATTTTAACAGCACAGAATAAATTGGTTTCTTTTGACGATCTTGTGAAGAAGGCCATGAAAGCTGCATCAAGAATCAATCGGGAACTAGGATTGGAACCCGGATGGCACAAATTTCATTGAGAATTGTGGGAATTTGCGTACGAAACTAGGATTGAGGCATTTAAAAAAATGATGAAATGAAATTATGGAGTGACGATAATGAACTATTCAAGATGATGCGTCAGAAACTTTATACAGCCGTGGTTGGCGATATTATGGACAAACAGGGGTATCTGCATCAATTTTTACCTCCCAAAATACAACCTTTGGATCAACAGATGGTAGTGGTAGGCAGGGCCATGCCTGTTTTGGAAGCAGATGCATTTTCTGAAATATCCAACAGTAGCCATAATGCAACTATGGCAAAACCATTTGGATTGATGTTAGAGGCCTTGGATAGTTTAAAACAAAATGAAGTTTACATATGTACCGGTTCGTCATACAATTATGCGCTTTGGGGTGAACTGATGAGCGTCAGAGCCATGAAATGCGGAGCAGTCGGTGCGGTGGTCGATGGGTATTCCAGAGATACAAAAGGCATATTAGACCTTGATTTTCCCACCTTTTCTATCGGCAGGTATTCACAAGATCAGGGCCCCAGAGGTAAAGTAATTGACTTTGGAGTAGAAATTGAAATGCAGGGTGTGAGAATCAAGCCAGGGGATATTGTATTTGGTGATCTTGATGGTGTTTGCATAATCCCAAAGGAAATAGAGGAGGCTGTAATTCAATTGGCATTTGAAAAAGCAAGTGGGGAAAGAATTGTGAAAAAAGCCATTGATCAAGGTATGGGTGCTGGAGAAGCGTTCGCTAAATATGGCATAATGTAGCTTACTTTACTGGGGCATATCAACAAATTCATTAAGACCTAAAATGAACTGTGTGATTTCCTCCGCTTCTGTTTCTTTTAGCGATAGATTGGCAGGCATGGCAATATTTCCTGGCCAATTTCCAATCCCTCCACCTATAATTCTTTTGGGAAGATAGGTCATCACAGAGTCTTCTCCCCCATATCGCCTGGCAATATCTTCAAAACTTGGCCCCACTAACTTGCTGTTTATTTGATGACAATTAAGACAAACCAGGAAGAGATTCCCTTCCGGAATCGTGTATGTCCCGTCACTTTCAGGGTGGATGCGATTTATTTTTCCCTGCAGGTTATTGGTATTAGCAGAAGTACTTTGTGAGTCGTTTTTCTTGCTACGTTCATCTATTTGAGCATATCCCGCTACCTCTCCAGTTTGAACGGTAAAATCTCCAATAGCAAAATACAAATTCCCTTTAGAATCAAATTCCATAGCATTTATCCCGTAGAGGTGGTGGAAACATCAGAATGGACCCGGCTCCAGGATGAATTTGGTCACGCCAGACTCAGGGAAGGGATTTACACAGGTGGTGAAATCGAGTGGTTGGACCGACGCCATTACGCAGGATTTTCGCTCATGGTTACGAGCTAAGATGAATGAGCTACCACTTGAACAACAGGAATGATTAAGGGAGAAGATTGGTATTGAGACCCTCGACCCTTTTCACAATTACTATTTTTGCTTGCTTCATCCAAATAGGAATGCAGGAACCCCATGGATGCCCGTTTCAACCATGAACAAGCTACCACTATCCGAATACATTTCTAGTTCTTTTTTAGTCAGGCCCTCCCTGGCAGTAGTTATAAATAATGAGTACCCAATGTGAAATTGACCAACTTTAGTCCGGATAAATTAATCACGTTATTAATTACGTGATTAATTACGTGATTCTTTAGATTACCCAAACCCGTAATTCAGTTAGAGTATGGTAGCTAGATCAGCGCGCACTGTTTTTGTGTGCCTTATGCCCGTTTGCAACTTACTTGCCGACAATTGACCGATATTTTATAGCGGTTGATTTCTGGTAGTTAATTGGATCGATGTCCAATTTCAATTTACCGGCGTATTTGGAAGAATCAATTCCTCCGCCAGAAGGCATGGTTATCTTGTTGAGAATTTTAATAATCTCAGTCGTTAGCGGACTTTCAGTAGTGCTTAAAATTTGGTTCTCGAACGGCAGCTTTCGGACGAGGCTGTGTAAAAACGCCACAGCAGCTTAGAAAAAGGCGATTGTTGATGTCAAGATCATATGTAGACTATCCGGCATTTGTGAGGCTTCCGAACCGATAACTCCCTTCCAGTGGAAGCCAACTTCACCCGAAATCCGATCGAGCTTAAAGCGGACTACATGGGCCCGTTTTTGCGTTTTGACACAGCCTGGGCCATAAGCGGCCGTTCAGCTTCACTCTGGAAACCCTACCTTATCCAGCATTTCCTGCCAGCGGGGATCGTTATGAAGTGGCTCAAAAGGCGGCTCAACTTTCAGCCAATACATTTCAACTTCATGGTCTTGATAGGCTTTTTCCAGCCACTCGAATGCGTTCTCTATTTCACCCATCTGGGCGTAGATCATGGCAGTATAAAATGCAGGGCTGCCTGCAGATGACTCTTCGCTTTGAGCCTTTAGTTCATTCAATAACTCTTTGACCTTTTCATCTTCACCAAGATGGAAGTAAGCAATTGCCAAAATTCCCCTTGGGCGGGGAACTATTAGATCACTTAAGTATTTTTCGATGGTTTCTACAACTTTATCATAAAGTCCCAAATACAAATACACCCTACTTGCCTCCATTGCAGGAGCATGATTGCTACCAAGATTAAGCTCAAGAGCTTGATCAATGACATCCAGAGCCTCGTCCGGTTGATTGTTAAAATAAATGCTTAAGATCCTGGACCCCCAGGAGAAAGAATTTAAGGGATCCGTATTAATACCTAATTCAGCTTCTTTGACTGCTTCCGCAAACTTACCCGAGGCAATCAGAAGATCCGGCCAGCTATAATTGTAATTCAATTCTTTAATAGACCTATATTCTTTTTCAGCAGCTTTGAAATCCCAATGGTACCAAAGATGGTTCTGAGCTAAATATCCATGTGCTACTTGATTATCCGGGTCAAATTGAAGGGCTCTATCAAAATACGGCTTGGCTAGTTGGAAGGCTTCTTCAGAGTTGGCTATATCCAACATCCGACCCCAGGCAAAATTAGACTTAAGGAACCCAAGAAGAGCATAAGCATTAGCAAACTCAGAATCAATACTTACGGCTTTTTCTAAAAGGGAAACTGGCGTTCCTCTGGGATTTGCTGTTGACCTCCAAATTGCTATGGCATTGAGGTACATAATGTAAGCTTCAGTACTTGATGTCGGTTGGGATTCAATGTTTAACTTCACGTCAGGCTGGATTTCTGTCTGGAGCGCAGCAGCCACACTTTGAGCAACATTGCTTTGTATGGCAAATACATCTTCTAAATCACGATCGTAAGTCTCAGACCATAGGTGTATATCCGTATTTCCATCTATAAGTTGTATGGCAATCCTGATTTTATTACCATCCTTCCTTACACTCCCTTCCAGGGCGGTAGCCACCTTCAATTCTTCCGTTATCTCATGTACAGATTTAGAGGTGCCTTTATACTGCATGGCCGTGGTCCGAGAAATGACCTTCAAATCTTCGATCTTTACCAGGTGATTCAATATTTCCTCCATCATGCCATCGCTGAAATATTCTTGTTCAGGATCGCTACTGATGTTGGTAAAGGGTAGCACCACAATAGACTTATCGATAACTCGGGGTTCCATAATAGATTCCGAAATTTCCGATTCTTGTCCGGAAGATTGAAAACTTGGATAGAAGTACATTATGACTATCACCGATACCAGCCCTGCAATGATAAATGTACCTGTAAGTGGTTTTCGCTGGCTGGGACTAAATGGATTCTGCCAGGACTGCTGAGATGTTGTTTTGATAAATCCTTCTGGGCTGCGTTCATAGTTCCA
>CAZOJZ010000541.1:0-28223 GCA_964580205.1 uncultured Roseivirgaceae bacterium
TACCTGTTTCTATGATAAAGTCATTGAAAACTCAAAAACTCAACCCAGAGCTTTATTTGAATAGGTCACAAGGAGCATACTATCAAGTGTCTTGGGGGGTGCTTTTGGGTAAAGGACATCAATACTTGGAAAACACCGGAAGTTTCGCGGCTTCGTTTGCCAGCGGTTATAAAATTAGTCCATTGTTTGGACTAGGTTTGGGTGTTGGGCTAAATTATTATCCGGAACAAATTCATGTGCCGGTTTATCTGGACGTTCAGGGAGACCTGTTAAAAGGGAGACTAACCCCTTTTTATCAATTTAGTGCAGGTTGGAGTTGGGCGGATGAGCGGGAAAATATCTCCCAAATTGGGGAGGTCCAAGGAGGATTTTATTTTAGGCCTTCCCTGGGCATACAATGGCATTTTGCCAAACACAGCTGGCACCTTCAATTAAGTTATGTACTGCAAAAATCCACAACTCGTTTTGAACCGGTAGATTATGGCAATGGAAATGTTATTACCAATGTGGAGGATCGGACGTTTCAAAGAGTGGGTATTAGTACCGGGATAAGTTTTTAGCTATTGGTTAAAAAGCATGTCAACGGCACTAGATTGGTTTGCACTAGGAGCGATTTGCTTCCAAGGAATCCAATTTTAGTACCAGCTGTTCCCAATCGCTATGAAGTTTTTCCAGAGCACTTTCGTTTGCTTGAAATGCTTCCGATGCCTCGTTTAATGCATCTGAATGACTAGTTATCTCGGGATTGGATAATTGGCCCAAAAGTTTTTGTTTTTGGATTTCCATTTTTTCAATCAGCTCTTCAGTTTGTTTAAGGTCTTTTTGAAGTTTCTTCCATTGCTTGTCTCCCTGGTCTCTCTTAATCCGTTTCTTCTTGGTACTAACTGGTTTGGGCTGGTTATTGGTTGGCGCTTGATTTTGCTGCGATCGCCAGTATTCATATTCCTGGTAAGTTCCGGGATAGGATTTTAATTGTTGTTCTTCGATATACCATATTTTATTGGCTACCTGGCTAATGAAATGACGATCATGGCTGACTAATACAAAAGTCCCTTGGAACTGGTCAAGCGCCTGGATGAGAATTTGGACAGATAGCATATCCAGGTGGTTGGTAGGTTCATCCAACAAGAGAAAGTTGGACTCTGAAATAAGGGTTTTGGCCAGTGCCACTCTTGACTTTTCACCTCCTGAAAGCACTTTTATTTTCTTAAAAACATCATCATCAGAAAACAAAAAACAACCTAGAAGATTGCGCAACTCCAATTCAGTTTTTCCACTACCGCATAGTTTAAGTTCTTCTAAAACTTCATGGTTTAGATGTAGGGCTTCCAATTGATGTTGAGCATAAAACGAAAGGTTGACGTTATATCCCAGTTTGGATTCACCTGAAATATGCTCATGTCCTGCAATAATGCGCAATAAGGTTGATTTACCTTTTCCGTTGGCTCCAATCAAGGCAATTTTATCTCCCCGCTCTACTATGCCAGAGGTCTTATTGAATATGTTTATATCACCATAAGATTTTGATACTTCGTTTAAATCACATACCACTCGCCCGGATTTTTGTTTAAAGGAAAACTTAAAATTAACTAATGACATTGATTCTATGGTATCCTCAATACGGTCCATCCGCTCGAGCGATTTTATACGTGACTGGACCTGACGGGCCTTTGTTGATTTGGCTCTAAAGCGGCTAATAAACTGTTCGGTTTGCTTGATCTTCTGTTGCTGGTTTTGAAACGCATTGTTTTGGATTTCCGATCGCAGCGCCTTTTCCTCCAGGTAAAAACTGTAATTACCGCTATAGGCAATTAATTTCTGTTGGGTAACCTCGACAATTATCTGAGCCACCTGATCCAAGAATCGACGATCATGGGATACTACTATTACAGCCCCTTCATAGGTCTTCAGATATTGTTCAACCCATTTGATGGATGGAAGATCTAAGTGGTTTGTGGGTTCATCCAATAGTAATAGATCTGGCTTTTCCAGCAGCAACTTGGCCAGCATTACCCTCATTCGCCACCCTCCGGAAAACTTTTTTAGCGGCTTACTCAAATCTGCAGTTTTAAAGCCGATTCCCTCCAAAACCTCTTCAGCTTTTGCGTGAATGCTATACCCCTCTAACCGATCAAAATTTTCTTGCAACACACTCAATTTCTCAACAGTTTTATCCTGGTAGTTTTCCTCAAGGTCCTTTAAGGTAGCTTCAATCTGTTTTTGCAATTCACAGGCTTCTTCAAAGGCCTGCATGGCCACTTGTAGAATAGATTCTGTGGTATTATACGAGACCAAATCCTGGTCAAGAAAACCTATGGTGCATTGAGCTCCTTTACTAATCGACCCGGCGCTTGCCTGGTAATCTCCATTGATGAGGCGCAACAATGTTGATTTTCCTGTGCCATTTAGACCGATTAGTCCAATTTTATCCCTCCGCTTGATGTGTAAAGAGGCATTATCATACAAGACACGGTCACCAATAAAATACGAGAGGTTGTTTATAGCGATCACATAAACACAATTGGAATGGTCACTTTGGTACGGTCCCACATCATTACCAGTTCGGCGCTGTGTGCTTTTTGTTCAAAAGCTATGGTGAATGGTTCGTAGACTTCCGTTGTGGTTAAGACGGGAACGTCGAAACGAATTACATCAAGTTTGGAATTGTAATTGTAGGCACCCCATTGACCTAATTCGCTATTTAAAATTATCGTCCAGTGGTCTTTATTAGGAATAGTAAACAGTGTATAGGTTCCTGGTTTTATTATTTGATCCCCAAGTTTGACAGAGCCGGTAATGGTAATCTCAGTAGCTTCATTTGCTCCAGTTCTCCAGACCTCACCAAAAGGCTCTAAGTTCCCAAATATTTCCCTGCCTCGTTTATGTGGCCGACAATAGGTAATTTTGATATATGTATCTTCATATTTCATGGTAACCATCTCCAAAGGGCTTGGTCGGGGTTTTAAAGCTTCTTGGGCATATGTATCAGCGATATTCCAAAAAACCAGCGCTATTAGCACCATCAATGGCTTGTATATTCTTGTCATTTCGGTAATTTTTAAATCAAGCTGGTGATATTAATCAATTTACAATAATTTTGCCAAACTGATTCCAAGAAAAAAAACAAAAAAATTATGGTAGGTCGCCCCGCATTTGACGATATCTATATGGAGTTGGCCGTAAACCTGGCCAAAAGATCTCATTGTATTAAGAGACACGTGGGAGCGGTTTTAACAAAAGATACGCGCATTATATCTATTGGTTATAATGGACCTCCGGCAGGAACACACAATTGTGATGAAGAATGGCCCACGGAAGGTTGCCCCAGAAGTTCTAAAGGAAGTTGTAGTTTAGCACTGCACGCGGAACAAAATGCAATCCTTTATGCTGTCAAAAACAAGACCAGTGTAGAGGGATCCACCCTTTATGTTACCTTATCACCTTGCCTTAGTTGTGCAAGGATAATATTTGCTATGGGAATTCTAAAGATTGTTTACCTTAAGTCATATGGCGCCTATAAGGGCCTGAAACAAGATGAGGGCTTAGAATTCTTAAATAGATTTGGAATAGAAACCCAGCAATATCAAGGGAATTTGGAGAACGTGACACATATGATTTAGCAAATTGAGAAATAAGAATTACCAGGGACGAAGGACGAAGGTGTTAGGGTGTTAGGGTGTTAAGGACGGAGCTCAAATAATATTTACTTCAGGGGTCAACATAATACCAAACTTACGGTCTACTGACTTCTGGATTTCATGTGAAAGTTTAACCAAATCACCTCCCTGGGCGCCCCCGTAATTTACCAGAACCAGTGCTTGTTCCTTGTGTACACCAATGGCGCCCTCTCTGAAACCTTTCCAATTGCATTGCTCAATGAGCCATCCAGCAGGGATTTTAATGGCGTTCTCTTCGGTAGAATAACTTGGAATATTCGCATATTCGGTTTTAAGGTTATAATAAAACTCTTTGCTAATGATAGGATTCTTAAAGAAACTACCAGCATTTCCAAGTTTCCCGGGGTCCGGAAGTTTGCTTTGTCTGATATTGATCACAGCATTGCTGATTTTTCGTAGGCTCAACTCCTGCACACCCATGTCTTCAAGAGTCTGGGAAATTGACCCATACGAAATGTTAAAGGTTGGACGTTTTCGTAACCTTAATACCACTCTGGTGATCATGTACTGATCTTTTAGCGGTCCTTTAAAGGCACTATAACGGTAATTAAATTCACATTCAGGGATCTCAAATTTTCGGGCTTTGCCGTTATCCAATCGAATTGCTTCCAGATGGGAAAAAACTGTACATATCTCGACCCCATATGCTCCGATATTTTGCATGGGGGCCGCCCCAACGGTTCCGGGAATTAAGCTAAGATTTTCAATTCCGCCCCAACCGTGATCAATAGCCCATAATACTAGTTGATGCCAGTTTTCTCCGGCGCCCACCCGGACCCAAACATAATCTCGATCCTCTTTCAACACCTCTGTCCCCAGGATCTCGTTTTTCAAGATTAGTCCCGGGTAATCCCGGGCAAATAGTATATTACTGCCTCCGCCCAGCACAAGCAGGGGCAGTGCATTCTGTTTTGATTCACCAAGCGCCTTATGTAAGTTCCTTTCATGGTCTATTCCAACCAGATAACGGGCGCTTACAGCAATACCAAATGTGTTGAATTCCCGTAGGGAAACATTTTCATTTATTACCATCCCACTGGTCCAAATCTAAAAAATTAGTAGCTTCTATGAATTGTACTAGGGTAAATTTTTCGGAATTTCCATAAAAAAGGTGGAGCCCGATCCCAATGAGGACTCTACCCACAGTCTCCCGGAATGGATTTGAACTATTTTTTTACTGGTAGCCAAACCAATACCGGAACCTTTAATTTCGGACTGCCGGTGTAATCGTTTAAATGGCTTGAATATTTCATTAAAATAGCAAGGATCAATTCCTATTCCATTATCCTCGATACCAATTATCCAGTTTCCTCTATTTGATTGCGAGGTAATCCGGACCTTTGGACTGACCCCTGAGGATTGATATTTTATGGAATTAGAAAGCATGTTTTGAAAATAGTGAATTAACAAGCCGGAGTTTCCATTTACTTGAGGCAATCTATCAACACTAATTTGTGCTTGTTGCTCCTGAATGGTCTGATGAAGATTTAACAGCACCTGGTCCAATATTAAATTCAAATCGACCGGCTCCAAACGGTATTTCACACCATTGATTGCGGCATAGTCAAGAATGTCTTTGATCAACTGTTGCATCCGTTGCAAACTTTCATCTGCCTTGTCAAAATAAACCTTGGCCTTTTGGTCCAACTGACCGGCAAACTCCAGTTGAATGATATTAAGAATACCCTGGACAGATCTCAGGGGCTCCTGCAAATCATGAGATGCGGCGTACGAAAATTGCCTCAAGGCCTCATTTACTAAATTGGCCTTTTTTAGATCTATACGAGTCTTGTGGAGTCCTTCTTCTACCCGGACATTATCTGACACATCATTGGTAAATCCGTAGATTCCTTTTATCTGATTAGGGGGTGCAAACCAGGGAAATTTCACGGTTTCAATCCAGGAACCCCGATCTTTATTCTCGATTAAATTAAAAACAACATTTCTTGTTTTTAAAACCTTTTTGTCATCATTAATATACCTCCTTAGAGACTTTGAGAGCTGTTGATTTTCTTTGAAAAGGATTTTGTCCCTGGAAACCTGAAGATGGTCGCAAAATGCCTGATTCACATAGACAAAAGCGTTTTGCTCATTTTTGACGAACATACCCACTTTTGTTGACCCCACCAGTTGATTCAGTAGATTGTTTTCAGTTTTCAGCTCTCTATTTAATGTTGCAAGTCTGCGATTTTGTCTGCGAAGTCGCTGAATTTCAGAAAAATAGGAGGAACCAGATGGTTTCTGGACAATCATGGAAACAATACCTTGTTGAGAAATATCAATTTACCACTTAAACATCTATTCGCCTCTTCTAATTCCCTGGCCAGGTCGGGATGTAAGAAAATGCTGAAATCTCCACTTTTAGAGAGCTAATACAGGATTAAAACGTTTAACTAGTGAATTTCTGGAGATCTTGCTTGATCTCTTGGATTTTTGTATCCAAATCAGTGGTGGCAACATCAAATGACTCTTTTGCATCCAACTGACCTCTGACACTTATATAGAACTTGATTTTCGGCTCGGTGCCTGAAGGTCGCGCTGAAATTTTACTTCCATCTTGGGTTACAAACTGCAAAACGTTGGATTTTGGAAGATTTATGAAAGATGTCTCCCCCGTTGTAAGATCGTGAGACTTACTGATTTGGTAATCGAGTACCGTTTTAACTTCTGATCCTCCAAATGTATCAGGGGGTGTTTTTCTTAATTTACGCATGATCTCTTGAATTTCTTCCGCGCCAGTTTTGCCAGGCTTGGTAATTGAAATAAGGGATTCTCTAAAATGGCCGTATTCCTGATAAATTGAGATGAGCCCATCAAAAAGAGTTTTACCCTGGTCCTTACAAAAGGCCACTAACTCTGAAATGATAGCGCAGGAAGCCACGGCATCCTTGTCTCTTACTTTGTCTCCAATCATGTAGCCATAGCTTTCTTCTCCACCAACAATAAACTCTCGTTCTCCCTCCAGTTTGCGTATGACCGCAGCAATCCATTTGAATCCTGTTAAGGTATTGTAACAATCCACCTGATACCGCTCAGCGATAGCATCAATGAGCTCCGTGGTAACTATGGTCTTAACAATGTAATTCTTGTCACTGATCTTGCCTCTGGCATGCCATTGATCCAGGAGATAATGCATAATTAAAACCCCGGTCTGGTTGCCGTTGAGCAGTTGAAACTTCCCATGGTGATTTTTAACACCTATCCCTACCCTGTCGGTATCAGGATCGGTAGCCATAATAAGGTCCGCATCTATTTCCCTGGCTTTTGCCAAGGCCATGCTCATAGCCTCTTGTTCCTCTGGATTAGGATATATTACCGTTGGGAAATCTCCGTTGGGTTCTGCCTGTTCCTCAACGATGGATACATTGGTAAACCCGATCCTCTCAAGGATCAATGGCACCATGGTGATGCCGGTACCGTGGATGGGACTATAAACTATTTTCAGATCATTTTGCCGTTTAATTACTTCTCGGTTTACCACCAAGCCTTCAATCATAGTTAGGTACTTGTCATCCACATCGCTATCAATCTTCACCATAAGCTCTTCATTACCTTCAAATTTTATTTCATCGAAGCTTTCAATTGCATTTACTTCGTCCATCACATTTTGGTCATGAGGAGGTACTAATTGAGCCCCATCGTTCCAATAGGCCTTGTACCCATTGTATTCTTTGGGGTTATGAGAAGCTGTGATTACTATGCCTGCCTGACATTGAAGGTCTCGAATGGCAAAACTTAATTCTGGAGTTGGACGAAGTGACTCAAACAGATGAACTCTGATTCCATTGGCTGCAAAAACTTTGGCAGTGATCCGTGTAAAATAATCACTTTTGTTTCGACTGTCATGTGCTATTGCCACCTTAATACTTACTCCTGGGAATGTTTTGTTAAGATAGTTGGCTAATCCTTGGGTGGCTTTGCCTATGGTATACTGGTTGATCCTATTGGAACCGATTCCCATGATTCCTCTTAGCCCGCCTGTTCCAAACTCAAGGTCCTTGTAAAAAGCATCAGTTAAGGCTTTCGGATCTTTCTGTAATTCCTGAATTTGCTGTTTACTCTCTTCATCGATATTGCCGCTCAACCATTGATCCACTTTTTGTTGCACTTCTTTCTCAATCATATTTGGTATTTGTTTTGGTTGTATCTATAGGTTGCCTCTCAGGTCCTGTTCTCGTTCGATAGCTTCAAATAATGCCTTGAAGTTTCCTTTTCCAAAGGATTTTGCGCCCTTTCGCTGAATAATTTCATAAAATACTGTAGGCCGATCCTGTACAGGTTTGGTAAAGATCTGCAAGAGATAGCCCTGATCATCACGATCTACCAGGATATTTAAGTCTTTCAACGATTGGGCATCTTCCTCAACACTACCCACCCGCTCCTCAAGATCATCGTAGTAAACATCAGGGATACTCAAGAAATCAACCCCGCGATTACGTAATTCCGAAACTGTTTTGAGTATATCGTCAGTTGCCAGGGCAATGTGCTGAACCCCAGGGCCGCCATAGTATTCAATATACTCCTCTATCTGTGATTTTTTCTTGCCTTTTGCCGGTTCATTTATAGGAAATTTAATATAACTATTTCCGTTAACCACCACCTTAGACATCAAGGCTGAATATTCTGTAGATATATCTTTGTCATCAAAAGTAAGCAGCAGTTTAAAACCCATAACATCCTGGTAGAATTTAACCCATTGATCCATTTCTCCCAAACCTACATTACCCACGCAGTGATCCACATACTTGATCCCTACAGGGATGGCAGGAAACCCGGATTTCACTGAAATAAAACCAGGCAGGAAAGGGCCATGGTAGTTGGTTCGTTCAACAAATTTATGAATAGTGTCGCCATAAGTTTTAATGGCGCCAACTTTAACCCAGCCATACTCATCTTCAAGTACCTCAGGTTCCATTACAGACACCGCACCACGGCTGATGGTTTCTTGATGGCTTTTCTCGACATCATCCACCCAAAGGGCCAATACCTTAACACCGTCACCATGTGATTTCACATGATCACTAATCTCGGAATTCGGTATCAAGGAGGAGGTTAATACAAACCGTACCTTTCCTTGTTGCAATACATATGAGGCCTTTGATCTTTCACCTGTCTCCGGTCCGGAATACGCAATTAGTTGAAAGCCAAAGGTATGTTGATAATAGTACGCCGATTGCTTTGCATTTCCCACATAAAATTCTATGTGGTCCGTGCCTTTCAGAGGAAGAAAATCTTGTTCCATGGTTATTGTTGTTTTTATGAAATTCCACTTACTTGCAAAAGTAAACCAATTTGGGTTGCTGATAGTATAATAATTGCCATTGTAAAATTGATATGGATATAGACGCGCTTGACCTTTCTTTGGTAGCTATAGTTAAGAAGAAAAACGAACTTCATGAGATCGGTTATCAGGACCCTCGATACGATGATGTGGAGGAGGAGTTGCATGACCTGGAGGATGCGTTGATGGAGGAACATGGCGAGGAATTGGAGGAAGTGATTCAGCAGGTACATGATAAGATATGCCCGGACACCGATGTACTTCTTCCCATTGCCTACCTGGCAAAGTCTTATGTCCCAACCACTAGTGACGATGGTAGTGAAACCTTTGATGTAGACCTGAAGGAAGGAGTTCCGGTTATCTTAGACGACTACCCAGACCATTTAAGCAGAATGGTGTTATTGCCCAATCCTCCAAGATTAATTGTGCAGGTAAATCGTGAGAAGCGTTTTTTGGCCTGGCCTGAATAGGTTATCTAAAACCCAATTTATTTCGAACACGATCAAGTACCGCCTGCGCGATTTCTGTGGCCTTTTTCTCTCCTAATTCTAATTGTTGATTGATATCTTGGGGGTTTTGCATAAGTTGATGGAACAATTTTCTTTCGTTGGTAAATCTGGAGAGGATCAACTCGAAGAGGGCTTGTTTTGCATGACCGTATCCGTAATTGCCTGCTAAATATTTATTGCGCATGTCAGCAATTTGATCGGATGGGGCCAGTAATCGATATAATGCAAAGACATTACAGGTGTCTGGATCTTTTGGCGCTTGCAGCGGTGTACTGTCAGTTACGATGGACATCACGGCTTCTTTTAGCGGTTTCTCTTCCATAAAAATGTCCAAAGTATTTCCGTAAGACTTACTCATTTTCTGACCGTCAGTGCCGGGAATGGTCATTACATTTTCATCAATCCGAACTTCCGGCAACACGAAAGTCTCTCCAAATTGACTATTGAAAATGCCTGCTATGTCGCGAGCAATTTCCAGGTGCTGTTTTTGGTCCTTTCCAACAGGGACGATATCTGCATCATATAGAATTATGTCTGCAGTCATGAGCACAGGATAAGTAAATAAACCGGCGTTTATATCGGATAGCTTGTTGCTCTTATCTTTAAATGAATGTGCATTTGCCAGCATTGGGTAAGGGGTGAAACAATTGAGATACCAGGTGAGTTCACAGACTTGTGGAACTCTGGATTGCCTGTACAAGAGCTGCTCTGTGGTATCCATCCCGCAGGCAATCCAGGCAGCTGCGGTAGCGTTGGTATTATCTACTCTTAACTTTGGATCCTTAATTTGGGTTAATGCGTGAAGATCGGCTATAAAAAACAGAGACTGGTTGTCCTTGTCCTTTGAAAGTTCGAGGGCAGGTATAATTGCACCTAATAAGTTACCCAGATGGGGCCTGCCGGTGCTTTGAATGCCGGTTAAAATTCTTGCCATACTGCTGTATCAAAATGAACCCTACAAAGAAACACCTTTTTTTAAAAGAATTAAACCCAGCTTAATATTCAAGAAAAGAATCGACTGCAATTATTTAACTCAAACTTACATCGACCAAATCCCCATAGAATTAGTATCAATATTTGAACGGTTTTGTTGATCTTTGTTAATAATGAAAATTCGCTTATTCTTGGTATTTCTTTTGGTATCACTAGCCTTTAACATTAGTGCCCAGCAATCTAAGGTAGTTTCTTTCGGAGAACCTGTAGCTGATCTAGGAACAATAATTGATGACCAGGGCATGGTGAGCCATCGGTTCACATTTACCAATCTCACTTCTGGTTCTTTACAGGTGGAGAAGGTTACCAGCAGTTGTGGATGCACTTCTACAAATTGGTCCACTGATCCAATTCCGGCAGGTGAAATGGGGTTTATTTTGATACAGTTTGATCCGTATAATAGACCAGGGCCATTTGAAAAGTATGTGGTGGTTCATTATAAAGATCAACATGACTCCTTAAAGCTTAAAATAAAAGGGTTTGTGGAGCCTGCATCAGAATCTGTGGCGGAGGCCTATCCGGTGAAGATGGGAAAACTTAGAACTAAGCAAAAGTTGTTAGATCTGGGGACAATCACTAAAAAATCTCTTTATTCGAAGAGTTTTGAAGTATATAATGATGGTGATCAGATTCTGGTGTTTGCTGATGACATGGAAGGGCCAAATCATATAACCGTTACCTTCGAGCCTTATACCCTAAAACCGAGATCCAAAGGTAAAATATGGGTTCATTATGATGTTAGGGCTAAAAATGATCTGGGCTTTTTCAGAGAGGACATTGCCATTTTTACCTATGAGCAGGGTGATGCCCGCAAAGATTTTTATGTTACAGTAACTTTATTGGACATTCCTGCTGAAGTAACCTCAAAGTCTCCGAAAGTCTACTTCACCAAAACCGAAATTGATTTTGGAATAAAACAGCAGGGCGATACAGTAAATGTGCAATTTCCAATTCAAAATCAGGGTAAGTCAGCACTCCGATTGAAAAAGGTATTTGGGAACTGCAATTGCATTAGGGTAAATCTGGAAAAAGATCTATTGAGTCCTGGTGAATCAACATACATTTCGGTCAGGTTTCTAACACACGATCGATTAGGGAATCAGGAAAAAACAGTGACAATATTCACTGATGATCCACAAAATCCAGTTGCAATTCTCACCTTAAAGGGTCGATTAAGAGGACCCAGGAACTAGTTAAATGCTGGAATACCGGTGATCTCCTGACCAAGTATAAGGAGGTGAATGTCATGCGTGCCTTCATAGGTAATTACCGACTCCAGGTTCATCATATGGCGCATGATGGAATAGTCTCCGGTAATACCCATTCCACCGTGGATCTGTCTGGCCTCTCGGGCAATTTCCAAAGCAATGGCCACATTATTCCTCTTTGCCAGCGATATCTGGGCAGTGCTTGCCTCATCTTGATCCATCAGAATGCCTAATCTCCAATTCAATAATTGGGCCTTGGTGATTTCTGTTAGCATCTCAGACAACTTCTTCTGGACCAACTGGAAAGAAGCAATAGGTTTTTCAAACTGAATGCGTTCCAATGCGTATTGACGAGCTGAGTAATAACAATCCATAGCTGCTCCAATGGCCCCCCAAGCTATACCGAAGCGAGCGGAATCCAGACACATCAAAGGAGCTCCCAATCCGTTTTTGTTGGGCAACAAATTTTCTTTCGGAACCTTAACGTTATCAAAAACCAACTCACCTGTGCAGCTGGCCCTTAAGGACCACTTCCCGTGTGTTTCAGGTGTACTAAAACCCTCCATTCCCCGCTCTATGATCAGGCCATGAATCCGACGGTTTTCATCTTTTGCCCAAACCACTGCGATATCCGCCTTAGGAGCATTGGATATCCACATTTTGGAGCCATTAAGTAAATAATGGTCTCCCTGGTCACTGAAGTTGGCGGTCATGCCAGCCGGATTAGATCCATGATCTGGTTCAGTCAGACCAAAACAGCCTAACGCTTCTCCACTAGCCAGTTTTGGCAGGTACTTTTGTTTTTGTTCTTCGGTACCAAACTCATAAATTGGATACATTACCAAAGAGCCCTGTACCGATGCAGTACTACGCATGCCAGAGTCCCCTCTTTCTATTTCCTGCATGATCAAACCATAAGAGTTATAATCAAGGCCCCCGCCCCCGTATTGGGTGGGAATAGTGGGCCCGAAAGCCCCAATTTCACCAAACTTTTTTACCATTTTCATCGGAAAAATGGCTTGTTGACACCAGTCCTCAACAAAAGGGGTAATCTCCTTTTTAACAAATGTCCTCATTGAGTTTCGAATTAGTTTTTGTTCATCAGTTAAAAGATCATCGAGCTGATAAAAGTCCGGAGATTCAAAATTGTCTGTTCTGATAGAATTTGTCCCAGATCCGTCTCCTTGTAAGGTATTTGATGACATTTTGTTATTTTGTTTACTTCAAATTATCCAAATTTACATATTATCGAACAGGACCATTCACTGTCATTAGATTAATTTCATCCAGGTCACCAGCTTTCTATTAAATGACCGCCAGCCTGGAATCTTGATAAGTTTAACAGAATTAAGTGGGTTTTGAGGTTTACGCTACTCTTTTCAATATTTTTCGCCGGGATGCCTGCAAGAGTGTTTCTGCAAGGACAAGAAATCACTACCTACTTTGATCAGGATTTAAAGAAAAAGAAAGAAGCATATTTTTTAAAGGAGGGGACCCAATTACTTGAAGGGCCGTACACTTCCTACTATATCGATGGACAGGTAAAAGAGCAGGGAAGCTACCTCAATAATAATCCTGTGGGTATCTGGGAGTACTTTTTTGAAAATGGTAATATGAAAATGTCGGGAGAGATCCGCGATGGTCATAACTATGGCTATTGGAAGTACTTTTATGAAAACGGAAACCTAAGTATGGAGGGTGAATTATATGATGGTGAAAGAGAAAGTGTGTGGAAATACTACTTTGAGAATGGTACATTAAAAGTGCGTGGTGAGTTTGAAAAAGGGCGGCGTGTTTTGATATGGAACAGGTTTTATGAGGGAGGTGAGTTAAAATCACAGATCTACTATCAACACGATCGGGGGGATTATAAGGAATTCTATAATTCAGGTAAGCTAAAAGCTTCTGGAATAAGGATAAATGATAAGAACGAAGGAGCATGGGAATTCTACTACGAGAATGGTACAACCCAAGGCAGGGGTGGTTATATACAGGGTGTACGAGAGGGACTATGGGAGTTTTACCATCCTAATGGAGTTGTATCAGTTCGTGGCACCTACAAAAATGGTTTGAGCGAAGGAGAATGGGCTTATTTCGATGAGGCCGGTATACTTACCTCACAGGGATCGGAGCACGCAGGCCGGAAAGACGGCTATTGGCATCTGTATTATGATGATGGGAGCATCAAAGGGAGAGGGCTGTTCAAAAATGGCGAAGGCTTTTACAAAGAATATTATGAAAATGGGGCTTTAAAGATCAGTGGATTGGTAAGGAATGGCATTAATGAGGGTAAGTGGCTGTATTATTATGATGACGGTATTCTTGAAGGAGAGAGTCGGTTTGTTAACGGGACCGGTGAATATAAAGGATATTATAAGGACGGAGCTTTAAAAATGGAGGGTACGCTCAAAGATGGTGAAAAAACCGGAATCTGGATATTGTACAATAATGACGGGAGCCTGGCGGGATATTATAAGATATACTATGAGGACAACAAACCTATATTCCGGGTAATTGAAGACACGTCAACTCCTCTGGATACTACCAAGATACTTTACGATAAGCCGGAATACCTGTTTAAGAAAAGGAAAATTCGCTATTTCCGACCACAGGTAAACGAGTTTCGGGGTATCATTCTCGGATTCAATCCTGTATCCATGGCTTTTGGTAATATCCCATTCACCTTCGAATATTATTTGCAAGAAAGATTGGGATACGAACTGCAATATAGTATCATTCGTGACCCTTTTTTTACCAGTGACCGCAACGTAAGAATCAACGAAATATATGAGCGCGGCTATTCATTGGCAATTCGACAAAAGTTATACCATCCGGATCGCCGCCTGGGGATGTTCTACCTTGGACATGAATTACGATTCACTACCGTTGATCACTTCGTGAATATTGTGGACTCACTTGGCATCATAAATAGTTCGGTTATTGGCGCGGATGAGAAGCGATTTGAATACTCACTATTGGCGGGCTATCGTTTTGTTAAAGATGCAGCTGGTACTGGCATTACCATTGATGCTTTTATTGGCGTGGGAATCGGTTACCGTGATTTTAATAAGGATTATCCAGAAATTGAGGAATTCGAGGAAATATTTAAAGACCTGGAAAAAGATAAACTGAGTATTCCATTCCGGTTCGGTATAAACATTGGGTATATGCTGGAAGCAAGATAATGCGTAAGTTCGATTATCTGCCATGAATACCAGGGTAAATCTATCCTTACCACCACAAGTAGCTTTTGATCCGGAGAAACTTGATGGATACCTTGTTCGAAAATTTCAAATACCCGCCAATGAAGTTGTACACTACATAGTTCGCAAACGATCTATTGATGCTCGCAAAGCTCCCGTACGGGTGCATTTGCAGCTAGATATTTATGCCGATGAACCGGTTGTTCCAAGTTTCAATTATAAGGACCGACTACAAATTGTAGCCCAAAAAAAGCCAGTACTAATTGTGGGAGCCGGGCCAGCAGGCTTATTTGCAGCTTTACGTCTAATCGAGATTGGGTTAAAACCAGTAATTATTGAGCGCGGAAAAGATGTGAAGTCCCGACGCCGGGATTTGGCAGCCATTAATAAGCAACACCTGGTAAATCCCGATTCCAATTATTGTTTTGGCGAAGGGGGAGCAGGTACCTTCTCTGATGGAAAGCTGTACACGCGCTCAAAGAAAAGAGGAGACATCAAAAAGGTATTGGAGATATTGGTGTCTCATGGAGCGCCTAAAGACATTCTAGTAGATGCGCACCCTCATATAGGTACAAACAAGTTGCCCAAAGTTGTTAAGGATATTAGGGAGTCTATTTTGAAGTCAGGAGGGGAGGTACACTTTAATGCTGCCATAGATAATCTAATAGTAATGGATGGAAAGATTACCGGTGTGACAGACCGGTCTGGTCATAAGTACCAGGGAGACGCTGTGATATTGGCTACTGGCCATAGTGCCAGGGACATATATGTGATGCTCCACTCAGCAGGGGTTAGTATTGAAGCAAAGCCGTTTGCATTAGGTGTTCGGGTGGAACACCCTCAGTCATTGATTGATTCTATTCAATATCACGGTGCGGAAAGGGGCTTGCTCCCTGCCGCTTCTTACTCCCTAAGCCATCAAATTGGCAGAGATCGCACACGTGGAGTATTTTCTTTTTGCATGTGTCCAGGTGGATTCATAGTACCCGCAGCTACTACTCAGGGTGAAATAGTAGTGAATGGTATGAGCCCATCAACAAGGGATTCTAAATTTGCCAATTCCGGGATTGTTGTTTCTGTATCTCAGTCAGATTTTACAAAGTTTGGTGAGTATGGTCCATTGGCCGGTATGTACTTTCAGCAATCTATTGAGAAAAATGCCTGCGTCATCGCTGGAAATAGTCAGGCTGCTCCAGCTCAACGGTTAATGGATTTTTTAAATGGGCGTATGTCCTCAGATCTTCCGGAGACTTCTTATCAACCGGGAGTAAACGCGCAAATTCTAAAAGAAGTGCTTCCATCTCAGATTGAAGAGGGAATTAAATATGGATTTAGAGTGTTTGGAAAACGAATGAAAGGATATTTAACCAATGAGGCGGTGTTGTTGGGAGTAGAAAGTCGTACTTCTTCTCCCGTCAAAATACCGCGTGACCCTAAAACCTTGCAACATCCTCAAGTTGAAGGATTGGTGCCTTGTGGCGAAGGAGCGGGTTATGCAGGTGGAATCATGTCTGCGGCAATGGACGGAATCCGGTGTGCTGAAGCAGTGGCCAGACTGTATAAAATTCCATTGAATCCTTAATGAATCCCAGAGCCAAATTAATCTGATTTTTCCGTGTATCCAGGAACCAGGGACAGACCCTGATTTTTTGGGCTTTTCTTAAACCATTTCGGTCATATTAGTCACCTAAATTGTTTATTTTTGTGCTTTTCAAAATGAAATTATGAGCGAAAAAGATAACAAGAGAAATTCTGACTATTCAGCGGAAAATATTCAGGTCTTAGAAGGCCTGGAAGCTGTACGCAAAAGACCCGCTATGTTTATTGGTGATTTAGGGTTGAAGGGCCTGCACCACATGGTTTGGGAAGTGGTTGATAATAGTATAGATGAGGCCATGGCGGGATATTGTACAGAGATTTGGGTCCAGATAAATGAAGACAACAGTATCACTGTGGAGGACAACGGCAGGGGAATACCTACTGATATGCATCCCAAAGAAAAGCGGTCTGCACTGGAGGTGGTAATGACGGTACTGCATGCTGGCGGAAAATTTGATAAGGACACATACAAGGTGTCCGGTGGATTGCATGGAGTGGGGGTAAGTTGTGTTAATGCCTTGTCATCCCATTTAGAAGTAACCGTCAACAGGGATGGGAAGATCTACCGGCAAGAATACAGCCAGGGGATACCAAAATATACGGTAAAGGAAATTGGAACCACTGATATCACCGGTACAAAAGTGCATTTTGTCCCTGACTACACAATTTTCAATGTAAGTGAATATAATTACGACTATAATTACGACACAATTGCTTCCAGATTAAGAGAGTTGTCATATCTCAATTCTGGAATTAGCCTTCGATTAAAGGATCTAAGGGAGAAGGATGACGAAGGAAATTATAAAGAAGAGAACTTCTTATCGGAAGGGGGTTTGGTTGAGTTCGTCGAATATCTCGACTCAACCCGCGAAAGCCTGATTCCTGAGCCAGTTTACATAGAGGGTGGAAAAAAAGGATTTCCTGTTCAGGTAGCCATTAACTATAACACTTCCTTTTCGGAGAATGTTATTTCCTATGTGAACAACATTAATACCATTGAAGGCGGCACTCATGTTGCCGGCTTCCGGAGGGCTTTAACCAGGACCCTTAAAGCATATGCTGATCGATCAGGACTATTGGATAAAGCAAAGGTGGAGATAAGTGGAGATGATTTCAGGGAGGGTCTAACAGCTGTGATCTCAATAAAAGTTGCTGAACCTCAGTTCGAGGGTCAAACAAAAACCAAGCTGGGTAACTCCGAAGCTATGGGCGCTGTAGATACCACTGTAAGCGAGATGTTGCAAAACTACATGGAGGAAAACCCTAAGCAGGCTAAGATGATAGTAAGTAAGGTGATACTGGCGGCTCAGGCCCGGCACGCTGCCCGAAAAGCCAGGGAGATGGTCCAAAGAAAGAATGTGTTGACAGGCACCGGACTTCCCGGCAAATTGGCAGATTGTTCTAATTCAGACCCAACAGTATGTGAGTTATATTTGGTAGAGGGAGATTCAGCAGGGGGTTCTGCAAAACAGGGAAGAGACCGGAACTTTCAGGCGATCTTACCATTAAGAGGTAAAATATTAAACGTGGAGAAGGCACAAGAACACAGGATCTATGAAAATGAGGAAATAAAGAACATGATTACAGGACTTGGTGTCAGTTTTGGGACGGCAGATGACGATAAAGCCCTGAATATGACAAAACTTCGATATCATAAAATAATAATCATGACTGATGCGGATGTGGACGGTAGTCATATTCGGACACTGATCCTCACATTTTTCTTCCGATACATGCACGAGTTAATAGAAAAAGGTTATTTGTATATCGCCCTGCCACCGCTATATTTACTTAAAAGAGGCAAACAGGAAAGGTATTGTTGGAGCGATGAAGAAAAAGACCGTATAATTAAAGAGATGGCCCCTGAAGGTAAAGAAGGTTCCGTAAGTCTTCAGAGATACAAGGGTCTGGGGGAAATGAACCCGGACCAGCTCTGGATTACTACCATGGATCCGGAGACCAGAACTTTGAAAAAAGTGACCATTGAATCAGCAGCAGAAGCCGATCATTTATTTTCTATGTTAATGGGAGATGAAGTAGCACCCCGAAGGGAATTCATTGAAAAAAATGCCAAATATGCCAATGTCGATATTTAGTGCAGAATAATTCGATTAAGTAGGTTTTCTATTGAGGATATGTTAGTTCAAGATAAAAATGTTTCTAAACCTTCCGGAAATGCCCTCAAGGCAGACTCCCTGGTCGAAAAGAGCGACTTTGTCAGTAGGGACCTCAGTTGGCTAAATTTCAATAATCGGGTATTGGATCAGGCTAAAAATGAGCAGCGGACCATTTTTGAGCGGTTGAAATTCATGGCAATATGTGCTTCTAATTTGGATGAATTTTTCATGATCCGGGTAGGATCTCTGTACAATTATCTTGACTACGGCCGTAGACGAGTAGACTATTCTGGGTTAAGAGAACTCACTTTCAGGGAAAAGTTGCTCGAGGAAAGCAAAACTTTTTTTCAAAGTGTAAATGAGTACTACGCCGAACAACTAAAGCCGCTTTTTGAGCAAAACGGATTCAAAATAATGAATGTCGACGACTTGGACGATACCCAGCAAGCAAAAGTAAAGTCGTATTTCGAAAAGACCATTTATCCGATGCTCACCCCCATGGCATATGACTCTTATCATACATTTCCTGTGCTAATGAATAATGTGATGACTTTTGGAGTGGTAACCAAAAGTCCGGGTGACATGATTGCAGTGGGGAAGAAAGAAAAATTCAACAGAAAGATCTCTTTTGTCCAGATACCCCCAAATTTGCCTAAATTTTATGAATTACCAGAAGAAGACAAACTGATCTTTATTCCTATTGAGGAAATAATAGGCAAACATATTGAGTGGCTGTTCCGCAACATTCCCATTCAGGATATGTGCCTGTTCAGACTTACCCGTAACGGTGATTTTTCAGTGGAAGAGAGTGACGATATCGAGGCCAATTTGTTGGAAGAGATGAAACGAAAGCTCAAAACCAGAAAAACCGGTAGGGTAGTACGGATTGAAATGTCCACTGATAGCAATAAATGGTTGCTCAAATTGTTAAAAAACCGTTGGGATTTGGATGAGAATAATATATTCTGGGTCCCAAAAGAAAGTTTATTTGATTTTACCAGGCTTTGGCAGATAGTTGGACATAATCATTTTAGCGATCAAATACCGGCCCCACATGAGCCGGTTAAACCCTTGAGTTATCCTGAATCCGGGGCCAGTGATATTTTTGAAGTTTTAAAAAAAAAAGATGTTCTGTTGCATTCTCCTTATAACAGTATTGAACCATTGGTGCATTTGATTGAAAAAGCATCTGAAGACCCAGATGTACTTTTGATCAAGCTAACAGTTTATCGACTGGCGAAGGAATCAAGGATCGTGGAGGCATTGCACAAAGCAGCTGAGAATGGGAAACACGTCTCTGTTCTTTTCGAAGTAAAGGCCCGGTTCGATGAGGAGAACAATATGCGGCATGCGCAGAGATTACAAAAAGCAGGTTGTTTTGTGATTTATGGGATCAGTCGTTACAAAACACATACAAAACTGTTGCTTATTGTACGAAAACAGGGCAAACAGATTACCAGCTATGTTCATATGGGCAGTGGAAATTACAACGAAGATACCTCAAAAATCTACTCTGACATTGGGATTTTGAGTACTAATGAGGTTTATGTACAGGATGTATCTGAGTTTTTCAATGTGATCACCGGGCATTCCAGCCCGAAATTATACAAAAGGTTGATTACAGCCCCAACGGAAATGCGCAAAAAGCTCATTGATCTTATTGTTGCAGAAAGTAACAACGCTAAGAAGGGACTTCCTGCTGGCATAGTGATTAAGATAAACTCCCTTCAGGACAAGGAGGTTATCGAGGCCTTGTATGATGCTTCTAAGCAAGGAGTGCCTATCAAACTGATCGTACGGGGTATATGCTGTTTGCGACCGGGACGGAAGGGTTTAAGTGAAAATATTGGGGTATGTTCCATCGTTGGTGATTTTCTGGAGCATTCACGTATCTACTATTTTCACAACAATAATGATCCAAAGGTGTATGGCGGAAGCGCAGATATCATGGTGAGGAGTTTTGACCGCCGCCTGGAATCATTGTTCCTTATCAGTGATGAAAAATTAAAACAAGAAGCAATAAATATCCTTGCTTATTCCCTGAGAGACAATCAGAATGCATATACCATGCTGGAGGATGGCAGATATGTGGTCAAAGAAGCCAAAAGGGCGGCCAAATTCAATATCCACCAGGAGTTTTTTAAAGTTTCTCAATCAGAAGTAATGACCGCAAGATTGTTTTAGGCACAACTAATTCTTCTCATTTCTTGGCTCTTTTTAAGAAAATTGTTGTTAATTTACCACTGCTTATCAAGAAAGATTGAGGGTATGGGCCCGATGATGTCTTAGCAACCTTTCTAACCCTTGTTAGATGTGGTGCTAATTCCCACTGCAGATGCAGACCAGATGAGTACCTCCCCACTCCCTTTCTGGATAAGCTAAAAACAACAATCCATGAAGGGAAAGTTTCAAAACTTACTAAAAGAAAGAATTCTGGTGTTGGATGGTGCAATGGGTACCAGTATTCAAAACTATCAGTTATCAGAAGCAGATTATAGAGGAAATCGATTTCAGGATCATCATAAGGACCTGATCGGGAATAACGACTTGTTGTCTATTTCCAAACCTGAGATTATTAAGAAAATTCACTGGGAATTCTTAGATGCCGGAGCAGACATAATTGAGACCAATACCTTCAATAGTACCAGTATTTCCCAGGCAGATTATGACACGGAGCATTTGGTCACGGAAATAAATTATACTTCCGCCCAATTGGCAAAAGAAGTGGCTTCTGAATTCTCTGATAAAGATCCATCGAAACCAAGGTTTGTGGCCGGCTCGTTAGGACCTACCAATCGTACCGCATCGATTTCTTCTGATGTAAATAATCCCGGATTTCGCAGTGTTTCTTTTGATGATCTGGTAGAGGCTTACCGGGAGCAGACTTTAGCCTTGATCGAAGGAGGAGTGGATTTGTTGTTGGTTGAAACAATATTCGACACCTTGAATGCCAAAGCTGCACTGTTTGCCATTCAGGGAATGCCAGCATGTAAGGATATACCGCTAATGGTTTCTGCAACCATCACTGATGCCAGTGGGCGAACCTTGTCAGGGCAAACCACAGAGGCTTTCTTAATATCCGTTTCACATGCTCCCATTATCAGCGTTGGGTTGAATTGCGCTTTGGGGGCTGCCCAATTAAGACCGTACCTCCAGATACTTGCTCACAGCGCCCCGTTTTTTGTTAGTGTACATCCCAATGCCGGGCTGCCGAATGAATTCGGTGAATATGATCAAACACCGGACCAAATGGCGGACCAAATCGAGTCTTTTTTAAAGGAAGGACTGGTTAATATTGTAGGTGGGTGTTGTGGTACTACTCCTGAACACATAAAATCACTATCAAACCTGGTTGAGAAATACTCCACAAGAACAGTCCCTGTACTGGTATGATTAAAGAGAATTCATCAATACCTTATCTTAAGCTCAGCGGCTTGGAGCCTTTGATCATTTCTCCTGACACCAATTTTGTTAATATTGGCGAACGAACCAATGTTACTGGTTCCAGGCGTTTCTTAAGGCTTATAAAGGAAGAAAACTACGAAGAGGCGCTCTCAGTAGCATTGGACCAAGTCAGAGGAGGAGCTCAAATTCTTGATGTGAATATGGATGAGGCCATGATCGATGGAAAATCCGCCATGGTTACTTTTTTAAACCTCATTGCTTCTGAGCCGGAAATTTCCAGGATCCCCATCATGATTGATTCATCCAAATGGGAAATAATTGAGGCTGGGTTAAAGTGCTTGCAGGGTAAAGGGGTAGTTAACTCAATAAGCCTGAAAGAAGGAGAGCAGGTGTTTTTAGAACAGGCACGAAAGATCAATGCCTACGGAGCGGCTGTAGTAGTAATGGCCTTTGATGAAGAAGGTCAGGCAGATAATTACCAACGGCGGGTGGAAATTTGTGAACGATCTTACCACTTATTGATTGAGAAAGCACATTTCAACCCTCAGGATATCATTTTTGATCCTAATATTTTTCCAGTGGCAACCGGAATGGAGGAACATCGAAGGAATGCCCTGGACTATTTTCAAGCGACCCGTTGGATCCGGGAGCACCTTCCGGGTGTGCAGGTCAGCGGGGGAGTAAGTAACGTTTCGTTTTCATTCCGGGGAAATAACAAGGTAAGGGAAGCCATGCATTCCGCTTTCCTGTTTCATGCAATCCAGCACGGGATGAATATGGGTATAGTGAACCCAACCATGCTGGAAATATATGACGACATCCCCAAAGATTTCTTGGAGATTGTGGAGGATGTATTGCTGGACCGCAAGGATGATGCAACTGAGCGATTAGTGGAATTTGCCGAGCAGTTTAAAAATGACGTGTCCAAAAGTATTGATGTTCAGGAATGGCGTAATGATTCTGTTGAAGATAGATTGTCCCATGCGCTAATAAAGGGCATTGTAGATTTTGTTGAGCAGGACACTGCTGAGGCCCTGGAAAAATACCAGGTCCCGGTAAAGGTAATTGAAGGACCGTTGATGGACGGGATGAATGTGGTAGGGGATTTATTTGGCTCGGGGAAGATGTTCCTGCCTCAGGTAGTAAAGAGTGCCAGAGTGATGAAGAAGGCCGTGGCCTTCTTAGAGCCTTATATGGAAGCTGAACGGGAGAAAAACAACCTTAAGAGTGCCTGTCGTATTTTATTGGCTACGGTAAAAGGTGATGTACACGATATCGGCAAGAATATAGTGGGGGTGGTCCTTGCTTGTAATGGTTACGAAATAATTGATCTCGGTGTAATGGTTCCCGCGGAAAAGATCCTGGAAACAGCTCGGAAGCAAAATGTAGATATGATAGGGCTGAGTGGTTTGATAACACCCTCGCTGGATCATATGGTTTACCTGGCGCGTGAAATGGAACGCCAGAAAATGGAGATACCTTTGCTGATTGGCGGTGCCACCACCAGTAGGTTGCATACAGCAGTTAAAATTGATCCTGTTTACAGTGGGACGGTACTGCATGTGCTGGACGCTTCTCGCAGTGTACCTGCCGTCAGCGCGCTTAAAGGGGAAGGTAAAGAGAAGTTCCATACGAAAATCAAAACTGAATATGAGGCGCTCAGGGAGTCACATGCATTACGAGTAAGTCAGAAACAGTATTTGACCTTGGAAGTGGCCAGAAAAAATAAAGTGGTTATTGATTGGAACAGCCATCAGGTAATTAAACCGAAATTGTTAGGTACCAGGATTTTTAAAGACCTTTCGCTGGAACACATCAGACCTTATATTGATTGGACACCGTTTTTCCAAACCTGGATGCTTAAGGGTAAGTACCCTGAAATCCTTGATCATCCACAAGTAGGAGAAGAGGCCACAGTATTGTATGCAGATGCCAATCAAATGTTGGATGAAATCATTGCGAATAAATCGTTGAGGGCCGGTGCTGCAATTGGAATATTCCCCGCAAATAGTTTCGGAGACGACCTATTGGTTTTTGAGGACGATAAAAGATCTTCAAAATTAACCACCGTACATTTTCTAAGGCAGCAAGGGAAAAAAGGTAAAGGATTAGCTAATTTCTGTCTTGCTGATTTTGTGGCCCCTGAAAACACCGGCATTGCTGACTATTTAGGTTTTTTTGCAGTAACAGCAGGATTAGGTATCGAATCTTTACTGCAAAAATATCAGGCCCAGCTTGATGACTACAAAAGTATTATGGTAAAAGCAATTGCCGACAGACTGGCCGAGGCTTTGGCTGAGTTCATGCACGAAAAGGTTCGAAAGGAACTGTGGGGTTATGCACCGGAGGAGCGTTGGAACAGCCAGGCTTTGATAAAGGAAATGTACACCGGAATAAGGCCGGCGCCCGGATATCCTGCCTGCCCGGACCACACTGAAAAACGTACCCTTTTTGATATTTTAGGTGCCGAGGAAAAATTGGATATAAGGTTAACCGAATCTTACGCCATGTATCCGGCTGCTTCAGTAAGTGGATACTACTTCGGGAATCCTGAAAGCCGCTATTTTGGTCTTGGCAAAATTGGTAAGGACCAGGTTCAGGACTATGCGGCGCGCAAAGCATTGTCAGTGGAAGAAATAGAAAAATGGTTGATGCCCAATTTAAAATACGATCCATAACAATCTCTAAATGAAAATAACGGAACATCTAAACAAGGCGAAGAGTACCTTATTCAGCATTGAAATTTTACCTCCATTAAAGGGCCAAAGCATTCAGGTTCTTTTCGACCATCTGGATCCTTTGATGGAATTTAATCCGCCGTTCGTGGACGTCACCTACCATCGTGAAGAGTACGTCTATAAGGACAGGGGGCATGGACTGCTTGAAAAAAGGTCAATCAAGAAACGACCGGGCACCGTGGGTATCTGCTCAGCCATAAAGAACAAGTACAATGTGGATACAGTACCTCATATCATCTGTGGTGGATTCACCAGGGAGGAAACCGAGAATGCATTAATCGACCTCAATTTTCTTGACATACACAATGTTCTGTTGATTAGGGGAGATGCAATTAAATCCGAAGCAGCCTTTAAACCGGAAGATCTTGGTCATCACTACGGCATCGAACTGGTAGATCAGGTGGTGAGCATGAATAACGGAAAATATCTGGATGAGGATTTGATAAAGCCCACTCCAACAGACTTTTGTATAGGGGTGGCAGGTTATCCTGAAAAACATTTTGAAGCGCCCAATCTAATGTTCGATCTACACTATTTGAAAAGAAAGGTTGAATCAGGCGCCCAATATGTGGTAACTCAGATGTTTTTTGACAATCAGAAATATTTTGATTTTGTAAACAAATGCCGGGAAATGGGAATCGATGTTCCCATAATTCCAGGTTTAAAGCCAATTACTATTAAACGGCAAAATACTATTCTTCCCAGGATATTCCATATAGACATTCCGGAAGCATTATCCGATGAAATTGAAAAATGTAAAGACAACGATCAGGTAAAAGAGGTAGGAGTGGAGTGGGCTGTCCAGCAGTCAAAGGAACTGATGGATTTTGGGGTACCCTGTCTGCATTATTATTCCATGGGTAAGGCCGAGCCGGTCCGCAAAATTGCGTCGGCCCTGTTTTAACCCGGATTAGGTCTTATTTGATATTTGTTATTTGGGGCTTGGTACTTATTTTTGCAAGGGCCTTCCGGAGATCTTCGGGTGTATCTATTCCATGTGCCTGATAATGGGTAGTAAGTACCTTAATACCATATCCATTCTCCAACCACCTTAATTGTTCCAGACCCTCTGCTTGCTCCGTGGGCGACACCGGTAATTTTGTTATTTCCCGCAGAATATCCGGACGATAAGCGTAAATACCAATATGCTGGTAATACTGATGCGAGCTAAGCCAATGGCTAATTGAACGGTTCTTTTGAAATGGCAGTGGGGACCTGCTGAAGTATATTGCATTACCCTGGCTGTCAATAATTACTTTAACACAATTAGGGTCGATCAGATTTTCTTGCTGTTCAATTAGCTTGGCCTGGGTGGCAATTTGAATATCTGGTAAAAGAATTTTGCAGAGCTCCTCGATTTGTCTGGGGTCAATAAACGGTTCGTCTCCCTGTATGTTCACCACAAAATCATATTCATCAGGTTCCAATTCCATTGCTTCCCTGCAGCGATCAGTTCCGCTGGGATGGTTTTTACTGGTCATACAGACCATTCCTCCAAATTCATTTACATGTTTTAAAATTGTAGAATGATCGGTGGCCACCACTACCTTGTCTATACCCGCAGCCTGCGTTGCTTGTTCATAAACTCTTTGTACCATGGTTTTGCCATGTACATCAGCCAGCGCTTTTCCCGGGAACCTGGAGGAATGATATCTTACCGGAATGATGCCTAGTATTCTCATTATTCCACTTTTCTTACCTTTAAAGAGGTCCCTTCTTCTCCTATCACTTTGATGGTTTCACCTTCTTCTACAAACTCACCCCGAGTATAAGCATCCAGAACGTCCTCTCCAATAAGAATTTTTCCACTGGGTCTCAACACAGTATATGCTGTTCCCTGTTCTCCCATATAGGATCTGGAGTGAAAGTTTGAGGTATAACCCTCCTTGGCGTTTTGCACGTCAACCAGTGCAACCCGTTTGAAGAAATTGCTTTCAGTGAACCTCACACCTCCAAAGAACATCACAATCACCGCCCCAAGCAGACCAATTAAGGTAGTGAGCACTGCCGTAAATACTTCCCCTACCGGCACAAAGGAAAAATCAAAGACATCATTGTTTATCATAACTAATGAAAGCCCACCAATGGTAAGGATCAAACCTGATATGCCTGCAAGACCAAACCCTGGTATCACGAAAACCTCCAATGCGATTAACAATATTCCAACCAGGAAAACAATTATTTCCCAATTAGCCGCCAGACCATTCAAATAGTAAGGTACCAGATACAAAATACCGGCTACCACCGAAGCTAGAATCGGGAATCCAACTCCAGGAGTTTGCAATTCAAAATAAATTCCACCAATTATGATCAGGATCAGAATGCCGCTAAGGTAAGGGTTTAAAAAAAAGGCGATCACCTGCTCCACACTGTTCTTTTGATAACGGTAGATTTGATAATCGGAGTAGTTCTGGCGTTGAATAATTCCTATGATGTCATTTACTTCGGCTTCACAATAATTGTTGGCGATTGCCTCTGAGGTGGTAAATGTCAGTACTTCCCCTTCCTTGGAGATGCCTGATACTTCCAGGCTTTCATCTACCATGGCTTCGGCAATTTTTGGGTCGCGGTTATTGGCCTCAGCAGTAGAACGCATCATTGAACGCATATAAGATTGATACTTAGCCGGGGCCACAGTGCCGTCAGCGGTAACCACGGTAGCCGCTCCAATACGGGCACCGGCAGTCATGAATATGCTGTCACAGGCTATGGAGATCAACGCACCAGCAGAGGCGGCGTCTTTATTTATGAAGACATAAATAGGCACTGGAAATTCCAAAATAGCAGTGCTGATATCGTCAGCGTCATTTAGTGCACCACCAGGGGTATCCATGTCAATAATCACCAGTTTGGCGTTTACATTTGTGGCTTCTTCCAGGGCAAGTTTTACGTAGCGGTTCATCCGGGGGTCGATAACATCCCGGATCTCCATTACAAATACAGTATCAGATACTATGGTCTCTTGCGCGGTTGACAGGCCCCAGTGGATCAAAAGAATACTTCCAAGAATAAGACGTTTCACATTTCTAAATTTTTGTAGATTAAACCCGGATTATGCATTAGACTTCGTAGTGAGAGCCTTAAATGGCTGTGAGATAGGCACTCGCGCAGATTTTTGCAACGGAAACATAGCACCGTTATGGTGAGTAGGATTCCGATAGCTATCGGAAGAGCAAATGCCTAGATTGTAGTCAGTTAAGGCTCGTAATAGATTTCTAGTGCATAATCCGGGTTAAATCGCATTGTAAAGGACACAAAACAGGGTAACATATCCCAGACTTTAACCTTTTTTAACTTTTCTCCTGTTCCGTTTTGCTAAAATCAACATGGATACCTGATAGGTAACCTGCGCCGCCGCCTTCAGTGTATATCAGAAAATAGTATTTAGATTTTTAGTTAGAGTAAATGTAAACAATCGATCCGGCAACAAAGCCCACCATTGCCAGCCAGGCGATTTTTTGCAGGTACCATATAAAATCGATTCGTTCCATGC
>CAZOJZ010000542.1:0-4734 GCA_964580205.1 uncultured Roseivirgaceae bacterium
GGAGGGTTATTTTCTGGGTGGTAGGAGTCTTACCGGAGTGGTTATCGCCGGCTCCATGCTGCTAACCAATATTTCTACGGAGCATCTAATTGGAATGAACGGTTTGTCCTATAAAAACGGATTTCTGGTTATTGCCTGGGAGGTTACTTCAGCCCTGGCATTGGTGGTTGCGGCTCTTTATTTTATTCCAACTTTTATCAAGATGCGATTGACCACTATCCCCCAATACCTGGAGGAAAGATTTGACGGGGCCACCCGTACCCTGGTTGCCTTGTTTTTATTAGTCTCATTTGTGGTTACCCTGCTTCCCATTGTTTTATATACTGGCGCCATTAACCTGGAAAGTATATTCAACATTTCTGAGGTATTTCAAGTCAACAAAACTACCGGCCTTTGGATTACGGTAATTTGCATTGGACTGATTGGTTCTGCTTATGCGGTATTTGGTGGATTGAAAGCAGTAGCTTACAGCGATACCATTAATGGAGTGGGCTTGTTTATCGGTGGGTTAATGGTTCCGATGCTGGCACTATGGGACATAGGTGACGGTAACCTATTGACAGGACTATCGAAAGTTTATCAAAATAGCCCTGAGAAATTTAATGTTATTGGTGGTCCAGATTCAGTTTTACCATTTGGCACACTTTTTACCGGATTGGTAATCAACCAGCTCTATTTCTGGGGAATGAATCAGACCATTATTCAAAGAGCCTTTGGCGCAAAATCATTAGCAGAAGCGCAAAAAGGATTGCTGTTTACGGGAGTTTTGAAGATAATGGTCCCAATCATTATTATTTTACCCGGGGTAATCGGATTTTACTATTTCGGTGACTCCCTCTACCAACAACAGGATATGATCTACCCGGAATTGATCAAAAAGGTCTTGCCGTTGAGTTTTGTAGGGTTTTTCGCAGCGGTGGTTATGGGTGCTGTTTTAAGCACATTCAACAGTGTGCTAAACAGTACCGCTACCATTTTTAGTGAAGGGATTTACAAAAGGCTGATCAATACAGAGGCCACAGGTCGCCAAATGGTGCGGGTAGGTAAGTTTGTATCTATTGTTTTGGCAATAGTGGCAATTATGGCAGCTCCATTAGTTGCTGGCGCCCCGGAGGGCTTGTATCAATTGTTGCAACAATTAAATGGGATTTTCTTTATCCCAATTGCTTCCATAATACTTGCTGGGCTGTTTATACCAAGAATTAGCGCTACTGCTGCAAAAGTCGCTTTGTTTTTTGGACTAGCTTTCTATGTCAGTACTACCTTCGTCTTAAAAGTAAACATACATTTTGTTCATATCTGGGGAATTGAATTTGTGTTGAATATGATTGTAATGTTTGCCGTTTCACAATTTTACCCCAATACCAAAATGGCTAAAAAAGTTGCCACTCAGGGTGAGGGACTAGCCCCCTGGAAATATACCAAGGTGCTGAGTACCATCCTGGTGGTTACCATCCTTTTGATCTATATATGGCTAGGTCAATAAAATTGATTAATTTCAACACAATGGACTACAAAAATAAATTCCTGCAGAACGACGAACTTTGGGAAAAGGATCTTCGAGCGCGTTATCCTGAACCTGGAAACAAATCGAATGAGGATTACAGAAATTACCAAGACCCTCAAAGAGACTCAGTCCGGGAATTCTACCGGTTGAATCATCTGAACCAAACTTATAACTTTGTTCTGGAAAAAGAACAGAAATTTAAACAGTTCAACAAAACACAGATGACATTTTGGGAAGCAGTGGAGTTTCTCAATACGTTGGTGGATGACTCTGATCCTGATATTGACCTGAATCAAACGCAACATCTCCTGCAAACTTCAGAGGCTATTAGGGCCGACGGCCACCCTGACTGGTTCATTCTTACGGGATTCCTACACGACCTTGGAAAAGTGCTTTGTCTTTTCGGAGAGCCCCAATGGTCGGTAACTGGTGATACATTTCCGGTTGGGTGCAAGTTCTCAGACAAAATTGTTTATCCGGAGTTTTTCAAAAACAACCCTGATTCCACCGATCCCAGATTCAGTAGTGAATATGGCGTGTATGAACCCAACTGCGGATTGGACAATGTGCACATGTCCTGGGGGCATGACGAGTACCTCTATCAGGTCTTCAAAGATTATTTACCCGAGTCATCACTGTATATGATCCGGTACCACTCCTTTTATGCGCAACACAGAGAAAATGCCTATGATCATTTGATGAACCAACAAGACCACCAAATGTTTAAATGGGTACAATTATTTAACCCCTATGACCTTTATTCAAAATCCCCAATACCACCAGATGTAAACGAGCTTCGCCCCTACTATGAAGACCTTGCCTCAAAGTATCTGCCAGATGTAATCGATTTTTAATTGATGACTTCTTATTTTTTTTTGAATAACTTCCACCCTCTATGGTAGTACTAAAAAAGATAAGCCCGCTATTTATTATTAAATATACCGGCGGAATGATTTTAGGGTTGCTGGCCATCGTCCTACTTACCTGGTTGGCAAACAGGTTCATTGAATTTGAAGAAATTACTACTCTACTCCCCTCAATTGCCGTTTTTGGTACAATAATGTCCCTGTTTCTGGCTTTTAAAACCAACGAATCTTATAACCGTTGGTGGGAGGCTAGAACTCTATGGGGATCGATGGTTAATTACAGCCGTAGCTTTGCCCGGCAGGTGTTGAATCTGATCACCTTGGATACCGGTACAACTCTAAAAAGCCAGGAAGAATTAACCGCATTACAGCGAGAGCTAATCTATCGACACATAGGTTACATCAATGCTTTACGGATGTCCTTAAGAAATCAAAACAACTGGGCAGAATTGAAACCGTTTTTGGATGAAAATGAACGACTTGAAATAATAGATCGCGCCAATGTCTCTACTCAGTTGGTACAGAAACAAGCACAAACATTGAAGAATATCTTCGATGGCAACAGCAACGATTTTCGTTACATGCAAATCGACAGCACATTGAATGAGTTTTATAACATTCAAGGAGGTTGTGAAAGGATTAAGAACACAGTGTTCCCCCGTATTTATTCGTTTTTTACCACCCTATTTACCTGGCTATTTGCCATTAGTCTTGTTTTTAGTTTATATGATGATCTTAATTGGGAAATCCTTGTGATGAGAGTTGCGGTGGCATTTGTTTTCCTTACCCTGGAAAAAATCAGCAGAAGCCTTAAAGATCCTTTCGAGAATAATATTTCTGATACGCCTATGACTGCCATCTGTCGCACCATCGAAATAGATTTGCGGGAGATGATAGGGGAAAAAGATGTTCCTCTACCTATTGAACCTGTAAAGGGAGTGTTGTATTAAGGTGTTAGGGTCTCCGATCTATAAAACATTGAATGCTGAACTAAATATTGAAGACGAGTCCGGATTGTATAGCTATTTGCTTGAGCGGGGGGTTATTCAGAAAAATACCAAAGTCAATTTTACTCTGTTATCAGGTGGAGTCTCCAATCGAACGGTACTTATCGATTTCGAAGACGGTTCATCCTGGGTTATGAAACAGGCGCTTGCAAAGTTAAGAGTTGATGGAGATTGGTTCTGTTCCCCGGAGCGGATATTTTATGAAGCAGAAGCCATGCGCTGGCTGGAGCGGTATGTACCAGGTAATACCCCAGAGTTGGTTTTTGAGGACCGGTCTGAATATATTCTGGCAATGGAAGCTGTTCAGCTTCCATTTGAAAACCTCAAGATATTATTGATCAACAGCCCACCGAAATCAGAATATTTTACATCAGCAGGAAAGCTGCTTGGACATATCCATTTGCAAGGCTCGAAAGAGGGAAATTGCATTCCTGAACTATTTAATGATGTCCACTTCTTTCATTCTTTGAGAATTGAACCCTACTACTTAGAGACCATCAAGCAGGTTGAAGATACTGGGGGCTTTTATAAGACACTTATTGATGATACCAACAAAGACCGATTTACTATTGTCCATGGTGATTACAGTCCGAAAAATTTACTGGTAAAAAACCACAAACTTATTCTCCTGGACCATGAAGTGACCCACTTTGGTGACGGAACTTTTGACCTGGGATTTTTTATGGCCCATTTACTCAGTAAAGCAAACCATCTGCCTGATCACCGGAGGGAATTTCTGACAGGGGCAACGCAATTTTTCCAGGCGTACAATGAGGTTGTAAATGGTTTAAATAAATCCAGGGAGCAAAGAGCAGTCAGACACACTATTGGCTGTTTACTGGCCAGAGTGTGTGGTTTGTCACCATTGGAGTATCTCAGCCAGGAACAAAGGCGTACACAAAAAGCCCTTGCCCTACAGCTAATGAAGGATATCCCACGGTCCATAAATAAAATGGTTTCAAAATTTAAAGATTTAATTGATGCCCGAAATAAAAAAGATTAGCGCTATAGAAATCCTGGACAGTCGTGGCAGGCCTACAATTAAGGCGTACTGTGAACTGGACAATGGACCTTCAGCTGCTGCTTCCGTTCCTTCTGGCGCTTCTACCGGAGCTGCCGAAGCCCATGAATTACGTGATGCTAATGGCCGATTTAATGGAATGGGATGCCTAAAGGCTGTTCATCATATTAATCAGGAGATAAACCAAAGCCTGAAAGGAAAGAAAATCAATTCCCAAAGTGATCTGGACCAGCACCTGATACAGTTGGATGGCACACCCAATAAATCGAACTTAGGAGCGAATGCTATACTGGCAGTGTCAATGGCTTTTGCCAGGGCCAATGCCGTATACCA
>CAZOJZ010000543.1:0-3755 GCA_964580205.1 uncultured Roseivirgaceae bacterium
TCCAATGGGTAGTACAATACTGGTTTATCAGTTCTCCAGCAGTGAGGGTACGAGTGCTCGTACTTTTCAACTTTAAAGGCCTTATTTTCTTCCTTTAATTTAATGGAAATCAGAACATCCGTGGATTTGTAGTTGTGATCACTTTCATCCTGGTCGTTATAATTCTTCACATACATGCCGGCAAAATCTGTGATCTCGGGCACAAATCTTCCCTTCTTATCAACAATAGGGACCTCATTGCCGTCATCGTCTTTTACGGTAACTCCAGGAATACCATACTGCACGCAGATCCGGTAGTCATCAGATCCAAATGTCTTGGAGATATGAACAATCCCGGTTCCCTCCTCAGTGGTCACAAAATCACCCGCCACCACCCTAAAAGCTGGCTTTGGCACGGATACATATGGCATTAGCTGATGATAATCCAGGCCAACTAATGCAGTACCCGGAAACTCTTTAATAATTTTGTGCGGTATTTGTTGATCACCTGGTCTATAATCCTCTATCCGGTGACTTACTGAATTCCCAAAATAAAGTGGGACTAAATCTTTTGCCAATACTAATTGTACAGGCTTGTGGGTATAAGGGTTAAAAGTCCTAACCAGTACATAGCTGATCTTGTTACCAATAGCCAGAGCACTATTTGCAGGCAGGGTCCAGGGTGTGGTAGTCCAGGCCAGGATGAAGACGGGAATATCAGGATCTGATTTAAACAAAAATTTTGACTGCGCTGTTTTCTCTACCTCGAACTGGGCTACAATAGAAGTGTCCTTTACCATGCGGTAACAGCCTGGCTGATTCAACTCATGTGAACTCAGACCGGTTCCTGCGGCTGGTGAAAAGGGCTGAATAGTATAGCCTTTGTATAATAGACCCCTGTCATAGAATGACTTTATTAAGTGCCATACGGATTCCATGTAGGATCGTTCAAAGGTCATATACGGTTTTTCCAGGTCAACCCAATAACCCATTTGTTTGGTCAGCAGGTCCCAGTCGTCCTTATATTTCATTACTGCTTCCCGGCACTTTTTATTATAATCTGTTACGCTGATCTTTTTCCCGATATCATCTTTGGTGATGCCCAGTTCTTTTTCAACCTGAAGCTCTACCGGCAAGCCATGAGTGTCCCATCCTCCTTTTCTTTTGACCTGATAACCTTTCATGGTCTTGTATCGACAAAAGATGTCCTTTACCGTCCTTGCCATTACATGATGTATTCCAGGGGTACCATTGGCACTTGGTGGGCCCTCATAAAAGGTGAATCCCTCAGCCCCTTCTCTTTCTTTCACAGACCGCTCAAACACTTTTTCCCGCATCCAGAAAGTTAGAATATCCTTACCGATCTGACTTAAGTCGATAGTTTTATATTCCTTGTATTTTAATGACCCCACTTTGTTAAGAATCAAGCGTTTTTTCTCTTTTGTTCCTGGCCTATTCGGCCATCAAGTTTGATAAGGTCCCGGTCGATTTCCTCATCATTCTCCTCATCATAGTACTCAATCAGCGAATGGCTATCCCCGGACCTCTTGCCACTATCAAAAATCAAAAGTAGCGCCGGCAAAATGATCAGATTGGTGAACATTGCAATGATAAGGGTTGCGCTTGCCAATATACCCAAAGCCACTGTGCCTCCGAATTCAGAACCTGCAAAGATAACGAATCCCGCAAACAATACGATGGAGGTATAAATCATACTAGGTCCGGTTTCACGAATGCTTTTACTAATGGCAATCGGCACAAAAAAGTTATTGCCGAATAATTCCTGGCGGTATTTGGCTAAAAAATGAATGCTGTCATCCACAGATATGCCGAATGCAATACTAAAAATTAGAGCGGTACTTGGTTTCAAAGGTATATTAAAATAACCCATAATCCCGGCGGTAATTATCAGTGGGATCAAATTTGGGATCAAAGAGATTATAATCATTCTGAGATTTGTGAAAAGTGCGGCCATAATCAGAGCAATAATGACAAATGCCCATATTAAACTGATCCTGAGGTTCTCTACCAAAAATTGATTGCCCTTTATAAAAAGCAAAGTAGTTCCAGTAAAGGTTGCTTTTACATCAGAATCGCCAAACAGTTCATCAATCTTGGGTTTTAGGTGGTTCTGTATCAGAGAATCCATACGTTTGGAGCCAATATCAGCCACTTTCATGGAAACCCTCATTATTTGGCCAGTAGAGTCCACTAGAGATGCCAGCAGTTCCCGGTTTCCGCCCTGATTCCTTAAATAGGGTTGTAAAAAGCTCTTGTCATGATTGTTGGGCAGGTCATAGAAGGCCGGGTTATTGTTGTAATATGCCTGCCTTGCTGCCTTAATAAAGTTCGTTATGGAAATTGTGGATGATATATCCCGATGTTCCTCCACATAATCTTCGAATGCAGCGACCTTACGTAAAAAACTCAACCTGCTGGTTCCCTTTCTCTTACCGCTGTCGATCACCAGTTCAAGGGGCATTATCCCATGAAAATTTTCTTGAAAAAACTGCAAGTCCTGCCAAACCCTGCCGCCTTTGGGTATGTCATCAGCCATATAGGAGACCGAGCTCAATCGTAATAATCCGATTATTGAAATTATTATTACCACCATGGTTACTACCAGGATCGAGTATTTCTGTCTATGAACCAAAAGATCCAATCCCGTGAGAATTCGATCAAGGCCCTTTAAGCTTAAGTGTTTTAATTGACTGGGACTTGGTGCTGGCAGGTACGAGAAAACAGCTGGTATTAGTATAATACTTACCAAAAAAGTTGCCAGGATGTTAATCCCGGCCACGATACCGAACTCCTTCAAAATAACTATGTCTGTGAAAGCCAATACAGCAAAGCCAACAGCGGTAGTAAAATTAGTTATCAGGGTGACAATGCCTATCTTCCGGATTACCCGGCTCAAAGCCAACATCTTGATTCCATGGCGTTCATATTCCTGATGGTATTTATTGAGCAGGTATATTGAATTTGGAATACCAATGACCACAATAATTGGTCCCAGCAAACCAGTTAGTAGGGTAATTTTGTAACCAAATAGTGAGAGTGTGCCCATGGTCCAGATCACCATTACCCCAATTACAATCATCGGAAATACCACCGCGTTCCAGGACCGGAAAAAGACAAATAAGATGATTGCCGTGACCAATGCTGATAATATAAGGAATAGGTCCAACTCATCTTTAACCTTTGATGTCAAATAACTCCTCAGAAAAGGTAATCCCCCCACATGAAGGTGAATGCCGGTGCCTTCTGAATAAATATCCACCGCATGCATTACGTCATCCACCACTGTCTGGCGTCTTTCACTTTGAAGCACCTCCTCATCAAGGGCCACCAACATCAACATTGCCCCATTGTCTGTATTTACCAATTGATCGCTATAAATATGCTGTTCAAGGGCAATGGTTAACAAACTGTCCAATTGCTGTCTGTCACTTGGTATAGTAGGGAAAATTGGGACTTGGGTAAAAGTTTTTTTCTCAACATCCTTTTCCAGACGGCTTATGTTAGTTAATGAAACCATGCCGATAACTCCGGGTATATTCTCAATGTAGTCGCTCATAAACTTAAACCGCTTAAAATTTAAGGGTTCGTACACCGCGCTATCGGCTACTCCGATGACCATGAGGTTACCGTCCTCGCCGAAAGTTTCTTTGAAGTTGTTGAAGTAAAGCAGGTCTGGATCGTTGGCTGGAACCACCTTTGCAAAATCATACGAAAGCTCCAGATGTTGTAACTGGCTGGCCATAAATATGGTAACC
>CAZOJZ010000544.1:0-2698 GCA_964580205.1 uncultured Roseivirgaceae bacterium
TCCGTAGTTAAATATATCGAGTCCCTTCGCAGAGTAATGAAATGGAGTTTCTGCAAACACAGGGCCGGTTAGTACTGCCCAATCACCGACGTAGTAAATTTTTGCCATCTTTGTGGTACAAGTTAATCCAGATTAGTTAAATATTTAAGTTGCGATATCTCAAACAATATTAGCAGGGAGCATGGCGCTGGGAGCGTGGCGCTGGGCGCTGGGAGCATGGAGCTGGGCGCTGGGCGCTGGGCGCATAGTCCCATTAGAGATGCGATGCCTCAGGCGGTTCCAAACTTGCATGAAACTCACCAGCTATTCGATTGGTATATTGTTCCAACAAGTCTCGCACTTTGGAAGCGCTATGCGATTTCAGTATCAACCCAATGTGCCACTCTTTGTTCATGCGCCAACAAATCTCGGAATCGGTAAATGAAGATGTATCTGGGTGCTGGAACCGGCTAAGAGAAACAACAATGCCGGCATAATCACCTCTAACTTCAGGCAAATGATAACTGTCGTTCAGGGCCACCGACAATTCAATATGCGCCCATTCACGCCATAGATTTATCCCAGTGGCAGCTTCCACCATCTCCGCCAGATTAGCCCCTCCTACTCTGGCAGAGGTCTCCAAAAAATAAAATTCGCCAGTCTCCCGGGACTTTATAAATTCAGTGTGTGACGCGCTGTTCTGCATACCAAACCCTTCCAGTACCTGTTGATTAAGGACCATAAGTTTTTGCTGGTCTTCTGAACCCATTTCAAGGGTGCATGATCTAAATATTCCACCCTCATGTGCCACTTCAAAAGGGGTATCCAAATACATACTTGCCTTAGCAAATAGCACCTCTCCCTGATAGATCAGCGAATCGACATGATAGACATCACCTGGAGTAAAACGCTCCACCAAATAGCCATGACGGTGGTCTTGCAGGCCATTAACGGTTTCCCACAAATCATCTTTTGAGGCCATTTTTTGGATACCGGTAGCTGAGGCTTCACTTCTTGGTTTCAGCAGCCAGGGAGCAGGTACCTGTTCGGTAAATTGATGTATATCTGAATCCTTAAACAGTCCGGTGAATTGCGGGACTGGAATCTGCGCCTCTGCAGCCTTCATACGCATGGCCAGTTTGTCCCTGAAATATCTTGCGGTGGTAGACCCCATGCCCGGCATTCTGAAGTGTTCCCGTAAATGTGCTACCTGGTCCACATCAAAGTCATCCAGGGCCACAAATTTATCAAAGCCGATGCCCCTCATCTTATAGGCAATTGAGTTTATCAGGTCATTTATGGCCCAACTACCATTTTCCTGTAGGTCCATTAGATAGGTGTCTTCGATGCAATCCCAGGGCCAGGCTTCATGTTGCAGTTTAGTGGCAGTAAGCAGGAACATCCGATGTCCCCGTGCATGACCCGCTTCAATAAAGGCGGCCCCTTTAAAAAAGGATGATATACAAAGTACAGCTAGTGTCGTGTCACGCATGCTCTGACGTACCAAGTCTTGTTCTTTTTCGATTTTACTTCGTGACAAAAAGATGCACTTAGCTATGGCTATGCTTACTTTTTCTCATTTCGTAAAATGCAAAAAATAGCTGAGACTTTTACATCATTTCATACATAACACGACACTAGTAGTTTAGACATGGTTGCAGGGTTTATGTAGATATCAGGGACCTGGCAAAATCAACCAATAATCGAACGCCATAACCCGTAGCTGATTTCATTTTAGCATGACCGGTATCTCCAAAAGCCACTCCGGCGATGTCCAAGTGGGCCCATTTTTGCTTTTCCTTAATAAAAAATTCCAGAAATTTGGCCGCGGTAATGGCTCCTGCCACCGGTTTCCCACTCAAATTTTTCACATCCGCTATATCGGAGTATAAGGCGTCCTGGTAGCTTTCCCATAAAGGCAATCGCCATATCCGTTCCCGGGTGCGATCTCCTGCCTGGGAAATAGAATCTGCCAGCGCATTATCGTTGCTAAACAATCCGGCAGCTTCATAGCCCAAAGTGGCTACACAGCTACCGGTCAATGTGGCCAGATCAATCAAAATACCCGGATGGTAATTATCTTGAATATAGCTAAGGGCATCCGCCAGGATGAGGCGTCCTTCGGCATCGGTATCTATTACTTCAATGCTCTTTCCGGCATGTGACTGTATAACATCCCCTGGCCTGATGCTCAACGAATCCACACTGTTTTCAGTTACCGGAATGATTGCCGCCACATTTATCGACAGCTGCAAGCGGGCAATCAGCTCAATGGCGCCCAATACCGCAGCAGCTCCTCCCATATCACTTTTCATATAGTGCATATTGGCTGGTTTTTTTAGAGACAACCCTCCGGTATCGAAAGTTACTCCTTTACCTACCAGACCCAGGTCAATCTTTGTGGAATCCCTGTCCGGATGTTTGTATACCACTTTGATTAATACTGGCTGGTGTTCGCTCCCCCGCCCAACCGCCAGTAATGCGTGCAGATTCTGTTGCTTTAGCGCTGCATGGTCCAATATTTCAACTGTGTATCCGTGGGACTTTCCGGATTCCAGGGCCCATTGTGCTAAATACCGGGGAGTTTTAACATTACCCGGTGCATCGACCAAAGCACAGGCGCTTTTTATAACGGTAGCCGTTTGCTGTGCCTCATCAATTAGCGCGGCTAGATCACCTCCTTCATTAACAACCAATAATTGCACTTCCTGCAAAAGGT
>CAZOJZ010000545.1:0-1957 GCA_964580205.1 uncultured Roseivirgaceae bacterium
CAAAAAAGGCCATGTCCGGAGGAGGACCTTTGATGGACGTTGGAATATATGCCATGCAAGGTTCTATTTATACGCAGGGAGCATTACCCGTGACTGTTAAGGCCATCGAAACTACCAAGAACAAAGAAGATTGGAAGGATGTGGAGGGTAGTTTGGAATGGGAAATGGAATTTCCTTCGGGAGTTTTGGCCCAATATGAGACTACTTATGAGGCTAATATTCAATTCCTAAAGGCCAAGGCTGAGAACGGATTTTTTGAGCTGGCGCCGGCTTATGTGTACAATGGACTAAAGGGGGTAACTTCGGACGGGCCTATGAACATCGAACCAGTGGTGCATCAGGCTAAACATATGGACGCATTTACCGCTAATATACTGAACGATACTCCGGTGATTGCCTCTGGCGAAATGGGTATGCGAGATATGTTCTACATTGAAAAGATTTATGCTTCGGCTGCTAGCGGGGGAGATGTATTAAGTTTGGCAGGGGCACCTGAGGTGCTGCATTTGGTGTAGAAAACTAATTTAATCAAGGAAAATCCATTCAGGCAGTAGCAGTACGCTTTAAACGGAATTTCCTTGTCCAATGTTCATTGTTCATTGGGTTAGCATGTTGTACATTCCCTCAATGTTCATTGGCAACCATTCTTCATAGTTGCCGAAATTTTTGAATGCTTCCAGTGAAATGGATCCTTGCATTACTTCCAGGTTTTGGCCTTGTGAGATTCCTTCTGCAACTGCATCCCGAAGAGCCTCAAAATATTTTCGATGATTGGTTGCATCTGCCTTAGTTCCCAACCCTCCATGGCCAGGCGCAAGAATATCGAAGTCCAGCTCCTCGACGAACTTGATAGCATTAATCCAATCCGGCATATGCCCGCTGCCAAGATTTCGATAGGGCAATCTGTCAACGGTAATAAAATCAACCACAAATACCGTCCTTTGCTTTGGGAACATCATGGCAATGCAATTGTCTCCATGTGATTTGCCTGGATAATAGAGCTCAACCTTATTGCCTCCCAATTCCAAAGTATAGCGTTCTTTAAAGGTTATCTGAGGAACTGGGATCTCTCTGTTCTCACGTATTATGGCTTCTTTGGTGAGTTCATGCCCAATTACTTTTACGTCCTCACCAAATATTTCTCCGCCGGATATATGATCTGCATGATCGTGACTATAGATCAAATGAGTTACCGGAACATCAAATCGTTTTGACAATTCCTGGTTCAGCCAGGTGGCAGCCTCTTTGCTTATTGGATCGGTAACTACAATTCCTTCAGGGGTTACCAAAAAAACCGAATAGTGGGCGTTATGCTGATAACGGTATAGGTCTCCGTTAATTTGAGTTATTGCACGGGTCTGAGACATGGAGGCCTGTGCCAGGAACATTAACAGAGCAAAGATCAAATGATATTTCATGATTGTTTAGTGTTGGGGGTAAGATAAATGTAATCATTATTGACTACCAATGGAAATGGCGAGTAAATGTTGGGATAAATTCATGAATGGTAGTCAGGTTGACGAAACGTAACTTATTGCAATTCAGTCATAAAATACCTATCTTTTTATGGAACTAACCTGTACGGGAAATGGACGCAATCCGCAAACTAAATAAGTGGGCAAACTCCCACACTTCCTTACCTTTGGATGTTATCCGTATCGTTCTGGGGGCTTTCATTTTTTATAAGGGTATTAATTTCAGTGTACACACCAATTACCTCTATAACATATTAAATCCATTAGATGAATATCTGGGGACAGTAATGATCGTGCATTATGTGACCATGGTACACCTAGCCGGCGGTATATTAATTGTGATCGGTTTGATTACCAGGCTGGCGGTACTGGTACAAATTCCAGTGCTAATCGGCGCTATTCTAATCAATTTTATAGGAGTAATGAACACCACTAACTTAACCGCCTCAATAGTAGTGTTTCTAGCCTGTTTGTTCTTCCTG
>CAZOJZ010000546.1:0-2585 GCA_964580205.1 uncultured Roseivirgaceae bacterium
CTTTGGGTAGATTCTGATTGGTGGTACTGGGAAAAGGAACTACATCTTTCAGGATTACTGCGTAGTCTTTGCCGTCGATTTCGACCGCTACCGTATCTGCGATTATCACACCCTTATTGAGCTGTGGACAGTCTCCTATACAAAGGTCCAAGGTTTTTAGAATTTCCTCAATTCCGCTGACCCCTACTTTGACCGTGACTTCACCAAACCGTACACAGACTACATCCGAAGGGCAGCGGGATTCAGCGATCTTTAATACCTGCAAAGTGATATGGCCCTGGTTATGTTCCAGTTCAAGGGTAATTAGCTGAGCTTCCTGAGCTTCAAACTCTTGGTTTAGTGTGAATAACACAGGTGTTTCATCAGAACATTGCTGGAGCGAAAGCCCCAGGAGTAGCAGTAATATGAGTTTTATTCTTACCATTTCTAAAACAACCAATCTATATATAAGACACATTGAACGTCTATTTGGTTGTCTTGATAAGTGTATTTTCAGGTCCAGTCCGATTGGTATTTAGTCCAAACCACTAAACACGGCCGGTAAAGGACTGCCACGTGGTCCTTGTGTGAGACCATCAGGTCCAGTGCCAACGGGAGCTCCGCTGTCAAAATTTCCACTTATTGTAATCACACCGCCATCATACTTTAGACTAGCATCGTAGGTACCTGCAATATGCGTATCCGTTTGATTCAGCACAGTGATTGTTCCGGATGCTCCATCGATTGCAACCTTACTTCCACCACGAACTACATAACCAGAACCGTCAACAATATTAACATTGCCTGTTGCATCAGGAAAAGGGCCATTTCCGATAACTCCTACTGACAATTCCATGGAGTTAAGTGTCCCAGTTATAGCCAGTTCAGCACGGATACCGCCTTCACCTTCAATATGACCGGCATAGGTGAGCACCGTTTCACTATTGGCGGTACCCATTCCATATGGTGTAGGAGGTCCTTCATTGATGGCAATACTGGTCACATCAACGATTGATTCAATCTTATCTCCTTCCAACATTTTCTCCAATTGTTCCATTTTGCCACTCATCCCAAATTTTTCCATCATGGCTTTTTGCTCTGTGGTCATGTTTGCCAGCTCTTCTTTGGCTCTTTCTAGTTCTGCCATGGCCTTTTCCATTTCCTTCTTCTCTTTCTTGCTCATTGCTTCCATAATCCCCGAAAGCTGGTAAATCTTGGTATGGGATTCATACAAGGGGCCATCCTGGTGATAATCCAGGTCCAGTTTACTGATGGTTAACGGGGTTATTTCATTGTCACGCTCCATTTGTCCTTTCATCTCCAATTTAAGTGGAACCATCTGTTCTGAGTCTACCCAATAGTCAATCCTTTCCAGGGTAAATTTACCACCATCTTTAGGTTGTTCCAATTCAACATCAAAAAGATCATCTGCCACCAGATGGTAGGCTTCACGCATAGTTGGGTTGGATCCACTGGTAGCTACTACTTCTTCCGTACCAACCACACGGGCGCGGGTCTTAAACTGTTCCCAATCAGCCAATGCATCCCGGGCTTCCTCTTTTCCATCGCCCATCGAATCAGAAGCCGTCGCTGCAGCCCGGAGAAATCCAGCCCCCTCTACCATCATTCCGCTCGTCGGATACCCGTTTTGAGCCAGCACAGGGCCCAGCATTTCATATCCATAAGCCAATCCTTTGGCCATATCTTCAGGCGGAGGAAAACCTGCTGCCATGTGCATTTCACGTTCGTATAATGGACGAGGCACCTCCCTGAACATTACCTGGCCATCTTCTTCCATTCGTTCATGATATATGGAAGTTTCCATTCCAGCGGCATCCCTTATCGATAGTGTTATAGTATAGTTTTGCACTCCTTCCCAGCGCATCAATTGCATAGCCCGCATCTCATTAAAAATGAACTCTGCGTCCTGTGATGCGGCGTTATAAGGAAAAAGCAACACAATGGCCAATGAACAAATAATAGCAGGAATTGAATAATTAGGGTTTTTCATAGTAAAATGGAACTCCTTGGATAATTTTTAAGATCATTAGGAGAATCTACGGAAATCTTACTTGAAAATCAACATGTTGCAGAATCGTTCGAAGCTTGGTCTGAGTGCTGCTAGGGTTTTTACTTTAAAATTTGCAAAATCTCAGCATCAGCCATATCTTCGATGAATAAAAATCTTGTATTGCATCCCGTATTGGCAAAATTATTGCATACCTCCTTGAAGTGACTAATAATATGATATTTAAAAGCAGACTCTTTCTTTGTTTTATGCTTATCTGTCTGGTTGGCACCAACTATCTTCCAGCCCAAGCCCAAAATTGGATACTGCATCCTGATTCATCGGTTGTAGTGGAAATCAAAGGTACCTCTACACTGCATGACTGGAAAACCACTTGTACGGGAGTTCAGGGAGCACCAACCCAACTAAGCTTTAACCTTAAGGACCAGAACCAAATCAAAGAGTTTGGATTTAAGGTTCCGGTTGATAGTATGGATGGTGGGCGGGGCTCCAGCATGAATACTAAGATTTTTGATGCTTTTCAGTCCTCCCAAAACCCATTTGTTCAGTATAAACAAAATCAGCCGGCAACTATAAC
>CAZOJZ010000547.1:0-3402 GCA_964580205.1 uncultured Roseivirgaceae bacterium
TTTTCCCTTGAATTTCACTGAACCTATCACGAATGATCGGCATATCCAGATCAACTGCACCGATAGGATAGAACAACTCCATAATTTGGATGACTTTTCGCGAATAGTCCATTCCAATCATTTGAATAGGTACACCAGCCTTTACTGCTATGTGATAAAAGCCAGTACGCCAATTTGTAACCTGTGATCGGGTGCCTTCAGGAGCTAAAGCCAACAAAAAAGAATTTTGCTCCTTAAAAATCTCTGCTACCCGGTCCACCATAAACTGGCTTTGCTGACGGTCAACAGGATAACCGCCAAGCGCACGGAAAATCCACCCAAGAGGTGGCCTAAACAATTCCTTTTTGCCCAGATACTGTATTTCCCGGTCAATTATTCCCCTGGCAAGCAGGCCTAAAGGGAAATCCCCTATGCAGGGTAGGCTATCGGCTGGTCAGAATTTCTTGATCACAGGTTAATCAGATCAATTAAGGGGAAATTTGACCCCAGTAATGAACACCAGCTGGTCGGCTTTGCCAAGAACTACCCTAAGTTCACCGAACACGGTCATCCTACCCACAAAATAATCCATGCCTCCTCCTAAATTGAATCCAAGCTCGGTATCACTGCTGTCCTCGCATACCGACCCCGGGATGCTATTACAATCCAAGGAGGTAATGGCTATATTGAGTCCTGCCAAGGCGTAAGGTACAAGATCAGGGTTGTTGATTTCGATCAGATAGTTACCATTAAAGTTAATATCAAACCAGTTGATATCAACAAAGTCATTCTTCCCGAAGAAATACATAAAGTCAGGAGCAATCAAGATGCTGGGGGACACCGCATAGTCTCCCCTCAATCCAATTCCAAATGACTCTATACTGGTACCATAACCCAAATGACCTCCCACCCGGGTAGCTCCATCGACGCTTTGTGCCTGGGCATGTTCTAGCACAAATGATAGACAGGGAATCAGAATTACAAAAAATATTCTCCCCATATTCTCAAGCGCAATTAATTCAATGGAAACTTGACTCCACCAATAAACACAAGCTGAGTGGAACTACTTAGCCCCACACGCAGTTCCCCAAAAACAATTAACGTTCCTACCAAAAAATCCGCACCGCCACCCAGGTTGAACCCTACTTCAGTAAAACTACTGCTGGATTCACCGAAAACAGGTACATCGAAATCCACAGTAATAATGGCAATATTCAGGCCGGCCAATGCATAAGGGGTAATATCCGGATTGCTAACCTCAAATAAATAGTTCCCGTTAAAATTAATGTCGAACCAGCTGAAGTTGCTGTCCCCAAAGAAGTACATAAAATCCGGGGCGATCAAAATTTTATCGGTCACCGCGTAATCTCCCCGGACACCGATTCCAAGTGATGAAATATCCGTGCCAAAGCCCAGATGTCCTCCCAGCCGAAAGGCCCCTTCCGAGGCTTGGGCCTGAACATTTTGCGCTCCAAAGAATAAACTACAAGTAATCAGTACTAGATAAATCGTTTTCATGTTTTTGTAATTAGTTTATTTATTGTCGGAAAGTGTTGGCAATTCAAAGTCCTTCGAAATCAAAATACGATAATCTACAAGAAATTAAAAGATAAATATATCTACCGGACACCCTTTTCCGGGTATTTACCGCTAACGCCTCGATAGAAGTCCATTATGGTCTCCATATCTTCTTCAATGCTTTCCCCCGGATATACAATTGGGCCGATTCCAGCATGTTTTTTCTGGTAATCAAGATATCCCAACACAATGGGCACCCCGGCACGCTTGGCAACATGGTAGAAACCCGTTTTCCAGCGGCGGGCATATTTCCGGGTGCCTTCAGGAGTAATCATGATCACCAATTCCTGGCGTTCCTCAAACAGCTGAACCATGGCATCAACCATACTACTTTTTTTGGAAAGGCCCCTTGAACTCTTATTGCGGTCAACAGGAATAACTCCAAAAAGTTTAAGTACCAGGTTCATAGGAAAAAACATAGCCTCCTTCTTAATAGTGGTCCTGACTGGTATACCCAATAAGAAAAATGCAGCCCTGGCATAAAAAAAGTCCCAATTGCTGGTATGCGGAGCAGCGATCATCACCGATTTAGGAGTGTTATCAGGATATCGGCCTACCTTCTTCCATCCGGTTAACCAAAAACTAAATTGAGCTAAGAGTTTCAACTATTTTACTTTGGAGGCCAAAAATAACAATTATTTGATAATGTTATCTATCAGCTCATCATTAGCTATATGAGGTTTGGTAATCTGTAGTCCCGGATGCAACTTCATAGCTTGATCTGAAGCGAAAATCGCACCCTCATTGCGGGCCCACCCCCGGCGGGCAAGGCCATTGACTACATCAAAGAGTAACATCTCTTTTACATTTGCCGCAGCGGCGTCTGAACCATCCAGTAGCATACCAAATCCTCCGTTTATTACTTCACCCCATCCTACTCCACCGCCGTTGTGTAAGGACACCCAGGTTGCTCCCCTGAAAGCGTCTCCAATCACATTGTGTACCGCCATATCCGCAGTAAATTTAGAACCGTCGTATATATCGGAGGTTTCCCGGTAGGGACTATCGGTTCCCGATACATCGTGATGGTCCCTGCCCAGGATGACCAGACCAAGTGAACCTTGCTTGATTGCCTGATTGAATGCCAGGGCAATTTGAGTACGTCCCACTGCATCCGCGTATAGAATGCGTGCCTGTGATCCCACCACCAGCTGGTGTTTGTCAGCAGCCTTGATCCACTTGAGGTTATCATCTATCTGTTGCCTGATTTGTTCAGGTGACTTTTGATATTGGGCCTCTAACACTTCCGCCGCCAATTGATCAGTGTGTAATAAATCCTGAGGTTTACCGGAGGCACAAACCCACCTAAATGGCCCAAATCCATAATCAAAGCACATTGGCCCCATTATGTCCTGGACGTATGAAGGGTATAAGAATTGTCCTTGCTCATCCGTTATGTCTGCACCAGCGCGTGAGGCTTCCAATAAAAAAGCGTTACCGTAGTCAAAAAAATACATACCTTTCTCCACGCAACCGTTAATGGCCTTTACCTGGCGACGCAGACTCTCCTGAACCCTGACCTGAAATGTGCCTGGGTCATTGGCCATCATCTGATTGGATTCATCGAAGCTCAATCCAACTGGATAATAACCACCTGACCACGGATTGTGCAGGGAAGTTTGGTCTGATCCCAAATCAACCTTGATGGTTTCCACCGCCAATCGCTCCCAAACCTCAACCACATTACCTATCCAGGCAAGAGAAACGACTTCTTTGCCAGCTTTTGCCTCAATAATTCGCATTATTAGATGATCCATATCTGTGATCAGTTCATCGACCCAACCTTGTTGATGCCTTTTTTTTGCAGGACCAGGATTAACTTCCGCAATTACTGATATGCATCCG
>CAZOJZ010000548.1:0-5050 GCA_964580205.1 uncultured Roseivirgaceae bacterium
GCAGCTTGCTATTTAATGGACCTTATATCAATGTACCTGGTTACTCTTATGATGTTGGTCAAGATGGACGTTTTCTTCTTTTAAGACCTGTAAGCACTGCACGGACGGCATCCAGAATAAAAATAGTAAAGAATTGGTTCGAGGAGGTCAATCGCTTAGCGCCACCAGAGTGAAAACTACTAAATGTGAACGGCCTCGGCCGTAAGCTGTCATTGTATAATTATCTAATAACCAATACACTCAAAGTGCTTTGATAGTGTTTTTTCATCAACGATATTGGTGTTTTACAAGAACATTTAAATCTGATAAGTATACCTATTGTCGGTCATTCATAGGGAGGAATGTTGGCAATGGAATATGCAGCAAATAAACCTGATAAAGTTAGTAGCCTAATCCTAGTTGGACCTGGCGGACCCACCAAGAACTTTTTTTCTTTTTTTGGTGACAATCTTTTCATGCGATTGAATGATAGTGATTTAAAGGAATTGGCCCTCCTTGACAGTTTAAATAAACCAAATATTCAAGCTATTTGGCCTGGATATTTTTTTGATAGAAAGATGGGAGTTAAGAGTAAAGAAGAAACAGATTTTGATGCTATATGGGGCCAGCCAGGGCTTTATAATTTATGAAGAGATTTATCCGTATCGCAGTGATTCGGTAGGATTCACACAAGAGGCTTTGATCGATTGATAGCTAACTGTGAACAGGGCAACAATCAAGGCCATTACACCACTTAAAATGAAAACACTTATGCTGATATCGACTTTATACACAAATCCTTCCAGCCAATTGCTGATGAAATAGTAGGATGGAACCACAGACAATGCAAAAGCAATAACTACATACTTTGTAAACTCAGTAGATAGCAAGAGCATAATTTTGAAATTGGAGGCTCCCATGGCTTTTCTTATACCAATTTCTTTGGTGCGTTGTTCTGCGGTAAAAGCAGCCAGGCCAAATAAACCCAGAGAGGCAATTGCTATAGCAATCACAGTAAAAATGCTAAACAGGATACTTAAACGGGATTCTGAGCGGTATAGTTCGTCAAAATTCTGATCCAGGAAGGCGAATTCAAAAGGTTGATCTGGGGCAAACTCTTTCCATTTACCTTCTATCAAGCTCACTGCTTCATTAAAGTCATCGGTGTTAAGTCTCACTGTCATTAAATTACTTTGCTCTGTGAGACGGATTGTTAACGGGCTTACTTCTTGCTTCAGGGACATGAAATTAAAATCCTGGATTACACCCACTACTTTCAGCCGCTCTCGAAATCCACTATTAAAGCTGATGAGATATTCTTCCAGTGGATTTTCCCAGGCCATTTCATTTACGGTAGCCTGATTGACCATAATGGCCAGAGAATCGGAGGGGAAATCTCTGGAGAAACTGCGACCTTGAGCCATAACAAATCCCATGGTTTCTACATGCTCATAATCAGCATAGTACTGGCCAAGGATGTGATCATCATCAGCTCCATCTTTACGAAATATCGTAGTATTGTTGACTCCAGGGATTACATTATTGGAATAAGAAGCGCTTGAAATACTGTGTTCGTCCATTAATGCATTCTTAAAAGCAACCCGATTGTTGTCCAGCTGGAACGCATTGTAAATCACCAAAACCTTATCCTTGTCAAATCCCAGGTTTTTATTTTGTGTAAATTGGATCTGCTGGTAAACAATTACGGTACAGATGATCAGGAAAATGGAGATGGCAAATTGCAATACTACCAGTGCTCCTCTTACTTTTCCTCCTTTCATACCTTTGGCTATATTCCCCTTCAATACTTCTGTGACTTTAAACTGTGTCAGGTAAAATGCGGGATAGATACCGGCCAATAAACCGACAAAAATAATGATTAAAAAGAATCCAGTAATCATCATAGGCGAGTATAACGAAGAAATAAAAAGTTCCTTGCCGGAGATCAGATTGAATTGTGGCAGCAATATTAATGCTAATACGATGGCCAATATTGCCGCCAGCATACTGTAAAGGAGTGATTCCACCAGGAACTGATTAATTAGCTGGCTACGCAAGGAACCAAAAGTTTTGCGAAGACCTATTTCTTTAGTTCTCCCAGCTGAACGAGCAGTCGAAAGATTCATGAAATTGATCGCTGCAATTAGAATAATGAATAAACCAATTGCTGAAAAGATATATATGTATGCTATGTCTCCTACAGGTTCCAACTCACCTTGAAGCCTGGAGTAGAGGTGAATTTCTTTTACCGGATCGATGAGATATCCATAAGCGCCATCCTGCGCCAGGAATTCTTTAAGTGAAATTCCCATAAACTGCTGGATTTCCGGGCCAACATAACGTCCGACCATTTCATCTAGTTTTGGTTGAACATTGTTAATGTCACTGTCCTCCCGTAGGGTGAAATAGGTATACAGGAAATTATTCAACCATACTTCCGATCTGGATTGGTCAGTAGAACTAAAGGAAAAAATGAACCTAAATTTCAGGTGTGAGTTTGATGGAGGATTGGCCACTACACCAGTTATTTTATAAGTTTGATCACTGCCAACGGTAACTAGTTTACCCAAAGCATTATCTTCTCCAAAATATTTTTCGGCAATGGTTTCGGTCATGACCATGGAATTAGGTTCTATCAGCGCTGTTTTGGGGTCTCCTTCGAGTAGTTTGAAAGAAAAGAAACTGAAAAAATTGGAATCAGCGAAAAAGATATCGTCTTCCGTAAACATCATATCTTCGTACTTGATCACTAAATCATCACGGGTCATAATCCTTGTGGCATCTTCTACTTCAGGAACCTCATCTACCAAAGTATGGGCAAGTGGAGGGCAAGTGGTGGTGACCATCAGGTCTTGTCCTCCAAGTTTGCCGTGTAAGCCCACCCGGTACATCTGGTCTATTTTGGTATGAAAACGGTCATAATTCAGCTCATCAAAAAGATATAAGCTAATAAACAGAGAGGCTGTGATACCGATGGTTAGCCCGACAATATTGATGGCTGAATAAAACCTGTGCTTTAAAATGTTTCTGAGGCCGATTTTGAAATAGTTCCTTAGCATGCAAAAAATAATTTGAGTATACTATAATATAGATGTAATTATGCGGCCGTTGGTTGCGGAATATGGGTAACTTTTTATTGATGGTATAAATGGAGTAAATCAAGCGTATATTCAGTGACAAACGGAATTAGATATTAGATATATAGATCTAATATAATGGCAGCTAGCTGTAAAAAGGAATCTTAGGTATATGGACCAAATTGAACAGTAATTGACCAAAAAACAATCCCCAAAAAAAATGAAATCACAACATTCAAAGTGCCCAGCGTTAAGTCCAGGATTATTCTTATCACTGTTTTCACTGTTGATCATCAATCCATTGTTCCTTGTGGCCCAAGACAAACCCAATATCATTATTATGATGACCGACGACCAGGGTTATGGAGATTTGGGATTTCATGGTAACCCCTATTTAAAAACACCCCATATTGAATCGATAGCTCAAGGGGGAATCGAAATGACTCATTTTTTCACTTATCCCAATTGCTCACCCACTCGGGCGGGGTTATTAACCGGTCGATATCCCTACCGAGCCGGTGTGGTGGGGGTCACACAAGTTGATCATTTGATGAATACCTCAGAAACGACTATTGCTGAAATCCTAAGCAGTCATGGATACCGCACGGGAATATTTGGTAAGTGGCATCTGGGGGACAACTACCCTATGCGTCCCACTGATCAGGGTTTTAAGGAAGCACTGGTTCACAAGGGTGGAGGTATTGGGCAGGCCGCTGGGCCGGCTGGCAATTCCTATTTTGATCCAACCCTTGAACACAACAACGTTTCTAAAAAGTATGAGGGTTATTGTGATGATATCTTTACAGATGCTGCCTTAAATTTTATAAACAAAACAGATCAAAAACCATTTTTTGTATACCTGGCCACCAATCTCCCGCATTTTCCATTGCAGGTGCCTGATAAAATGGCTGATCCATATCGTGAAATGGGGCTACACGAAGACAATGCACGTACTTACGGAATGATTGCAAATATAGATGCCAATGTTGGGCGTGTTCTGGAAAGACTTAAATTTTTGAACATCGAAGACAATACCCTGGTTATCTTTTTGTCGGACAACGGTCCACGACAAAGAAGAACCAAAAACGATGTTTATCCAGGCCGTTGGGTGGCCAATCTTCGTGGAACTAAAACCAGTGTATATGAGTGTGGAATCCGGGTACCGTTCTTCGTTCGATGGCCCGATAAACTTCCCAAAGGCAAAAAGATAACAACCATGGGCGCGGTTATTGACATTCTACCGACCATCTTAGATGCGTGTGAAATAGCGCCGCCGGAAAATGTAACATTGGACGGACGGTCGCTGTTGCCACTTTGGGAGGGGCAGCCAGTGGATTATGGGAATCGTACGTTTATTACCCAGATGCAAGTTGGGCCTACGGCTTTTAAATACATGCATTTTGCAGTCCGTACCCAGAAATATAAATTGGTTAGTCCCCATGATGATCCACATCATATTTTATATCAACCTAAAGACGAAGAATTGAAAGAGACCCTGACGAACCTTGAGTTATATGATGTGGAAAACGATCCAAGTGAACGAATCAATTTGGCCAGTAAGTATCCTGAGATGGTAGATGACTTACTGGGCCATTATGAAAACTGGTTTGATGAAGTTACCCAGGAACGAGATTCAAAAGGAATCCAGCGCATTCACCTTGGCACAGCTGCTCAACCAAAGGTTAACCTTTCAAGATTTGATTGGGGAGGTCCCAGGGTTATATCAAGAAATGAACTCGGTTATTGGCGAGTGAAAACGGAACCTGGACAATATGAAATTGTCCTTGATCTACCTCAACTGGAGGCGAACGGGGTAGCCCACATTAAATATCAGAATCTTCACTTAACCCAACCAGTGCGAAAGAATCAACAAAGACTAGTGTTTAGGAATGTAAATCTTCCAGGTGGTGCTGGTATTTTCCAAGCGTTCCTGAAAACAGAAAGACTAGCTTCCGGGCCCCTTTTTGTGGAAGTGAAGCGACTGGATCTATAAG
>CAZOJZ010000549.1:0-2047 GCA_964580205.1 uncultured Roseivirgaceae bacterium
TCAAATAATTTCAGTTCCGCAGAGGATTGGAAGGCAAGGTCAGCGACCATTCGTGAGCATATCTATCAGGGCGCTGAGTTGGGCAAGATCCCAAAGGAAAACTGGGAGTATCCAATAAACATTATCTACGGAAAAAACCACCAGATGGATGGTTATAGCGTGGAAAATATTTCCCTGGAAATGCACCCCGGGTATTTCGTTAGCGGAAACCTCTATAAACCACTAAACGTGGAAGAAAAGATCCCTGCTATACTATGTCCTCACGGACACTGGTTCGACCCTGAAGATTATGGGAGATTCCGCCCCGACATGCAAATTCGAAGCGCCTCACTGGCCAAGATGGGAGCGGTGGTATTTGCCTGGGACATGTATGGTAGTGGGGAAGATACCCAACATACGCACCACAGCCCGGACGCCTTAGCTTTTCAGTGTTACAATGGAATCAGGATCCTGGATTTTATTAGCTCTCTGGATTATGTTGACACCAATCGGATTGGCATTACCGGCGCTTCAGGCGGGGGAACCCAGACATTTTTAATCTCCGCTTTAGATGACCGAATTTCTGTTTCTGTTCCAACGGTGATGATATCAGCACATTTTTATGGCGGTTGCGTCTGTGAAAGTGGCATGCCCATACATAAATCGGGTGATTTTGAAACCAACAATGTTGAAATAGCTGCATCAATTGCTCCCAAGCCACTTATGATAATAGGTGATGGAGACGACTGGACTAAAAATATTCCAAACGTAGAGTATCCTTACATAAGGAGTATTTATGAATTGTTCGATGCTGCTGACAAGACTGAGTTTGCCTATTTCGAAGATGAAGTGCATGACTATGGATTTTCTAAGCGAAAAGCAGCCTATGGATTCCTGGCTAAGCACCTTGATTTGGATTTGACTCAAATAAAAGATAGCCAGGGAGGTATTGATGAGGGTTTTGTGACATTATTGGATACCACCCAATTAAAAGTTTTCCCCGATAGGGCTCTGGTGAGGGATCCAATGCATTAGACCCCTTACTCTTGCATCAGGCTGGATGGTTTTCCACCCAGCGTATTAAAAAGATCTGTTTTCATGGTTTCCCCGTCAATGTCCCAAATTAACCGCACTGTTGAAGTGCTGTCCGCCGGGTGCCATAAATAGTCATTGTCCGGTCCAGAAATATATACAGGTTCAACCTTTTTTATCCAATAAGATTTTGAAGGGAGAATTCATAAGAATTAATTGGTGGTAATCCAAAAATATGACTACTACCAAATCCTTGCAAATTGGGTTACATTCAATGCTATTCCTACTACCGCTCATACAATTTGGGGCGTGCTTACCGGGCAGTTATTGATGAGTGATCGAACGCCTATGAAAAAACTGAAGGTACTGGTAATTGCCGGTCTTATTGGAGTGGTTGCCGGGTATGCACTGGACCCGATCACACCGATTATTAAAAGAATATGCACCTCTTCATTTATACTGGTGAGCGGAGGCTGGACCATTCTATCCCTTGCTTTCTCTTATTGGTTGATCGACATTAAGAAACAGCAAAAATGGACATTATTTTTTGCCATCGTCGGCATGAATTCATTATTCATATACTTGTTTGCTCATGTAGGAGGGACCGGACTTATCAGGCACACCATAGAACCTTTTTCAATGGCGCTATTCGGATTTATGGGGGAATCAGCGGCTAACATTCTGACTAGTCTGATTGTGCTCTTTTTGTTGTGGTATATTTGTTACTGGTTGTACAAACGGAAGATCTTTATCAAAATTTGAATTGATTTAACTCTATATAATCATTAGCGCAAGCCCTTTTTCTTCCATAATTCATAGTCAGCCAGCACCTGGTCAGAGCCTTCAAATTCTTTATACATCACCCGGGCTTGAAATGAATATTCCTTGCCAACTACAAAATCAGGTACTATGAATTGGAAGTCCCAGGCCGGATTTACCTCGCCCCCGCCTGTCGGCGATTGACTGAATCTAATGCCCTCACCAGGATGAAACATGAAGGCCAATACCATATTGTGAAAACGTCCATAGTAAAATG
>CAZOJZ010000550.1:0-3614 GCA_964580205.1 uncultured Roseivirgaceae bacterium
AGCAAGAGTATGATATGCCCGTGGAAATAAATGGGCCTAGGACGTCCGATATCACATCTGATAACGGTGAAATAAAAGAAGCCAACTCCGATCTCAGAAAAATGGCCCGGTAGAATTTGTCTGTTCTGTTGATAGTAGGAAATTTTATATTCCTATAGAGGAGAGTGAGATTAAGACGGGTGCGACCTGATTGAGAGAGTTGGTGGCTCCACGTTATGTTGACGCCTTTTTGTTTCAAGTTTTGTAGGTTAATACCTCCTAATAATCCGTCTAATATTGGAAAAATTTGTAGTGGGGTACGCCTTTCGTGAAATACCCTGAATACGATGGTATTTTTTCCGCTATTAAAACCCACCTCCGCATTACCACGCTTTCGTAGGAAGAATCGGTTAGAGAGGTAGGTGGTTTCAAATGCAAGAGCGGGTGGGAGTCCAATCTCTATTATGAGAAGTTGGACAAGTTGCGCAATTGTTGCAGGATCAGTCCCTGGGGGGGGCCTGGGCCGCAAGAAGAGTAGTCAGAAGAGCTCCCGTGTCACCTGTTGGCTCAAGAAGTAATACCCTCCAGAAGCTGGCGATATCCTCTAGGTAAGAGGAGTGCATTGCTAGTAAGCGTGTCCGATGACTAAGGTCAAATGCATATGTATCACCAAAGAATCTTTGCCCGACAGATGCTTCTAGATTTGTTCTATTGCTTGGAAGCCAGACAAAACCGGCTGACCACCTAATGCCCTTCGGTCTATTACCAGAAGCATTAAAAGTATTGGCGATGCCACTACCAACTATACCAAAAGTATTTTTTTCGTAGCCCCCCGTTCCTGTTAGGGCGAATCTTCGCGTAAAATTATATTTAACATTGGCAATCTCGGTTTCCAATCTGACAGTATCGGGTCTTAGGTCGAAATCAATTACCTGCTTGGAATAGTTTAGGCCCCATTCAAGAGTTCTGAAGTCCGGGCCACTGATCAGAGAAGCATTGTAGGTGCTAGCCTGGCTATTAAAAAACGTTTTTGACGAATCCGAATCGGTCAAAACACGCGCATAGCGAAGCTCAGTTGTTGCGAGATTTCCAAAACGCTCGCGCAGATAGGGGCTGACGGAATATAACCTTATATTTCTCAAGTTGCCAGTGATATTGATATCATCTCCCTGCCGGCCAAGAATGTTTTCGTTTTGTTGTTGCATCCTGACGTTTCCATCGACGAAAAAATGATTCTCGTATACTTCTAGAGTATTTCGCGTATCTAGGAAATTTAGACTTCTGTTTCTATTAGAATTTTTTACGAAGATGATATTTCTTAATCGGTAATCAATCTCACTATTAAAGCGGCGTGATGAGATCTTCGAATAAAATCCGGGGGTGAGTCGAAAAATGACATCGGACTCTTTATCAGGGTCGCCCTTTGGTGCTAAAGATACATTGTCAGTGAAAATCAGACTGGTATGCATACGGGGTACAAATACCCATTCCCCTGCATCAGACTTAGGTGAGAGTACTAGTAAGGCTGTTGCAGTAGAGTAAGTGACCAGGAACAATAACGCTTTATAGTTGCAGCTATTTTTAGTTGCGTTCGTAGGTGACATACAAGTCTTTATCAGAGAATGATCTTGCTTTGTTGTAGACCAAATTTACGCTTTGGCAGGATTCTATCTGCCGGAGAGTTTCTCTAACGGTTTGTTGTGTTGTTTTCTCAGCTTCCACTACCAGGACGATTTGCCCCATTTGACTTGCCAGAACGCGCGCCTCGCTCGTCAGCAGTAAGGGTGGAGAATCAAAAATGATAATACGATCTTCGTACCGCTGTACGATTTCCTTTAGTAATAAACCCATACTCTGGCTTGCTAACAATTCATTAGCATTCGGATGCGGTCTTCCTGCTGTAAGGATGGAGAGTTTCTCAATATTAGTTTTGATTAAAACTTCCGCCATATCAAGTTTATCATTGATAAGAACGTCCAATAGGCCTTTATCTGTTCCCACCCCAAGAATTTTTGGAATCATAGGCCTGGCCACATCAGCGTCTACCAAAAGGACAGTATGATCCATTTCCATCGCGATACTCATTGCTAAATTGACAGCACAAAAACTCTTACCTTCACCTGCAAGAGAACTAGTAACCATGATCAGGTTGCCATTTTTGATCGCCCCGGCACCTCTATTGAAGGAATTCATGAGCAACGGCCGCTTAATCAATCTGAATTGCTCAGTTATAGTAGTTTTCTTGTCATCCGGTGTGATGATGCCATAGTGACGCAATTTATCGAAATTGATTGCGAGTCGCGTTGACTTTGATTTTGGGGTAGTACTTGGTGCTAGAGTTTTGGTGGTTTTATCTTCGGGTGCGGTCTTTCCGACGGTAGCAGTTTCTTCCTCACCCACAAGTTTACTTGCCGCCTTTTCAATCGGGCTGACATCATCTTTCAATAATGCTTTCTCGAGTTTAGCTGCTGCTTTTTCAATGATACTCATGTTGTCTCCAGATAGTACCTATTTTGGACTGGGCTGTGCTCTAGGGGCGCACTTTCTTTGGTCCAAAGCTGCAAAAGATGCTTAAGTCATCTTTACCATCAATGCTCCATATAAGCTCAAAAAAGATAATAAAGAGAGGCCGAAGCCATACATACGTTTCTTACGATTTGATTTTTCCTGACTAGTCCAAATCATAGGAATCGAACCTAGTACCGGCATGTCAGTTACATCCCGTAGCATATTTTGGCTATGAAACGAGGGTCGGAGCTGACTTATAGTAAATGCGATGCCAATCCCTACCGATAGAGCCAAAACGAATACTAATGAATAGAATCCGCCACGTTCAGGTCCAGCGGGTATTTCCGGAACAGTTGGTGGATCAATAATCTTGAACGACATTAGATCGATAGTAGACTCTAATCCGCTGGATAATTTTACAGCTTCGCGACGTTCAAGAAGCTTTTGATAATTAGTTTTGTTTACCTGATAGTCACGATTTAATTGAGCAAGGGCTGCTTCTACTTCGGGTACCGAATTGCTCAAAGATTTTAAATGATTATAGCGCCTGGTATATTCCTCCATACGAGCTCTCATGGAGGCCACTTTGGCTTCGCTTTCTGTAAGGGCTAGTTTGAGTTGCTGAAGCATAGGACTATAATTTTTCCCGGAGTCATCGAAACCACCGGATCTCATAAGCTTGGCTTCCTTTACCTTGCGTTCCTTGAGTTGAGCAATTAGGCGTTTTGTAGAAATGATGTCGGGATGTTGCTCTGTAAAGTTTAAACTGAGAGTATCCAGCATTTTGCTCAGCTCCGCGATACGAGGATCAATTTCCACATTAACTATGGCATCTGGATTCTCCGCCTCAAGGAATACAGGCTCGTCACCAGTAACTTGTTGCTCGATGGAATCGCGTGCGTGCTCAGCTTCCCGTAACTCAAGTCTTGTTTCGTTGAGATCCTCTGCGGCTTTCGCTACCTGTGCATAATAGTCGCCACCCTGCTGGGGCATCAATCCAATATTCTTTTGTTTGAATGCTTTTAGGGCATTTTCCCCAGTAGTCAGTTTTTTCTCATAACCCTCGATCTGCTCATCAATAAAACGAAGCGCCAAAGCAGGGCTCTCATTGCTTACAAGGTTCCCTT
>CAZOJZ010000551.1:0-8662 GCA_964580205.1 uncultured Roseivirgaceae bacterium
GAATTAGTGCCGGAATTTCCACGATACAAATTTGTGGTGGCGGCAGTGGATAATATACCTGCTGAATTTTACCAGGGCGCAAGCCGATTAAACGATGTTGCCATTGTTACAAACAAAGCTTATGAGCTATTGTCGGTGGCCAGTGTAGCAGTGGTCACATCTGGTACTGCCTCCTTGGAAACTGCTTTATTTGATGTTCCACAGGTGGTCTGTTATAAAACAAGTTGGCTTTCCTACTGGATTGCCCGTGCCCTGATCAAAGTCCCCTATCTCTCATTGGTAAATTTAATAGCCAGGCAGATGGTGGTCCCGGAACTAATCCAAAATGAATTCCGCAAAGAAAAGATCACCAAACATCTTAAGGAACTGCTTGAGGAGAGCCCGGCATTGACCAGTCAACAAGCTGGATACAGGAAAGTAAAAATTTTGCTGGGAAATAAAAAAGCCTCACAGGAAACTGCCAGGCTTATAGTTGATTACTTGTCTGAATGACCGACAGATCTGAGCTCTGAGATCTTAGATTCGCTACGCAACCTTCAACTTATTGAATTTAGATTTTTCAATTTTGGATCTGGCATAGTCCAAAGTGATGCTCAATGTCTTGATGCTTTTTTCAGAGGGTATCTCGAACATGGCATCTGTGATGATTGCTTCACAAATTGAGCGAAGCCCCCGTGCGCCAAGTTTGAATTCCACTGCTTTTTCTACAATATAGTCCAGTGCTTCCGGTTTAAACTCAAGTGCTACACCCTCCATTTCAAACAACTTCACATATTGCTTGGAAAGTGCATTCTTTGGTTCAATCATAATCCTTTTTAGAATTTCTTTCGAAAGAGGATTGAGATAAGTTAATACCGGCAGCCTGCCAATGAGCTCAGGTATTAACCCAAAGCTTTTAAGGTCCTTAGCATTTATAAATTGTAGTAAATTCTCATCGTCCAGGTTTACTTGTTGATCTTTTTCTTCATTTGAAGTAAACCCGAGAGGACGTGTATTTAATCGATTGGCAATGGTTCTGGTAATACCGTCAAAAGCTCCACCACAGAGAAATAGAATGTTCTCAGTATTAACAGAGATCATCTTTTGATCAGGATGTTTACGTCCACCTTGAGGTGGTACATTCACTGCTGTTCCTTCCAGTAGTTTAAGTAGCGCTTGTTGTACGCCCTCTCCACTTACATCCCGGGTGATGGAAGGGTTGTCAGATTTACGGGCAATTTTATCAAGTTCATCTATATATACAATTCCCCTTTCGGCGGCTTCCAGGTCATAGTTAGCCGCTTGAAGTAATCGGGTTAGGATACTTTCAACATCTTCACCAACATATCCTGCTTCTGTAAGCACTGTCGCGTCGGCAATACAAAATGGCACTTGTAGGATATTTGCCAGGGTACGTGCCAGATAGGTTTTGCCAGTACCCGTTTCACCGATCATGATGATATTGGATTTCTCAATGATCACCTCTTCCTCGGTTCGCTGCTGCATTAGTCGTTTGTAATGATTATAAACGGCTACAGCAATGACCTTTTTAGCCTCGTCCTGTCCCACCACATACTGATCCAGGTATTTTTTTAATTCTACCGGTTTGATCAGATTAAAATTAGGTGCCGATGTGTCGTTCCCTTTGGTTTTTAGTTCTTCGGAAAGAATCTGTTGGGCCTGGGTAATGCATTTATCACATATATGTGCGTTGATCCCTGAAATCATCAGATCAACATCTTTCTTATTTCTACCGCAAAATGAGCAGGTTACCTGTGCCATATAAATTAATATACTAAATAAAACGGATTTGGCGGCCGATAGATTAGGATTTAATTAGAATCTCATCAATCAAACCATAGGATTTCGCCTCAGCAGTGGTCATCCAGTAGTCCCTGTCGGCGTCTTTTTCAATGTCCGCTATTTTTTTCCCACTGTGCTGAGCCAGGATTTCATACAATTCCTTTTTCAACGATAGAATCAGCTTTAGTGAAATTTCCATGTCTTTAGTAGGACCCTGCATTCCACCGGATGGTTGGTGGATCATTATCCTTGCATGAGGAAGAGCTGACCGTTTCCCTGCTGCTCCTCCAGCCAGTAAAACTGCGCCCATGGAGGCAGCCAGACCGGTACAAATAGTGGCAACTTCCGGAGTAATGTATTGCATGGTGTCATAAATTCCCAAACCAGCGGTTACGGAACCTCCCGGACTGTTTATATATAACATGATCTCCTTTTTAGCATCTGTGGATTGTAGAAATAAAAGTTGGGCAGTAATAATATTTGCAATATTATCATCAACCGGCAGACCCAGGAATATGATTCTGTCCATAATCAACCTCGAAAAAACATCTATTTCTCGAAAATTAGTGGGACGTTCTTCAATAACCGAACGGGTCATGCTTTCAATATGATGAACATAACTATCAAAAGCGCTGCCACTGATGTTTTGTCCTTTCACGGCAAATTTCCTGAATTCGTGTTTATCTATCATTGGTGATTAATTGATCGGAAATAAAACTAACTCATTTAGTTCAAAAAGGTTTACAAAATTAATAAAAAAAGCCACTGTAAAAAAGGACTTTTTAATAGCGGAAAGTACATTACCTGGTTGCTGCTTTTTTGAACTGTTCCAGGCTTACATCCTTTTTGGCAATGCTGATTTTATCCCGGATTAGGTCCATGATCTTGTCATTACGCACTTGGTTGAATACCTGAAGATAATTTTGTCCCTCATTTCCTTTCAAATAATTGTCTGCAAAGGCATCAAGTTGATCGGCCATTTGATCGCCTATTCCGGAAGAAGCCAACTGGGCTACTATTAGTTCTTTTGATTTTGAAACCACTTCTTCATTCTCCACTTTTACTTCGTTATCATCGGCTATGCGATTCAAAATAAGCTTCCATTTCATCTCTTTGGCGTAATTCTGGTAGTCCTTATCAACTTCTTCTTCGTTTACCTTACCCTCACTGGACACCACCAACCATCGTTTCAAGAATTCATCCGGCAAGTTCATTTTAGTAGCTCTTAGAATCTCTTCGCGAATGCTATGCGTTAGGAAATTTTCTGTTTCCCTTTGGAAGCTGCTACTTAAATATTCCTTGATTTTCTCTTTTAGATCTTTTTGGGTTTTGACCTGATCTTTACCGAATAACTTATCGTAAAATTCCTGATTGAGTTCAGCAGGTTCCATGCGTTTGATCTCTTTTACATTTAGTATTACCCCATTAAGTTTTGAATCAGCCAGTTCTTCTTCGGTCTTGTCCAGTAATCGTGCCTGGTGTGCCGTGTCTTTGATGGCCTTGGTTAGGTTAAAGGTGATTGAATCCCCTGGTTTCTTCCCGATGAATTTTTTCTGCTCCTTTTTTTCCACCTGTTGGATGGATATGGTAATCTCGTTCTCAATGTCCAGTGCTTCCTCAATCAATACCCCCTGAATGATGTCCTCCGCTTCGGATTGTTCAACACTTACATTTTCACCATAACTTTTCCGGATATTTTCCAACTCTTCTGACACCATCTTTTGGTCTACCTTGATGTTATATTCGGTAACCTTTCTCTTTTTTGAGAGATTATATTTGAAATCGTCAACCAGTCCTATATTGTATTCGAACTCAAAATCTTTTTGGTGGTCCCAATCAACGGTCTTACTTTTATCCAGGTTAGGCAAGGGATCACCTAATATTTTCAAATTCTGCTCCTTGATATAGTCTGTGAGGGAGCTGGAAAGCATTTTGTTTATTTCATCAACAAGAATTGACTTCCCATACATTTTCTTGATTAGTCCAAATGGTACCTTCCCGGGACGGAATCCTTTGATCTGAGCTTTCTTGCTGAACTCTTTTATTTTTTGTGACACCTGGGGTTGATAATCTCCTTCCTTTAACGTAATTTTAATTAGGGCTTCATTGGATTTTTGTCTATCTAATGTAATGTCCATTGATATAGTTTTGTTTTATACAAAAAGACTAAAAACCCTCAATCCCCAAGATAACTTTAAACGAGGTGATTGAGGGCGTGGTGGTGCGGATGAAGGGACTCGAACCCCCATGCCGTAAGGCGCTAGATCCTAAGTCTAGTGCGTCTACCAATTTCGCCACATCCGCATTTTGAGATGTTGGTAAAATTGTCACCTGGTAGCTTAACATTCACACTAGACCACCTGGTGTGAATACCGGCAGGCAGGTCTGCCAATTTAGCCACATCCCCATTAAAATTGGAAGGGCAAAGGTAGCCTATTTTTTCAAAATATCACAATGTAAAATTAATGCTTGAGATGAGTTTAAAACCCTGTTCCGTTCTTCATGATTACTGTTGATGTAGAAGACGAAAAAAAAGAGATTATAAGGCGATACCGACGTCTTTTAAGGAGGGCCAAACCGTTTTTAAAAGAGGGTGATGCCAAAACAATCCGTAAAGCATTTAATACCGCGATGGAAGCGCATAAAGATATGCGCCGGCGCACCGGGGAACCTTTTATATATCACCCCCTGGATGTTGCATTGATTGCTATTGATGAAATTGGGTTAGGGACAACTTCAATCGTAGCTGCATTATTACATGATGTAGTTGAGGATACACACCTGGAAATAGCTGATGTAGAAAGAGATTTTGGGACTAAGGTAGCCCGGATCATAGATGGTCTTACCAAAATATCCGGAGTTTTTGGCCAGGGTACCTCAGAGCAAGCAGAGAACTTTCGTAAAATGCTTCTGACTTTATCAGATGATGTTCGGGTGATTTTGATCAAGTTGGCAGATCGCTTACACAACATGCGTACGCTTGCAAGCATGCCTCAGAACAAACAATTGAAAGTGGCTTCTGAGACCGTGTATATATATGCCCCATTGGCCCACCGCCTGGGTCTGTATGCCATAAAAACAGAATTGGAAGACCTCTGTTTGAAGTATACGGAATCGGAGCAATACCATGCAATAGCCAAAAAGATTGTAGCCACTCAGGAAGCCAGGGATCGATTCGTGAACAAATTTATTCGCCCGATTAAAAAGGAGTTGAAGGAGCAGGGTTTCGATTTTGAAATAAAGGGGCGGACCAAGTCCATTTATTCCATTTGGAATAAAATGCGAAAGCAAAACATTCCTTATGAAGAAGTTTACGATCTGTTTGCAGTTCGCATCATACTTAACGGTGATCCGGAAAATGAGAAAGCGGATTGTTGGAAAGTATATTCCATTGTGACTGATTTCTATCAACCGAACCCTGATCGGTTAAGAGATTGGATCAGCACACCAAAAGGAAACGGGTACGAATCCTTGCATACCACGGTGATGAGTAGTCCTGGTCAATGGGTAGAAGTGCAGATCAGGGCCAGAAGAATGAACGATATTGCTGAAAAGGGTTATGCTGCCCATTGGAAATATAAGGACAACTCTGGTAACGGCCAATCTTCCGGGCTGGAACAATGGATTGCCAGAGTAAGGGAGATGCTGGAGCAGTCCGACAGTACCGCTATTGAATTTGTCGATGATTTTAGATCGAACCTGTTTCATGAGGAAGTCTTTGTGTTTACTCCTCAAGGTGAATTAAAAACCTTGCCTCACGGCGCTACCGCACTGGACTTTGCCTTCGAAATTCACACAGAAGTTGGAGCTAGATGCCTTGGAGCCAAGGTGAATCAGCGTTTGGTGCCATTGAATCATATATTAAAAAATGGGGATCAGGTTGAGGTGCTCACTTCCAAAAAGCAAAAACCTCACGCCGATTGGCTTAGGTTTGTAGTTACCTCCAAAGCCAGATCGAAGATCAAAGATTCCTTAAATGAAGAACGGAAAGGTGCTGCCAGTGAAGGGAAGGAAATTGTCAAACGAAAGCTCCGGCAGATGAAATTGAAGTTGAATAGTGAAATTGTAGAGCAGCTGAGGGCTTACTTTGACGAGCGGACAGTACTTGATTTCTACTATAAGGTAGGAAAGGGTGTAATTAATGCCACAGAGATCAAACGGTTCAAAGCAGCACGCTCCAGCATTCCCAAGGATCCCAGCGACCGCATCGAAGACGCTGCTTCATTTAAAAAACAAATAGCCAAGGTACGGCAAAAGCAAGATGATATGCTTTTGATCGGTGAGGATATGGATGAGGTCGACTATCGTATTGCAAAATGTTGTAACCCTATACCGGGTGATGAGGTATTCGGATTTGTTACCGTGAATGAGGGAATTAAAATTCACCGCACCAATTGTCCCAATGCCCCTGAGTTGTTGTCCAACTACGGATATAGGGTGGTCAAGGCAAAATGGTCTTCGCAAATGGACAATGCCTTTTTAACTGACGTAAAGATTATAGGAACTGATCGTGTGGGTTTAATTAATGACGTAACCAACATAATTTCCGGAGAGTTAAAAGTAAACATGCGTGCGATGACTATTGCTACCGATCAGGGAATATTTGAAGGGAAAATCACGCTTTATGTGCAGGACACTGGTCATCTGGAGGTAATGATTAGAAAGTTGCAGAAAGTGATGGGGGTTGTGAAGGTAACCAGAATCGATACTACCAGATGAAAATAATACTTTATAATGATCTATATTTGCTTGGTAAGCTATGGGTTTTGATAAAAACATATTTGGTGAAGTAAAGAAGATATTTACCGCCTATCTGGAAAACAGGGGACTGAGGAAAACACCAGAACGATTTGCTATACTTGAGGAGATTTACAGCAAGGATGGACATTTTGATGTAGATTCTCTTTACATAAGTATGAAGAACAAGAACTACAGGGTAAGCCGGGCTACTGTGTACAATTCACTGGATTTGTTAATAGAATGTGATTTAGTTAGCAAACACCAATTTGGACGAAACCTTGCCCAGTATGAAAAGTCCTATGGCTTTAAACAGCATGATCACCTGATTTGTACAGATTGTCAAAAAGTAGTAGAATTTTGCGACCCAAGAATCCATAGTATTCAGACTACAGTAGCTGATCTATTAAAATTTAAGGTGTTACACCATAGTTTGATTTTGTACGCCGCATGCAAGGACAGCAACTGTCAAAATAAGAAAGTATGAAATACCAATATGATATAGAGGACTCGATATTGATCCTTACCTTGGACGGGGATTTAATCGGGGAGAACCGGGGGCCTGAACTTATGGAATTGGCCAATGAACAAGTAAACAATGATGTAAAGCATTGTGCAATAGACATCTCAAAGGTTCGGTTTATTAATAGCAGCGGAATTGGGGTACTGATCACCCTATTGACAAAGTTTCGCAATGTTGACGGTGAAGTGGTATTAATCAACCCCTCTGAACAAGTAAAGAAGTTATTAATTATTACCAAACTCAATGCCATCTTCACCATCGTGGATACCAAAGAAGAAGCATTCCGGGAGTTGAAAAATTCATAATTTACCATGAGTGTAGACGTATTACTAGGCCTTCAATGGGGAGATGAGGGTAAGGGAAAGATTGTGGACGTGATGGCTCCCAAATATCACATGGTTGCAAGATTCCAGGGAGGACCTAATGCCGGCCATACACTGGAATTTGACGGCATAAAGCATGTGTTGCACCAAATCCCCTCGGGAGTGTTTCGGTCCGACATCAAAAATGTAATCGGAAATGGAGTGGTATTGGATCCGGTGATATTTCGCAAGGAAGTAGATGCCCTGGATCACAGAGGAGTGGATGTAAATAGTAACTTGTTTGTCAGTAATAAGGCTCATCTAATATTACCTACTCATGGACTTCTTGATGCCTGTTATGAACAATCCAAAGGCAAGCTAAAGATTGGCAGTACGCTCAAAGGAATTGGCCCCACCTACCAGGATAAAATTGCCCGGGTGGGATTGCGTGTGGGAGATATATTAAGTCCAGATTTTAAGTCCAGGTACCGGTCCTTAGTTGAGCGCCATCAAAGAATTCTCGATTTCTACCAGTTTTCCTATGAGCTGGAAGAAAAGGAGGAGGTTTTCTTCCAGTCAATTGAATACTTAAAGCATTTCCATTTGACGGACACTTGTTATTTGGTAAACCAAGCCATAAGTGATAATCAAACAATTCTGGCGGAGGGAGCACAAGGATCCTTATTGGATATTGATTTTGGAAGTTATCCATTTGTGACCAGTTCCAATACCATGATAGCAGGTGTGTGCTCAGGTTTAGGAATTGCCCCATCTCGAATAAACGAAGTATACGGGATATTCAAAGCTTACTGTACCAGGGTTGGCAGCGGCCCGTTTCCCACTGAGTTACTTGATGATACCGGTGAGACATTGCGGATGGTTGGCCGTGAATATGGAGCTACCACGGGTCGCCCCAGACGGTGTGGGTGGTTGGACCTGCCCGCTTTGAAGTACACCATTATGATCAATGGAGCCACCCAGTTATTCATGATGAAGGCAGATGTACTAAATGACTTCGAGGAGATTAAAGTTTGTACACATTACAAGTTATCAAATGGTGATATCACAGAAGAACTGCCTTTTGATGTAAACCAGGAAATAGAACCTGTTTATCACACTTTTTCCGGATGGAAGCAATCATTAAATGGGGTGGAAAATTTTGATCGAATGCCCCGGGAGTTATTAAAGTATGTTAATTACTTGGAGGAGCAATTACATGTTCCTATTGGCATTGTTTCTATTGGTCCTGACCGAAAGCAGACCATTATGAGATCAGAACTATCTACTCTGTAGAGTCCTATTTATAATGGTCTGGAAT
>CAZOJZ010000552.1:0-3612 GCA_964580205.1 uncultured Roseivirgaceae bacterium
GCGCAAATCATCTATGCTGGGGTATTTTGTATTGTAAGTTAACTCCATCTATTCCTATAAAAATTGTCTTGTTTGGCCTCAACTCTGTGGTTCCAACCTTCTATATTACCAACCACAAGAGAATTTACAAAATGGCGAAGAACCTTTATTTTTTGCAATTGATTTTCTTTCTTGTTGCAAACAACATTCACTCAATTCTTATGAAAACTAATTCTATCCAATTCATATTTATGCTGATCATTTCTGTTTCAGTTAAAGCACAGGATCGTATGACCCCAGAACTTCTGTGGGACCTAAACAGAGTATCAGCAGTAGGGCTTACCAATGATAAACAAAGTGTGGTTTTCTCTGTGACGCGATATCAATCGTCTGACAACAGCCGGTCAACCAATCACTTCATTATTCCAGTCACCGGAGGTGAAGCCAATGCCATCGACAAATATGATCATCTGATTAGAGACCCGGACCTGTCCCCGGACGGAGCACATTCAATAAGTGTACAGGATGTCAAGGTCAAGAAGATAACCGGGGTGGACTTTTATCCTGAATTAGAAAAATCGAATGTTCAGATCTATGATAATCTCAATTACCGGCATTGGGACCAGTGGGAAGATGGTGTGTTTAGTCATGTTTTTGTTCACCCTGTAAATGATGGAGTGTCTGCAGAGCAGGGAATCGATATTATGGAAAGGGAACCCAATGACTGTCCACAGCAACCCTTCGGAGGTGGTGAGGATTTTATATGGAACCCTGATGGCACCCAGGTCCTGTATGTGACCAAAAAGAAGTACGGCACCGAATATGCTGTTAGCACCAATTCAGATATTTACGCCTATGACCTGGCGACCAAAACCACCTTTAATCTTACCGAGGAAAATATAGGATATGACACCCAGCCAGCGTTCTCCAAGGATGGCAAATTGGCCTGGCTGCAAATGGAACAGGATGGATATGAATCGGACAAGAATGATCTGGTAGCAGTGCTGAATGGAGAAAAGGTTAACCTGACAGGACATTGGGACAATACTGTTAGGGGCTTCGTGTGGGCAGATGATGGTAAAAGTATTTATTTCAACGCCGCCACTCAGGGAACCATCCAACTCTTTGAGGTCAATGTTCCTAAAAAATCAGGAAAACCTACCGAGGTGGTTCAAATCACCAATGGTCATTTTGATATTACCGGCTTGGTTGGACAATCAGATGATCAATTAGTGGTTTCCCGAACAGACATGAATCATGCGGTCGAATTATATACAGTGGACCTGATAGGTGGTGACATGAGGCAACTAACGCATGCAAATGATTCGATTTATTCAAGAATTAGACTAAGTCAAGTTGAAAAGCGAATGGTCACCACCACTGATAACCAACAAATGGTAACCTGGGTGATCTATCCACCTGATTTTGATCAATCTAAAAGTTATCCTACACTACTTTATTGCCAGGGAGGCCCCCAGGGAGCGTTGTCGCAGTTTTATTCTTATCGATGGAACTTCCAGCTGATGGCTGCCAAGGGTTATATAGTGGTAGCCCCAAATCGTCGTGGCATGCCTGGATATGGAGTAGAATGGAACGAGCAGATCAGCGGTGATTACGGCGGCCAGAATATGGAGGATTATTTAGCTGCAATTGATGATGTAGCTAAGGAATCATATGTGGACAAGGATCGTTTGGGATGTGTTGGAGCTAGTTATGGAGGTTACTCTGCTTTTTATCTAGCAGGTATTCATGATGGCAGGTTTAAGACCTTTATTGCCCATGATGGGATTTTCAATACCAGAAGTATGTATGGGACAACTGAAGAACTATTTTTTGTAAACTACGACATGGGAGGCGCTTATTGGGAAAGAGACAATCCAATTGCCATGAAGAGTTTTGGAGCTTTCAATCCAATTGAAATGGTTGACTATTGGACGGCTCCCATGCTTATTATTCAGGGTGGAAAAGACTATAGGGTCCCCATTGGCCAATCACTGGAAGCATTTCAGGCAGTGCAGTTAAGGGGTATAAAAAGTAAGCTTCTATTTTTCCCTGAAGAAAATCATTGGGTGCTTTCAGTACAAAATGCTTTAGTGTGGCAACGAGAATTTTTTAAGTGGCTGAGCGAAACTTTGTAGAAAAGCTTATAATGATTACATTCGACATCCGAGTAATTAGTTAGGTAATACTATGCAGTCACACCTCAAGCATTTACTTTTTGTATTTTTTCTTTTCTCCAGTAGTTGTAGTCAGGAGAAGGTTTCCAATGCCATCGAAGAAGTCCATGACCCATTGCCATCATGGAATGAAGGAGCTGCCAAGAGCGCTATCATGGCTTTTGTTGAAGATGTAACCAATCCCCCAAGCCAGAATTATGTTGACGTACCTGATCGAATAGCCACCTTCGATAATGACGGAAACCTGTGGTCAGAACAACCTTTATACTTTCAAATGATTTTTGCTTTGGACAGGGTAAAACAATTGGCACCGGAGCATCCGGAGTGGAAAGATGAGCAGCCCTATAAGGCCGTCCTGGAGGATGATATGACTGCGTTGATGGAGTCGGGAGAACAAGGAATATTAAAACTTGTGATGGCCACCCATGCCGGTATGACCATAGATAAATTTGAGGCCATCGTAAAAAATTGGCTGGGCACTTCGAGACATCCAAGGTTTGACAAGCCCTATAATGAATTAATCTACCAGCCTATGTTGGAATTGCTTGACTATTTAAGAGAAAATGATTTTAAAACTTTTATAGTTTCTGGAGGAGGAGTAGATTTTATGCGGGCCTGGGTAGAGGATGTTTATGGAATTCCTAAAGACCAAGTAGTAGGCAGTACCGGTAAAACTGAATTGGTGATGGAGGACGGACAACCCGTTATACGTAAATTACCTGAGTTGGACTTTATTGACGATAAGGAAGGAAAGCCATTAGGCATTAACAAATTCATCGGTCGCAGGCCAATCTTTGCCTCGGGAAATTCCGATGGAGATCTTCAGATGCTCCAGTGGACCGCGGCAGGTAAGGGGGCGCGGTTCATGTTATATGTACATCACACAGATTCCGTTAGGGAATGGGCCTATGATAGGGATTCTCATATTGGCAGGTTGGACAAAGGTCTGGATGAAGCACATGAAAAAGGTTGGACGGTAATTGATATGGAGAAGGATTGGAAGGTGATTTATCCATTTGAATTAAAGCAGTGATTTTGCTGATCCGAGAGAACTATATAGTTTACTCAGAGTTAACTATATAGTTTATTTACATACTTATGATTCTGTATTAAACAAACTAAACAATTAATTACCCACTTAAATTTTTAGCACTATGAAGAATACCATACTACCAGCCTTGTTGGCGGTTTTTAGCTTGGTCTTACCAGCACAGGACCAACCAAACATCCTGGTGATCTGGGGAGACGATATTGGCCAATCCAACATCAGCGCCTACACCATGGGAATGATGGGATACACCACCCCAAATATTGATCGCATTGCCAGAGAGGGAATGATTTTTACAGACTATTACGGGGAACAAAGCTGTACCGCAGGACGCTCCAGTTTTATCACTGGACAAAGTGTTTATAGAACAGGACTTAGCAAGGTGGGGCTTCCCGGCGCTGACCTGGG
>CAZOJZ010000553.1:0-7022 GCA_964580205.1 uncultured Roseivirgaceae bacterium
GAGTTCCTCTGCCGTATTCAAAATACTGTTACTCCTTGCCGATTTATCTATGGAAGCATTAATTTCAAAACCAATTAGCATGATTACCGATAGCAATAACAGCCAGACCATCAATGCAATCAATACCCCGATGGAACCATAAAACTTATTGTAGGCAGCAAAATTGTTGATGTAGTAAGTAAAACCAAAAGTTACCGCCAAGCTTAGAGATGCAGCTGTTAAGGACCCCGGCGAGAAGAATTGCCAGCGGTCGTGAACCGCCGGAGCAAGATAATAAATTGATGATATAGCCACCAAAAAAATAAAAAACAACACTATAAATCTCAGGGCCAATACCAGAATAAAAACATAACTTTCTATATTTATCCAGGGGGCAGACTCCAGAATATTTATGGCTTGCTGGCCAATCACTAATAGCAACATGGCAAAGAAAAGTACCACAGCCAACATGAAGGTAAGCGAGGTGGCGATAAAGCGGGATTGAAAAAAGCTACGACTTTCTACCGTTTTATAACATTTGTTGAAGGCCTTCATTAGCGACATCATTCCATTGGTGGCAAGAAATAATGAGAATATGAAACCAAAAGACAACAACCCTCCACGCCGGTTGCTGATGATGTCCTCAATGGTGCTGGATGCTACATCGTACATTGGCGCTGGCATCCAACCCTCCAGGAATTGCATAATCTCCTGATCAAGATCAGGTAAATTGGAAATTTGAATATAGGGTATCAGCGTGAAAATAAATATGATCGCTGGGAAAATGGCCAATGTAAAATTAAAAGCCACACCGTTTGCTCGTGTAACAATCTCGTCGTTCTGAAGCTTCTCTATAAAGACCTCAATTATATCGTGTAGTGAGACACCCTTCTTTCGCAAACGTACCCTTTTCAACAAGGACACCAGGTCCAGATAGTGGGTGGAATTAGTTATCATTTTCCAGATTCTATGCTTCATCAAAAAAAGGCTTGAAAAGTTCCAATAAGATCTTCGGTGGGCGACAGGGCCGTCCTGAGTCCATCTTAACAAAAGCTAATAATGTATTGCCCATATGTATTAACTCATCTTCTTCATTGAAGATATTGTAAAAGAACTGGATGCGAACTGATGGTGGCTCTTTCATGGTGACCTCAATACGAAGCAGTTCGTCATATTTGGCAGGCTTTAAAAACCGGGAATGATTTTCAAGCACCGGCATCATTATACCCTGGTGTTCAAGGTCCCGGTAAGCATAGCCCAAATGTCTTAGGCTTTCAACTCTGGCTACTTCGTAATAGGCAGCGTAATTCCCATAGTACACATATCCCATTTGATCCGTGTCAGCATATCTCACCCTGAGTTGAGTATTAAATAAAAACATTAGCGGTAAAGTTTGGCCTTATTTAGGGCGTTTTGGTACAATCTGGCATTTCTCAAATGTTGAGATAGGCTACTGGCAAAATTATGACTCCCTGAAAAATCTTCTTTCGCACACATATATAAATAATTATGTGTTTCAGAATCCAGAACTCCCATTATGGCAGCAATTGAGGGAGCTCTTATTGGTCCGGGGGGAAGGCCTGTGTACATGTAGGTATTGTAAGGAGAATCAATTTCCCTATGTTCGTTCAATACCCTTCTAATGGTAAAGTCACCCGCCGCATAAACTAAAGTTGGATCTGCCTGTAACGCCATATTTCGATCAAGCCTGTTCATGTATAAACCCGCTATCCTTGGCAACTCATCATCATTCTGTTGGCTTTCGGCATGTACGATGGAGGCCAACACTGAAACTTCTTTGGGAGACAGGCCTATTGATCGTGCTTTTTCTTTTTTCTTTTCATCCCAGAAATTTTGATACTCATAATATATCCTGTCCATTAATCCAGCTGCGGAGATATCCCAATAAACTTCGTAAGTGTTGGGAATGAACATGGAAAGAAAATTTTCCTGGTTAAATCCATAAGATTCAATCACTACAGAATCTGCCAGCAGCTGATTGAATTCTTCAGGTGGCAACGCAATATTCGCACATATTTTTTCAGCCAATTCAGAAACCAGTCGCACATTATTAAATGTGATATTAACGGGCACTTGATTACCTGAGCGCAACAGGTCAATTGCTTCGATATTGTTCATTTCACTTTTTAGAAGATATCGACCTGGCCTAATGTTCTTGTCGTACCCCTTGAATTTGGCCAACATACTGAATGAAATCAAGTCGTGTACAATACCTTTGTGATACAACGAGTCCTGAAGCTGTTTGAAGGTAGTCCCCGGGTAAATGTAGAAAAAGGTATCATCCTGCTGAACTAAGATGTTTGGAGTTTTGATAACCTGATAAGCATAAAATGAAAATGAACTTAGTAGTACACTAAAAATTATAATAATCAGGATTAATATTTTCCTACCCTTCATGGCTCAAAAGTAACAATTACTATAGAAAACCGGTTATTTGAATATTTTTGTCTTTGATCTTCCCCTGATTTCATGCGTAGTTTATTAATTGAACCGCAATACCTCCCTTGTATTGAATACTTTGCTGTAATTGATTCGGTGGAAAAGGTAGTGCTTGAGTGCCATGAAAACTATCTGAAGCAGACCTATAGGAATAGGTGCCGGATCATGACTGCTCAGGGCCCATTTGAACTTTACATCCCGGTGTTGCAACCTGGGGGCAAGATTAAAATGAAAGATGTCAAAATTGATCATGGTCAAAAATGGGTTAAGGATCATTGGCGAACCATTAATGCTGCTTATGGAAACGCCCCTTTTTTCGAACATTTTGGATTCTTATTTGAGGAAGTATTCCATAAAAAATTTGATTTCCTTCTGGACCTTAATATAGAGTTGTTGATGCTTTGTCGAAAACTCCTGGACATTAATATTCCTTTTGAACAGACCTCCTGTTACCTTGCAAAAACCGGAGCTGACATGGTAGATTGGAGGTCGAAAATTCACCCGAAAAAAGCTCTGGAAAACAATCCCTTTTATAAGCCATGTAACTATAATCAAATTTTTGGCAAAAAGTTTGTGGGTAATTTAAGTATTATTGATTTGTTATTTTGTGAAGGTGTGTCGGCCAGACAGGTTCTGGATTACAGCAAACCATAGGTGGAATTTTTTGGCCTTTTTGATTGTTCTGTAGTCAGAAAAATTGTTTTAATTCATGGTATAATAAATCTAATCGATATACATTTACATTAACTAGTTGTAGTTTTTTATAATGGAGGCAAAATTTTCCAATAGAGTTAAAGAGGTTATTTCCTTAAGCAGGGAAGAGGCCTTACGTTTGGCCCACGACTACATTGGTACCGAACATTTACTACTGGGAATGATCCGCGAAGGAGAAGGAGTGGCCATCAGTTTGCTTCAAAAACTGGGTGTTTCCATTGATGACTTACGGGTTGCTATTGAACAAGCTACCAAAGGCACTGCGGCCAAGGAGGTAAAGAACCTATCCAATATACCTTTAACCAGACAATCAGAAAAGGTACTCAAGATCACCTATCTGGAAGCCAAGATATTTAAAAGCCAACTCATCGGGACCGAACATCTATTGTTGTCGATACTTCGAGATGAGGACAACATTGCCTCCCAGATAATGGAAAAGTTTGAAGTAAGTTATGAAGTGGTTAAAGAACTATTGGAGTACCAGACAGACAACCCAATGGCCTCTTCGGAGACTGACGATCCGGATGATGATTCATCGAGAATATTTGGGAGCTCTTCCTCCTCAAAGGAACCAGGCAAGGGTTCGGAGAAGTCACGCACTCCGGTCTTGGATAATTTTGGCAGGGACCTAACTAAAATGGGTGAAGAGGACAAACTTGACCCCATAGTTGGACGGGAAAAGGAAATTGAACGTGTCGCTCAAATCCTGAGTCGGCGCAAAAAGAATAACCCCATTTTAATTGGTGAACCTGGTGTTGGTAAAACAGCAATTGCCGAGGGACTGGCCTTAAGGATCATTCAAAAGAAAGTGTCCAGAGTATTATTTGGAAAGCGGGTAGTCACTCTGGATCTAGCTTCTCTGGTAGCTGGAACTAAGTATCGTGGCCAATTTGAAGAGCGCATGAAGGCGGTTATGAACGAGCTGGAGAAATCTCCCGAGGTAATCTTGTTTATTGATGAACTTCACACCATCGTTGGGGCGGGAGGCGCTTCCGGTTCTTTGGATGCTTCGAATATGTTCAAACCAGCATTGGCCAGAGGAGAGATACAATGCATCGGAGCTACTACCCTGGATGAGTACCGCCAGTATATTGAAAAAGACGGAGCATTGGCACGAAGGTTTCAAATGGTAATGGTAGATCCAACTACACCGGATGAGACCATTGAAATCTTAGAAAATATTAAAGACAAGTATGAAGACCATCACCATGTGAATTACTCTGAAGCGGCTATCAAAGCTTGTGTAATACTATCAGACCGCTATATCAGTGATCGGTACCTTCCAGACAAAGCCATAGATGTATTGGATGAGGCTGGATCGAGAGTCCACATTAACAATATTTACGTACCTGATGAAGTGGTAAAACTGGAAGAAGCCATTGAGGACATCAAAAAGGAAAAGAACAGGGTAGTAAAGAGCCAAAAATACGAAGAGGCCGCTCAACTCCGGGATAAGGAGAAAAAATTAATCGAGCAGTTGGATACAGAAAAATTGAAATGGGAGGAGGAGACAAAAACCAAACGCTACATGGTTGATGAAGAGAGTGTGGCGGAAATTATAGGGATGATGACGGGTATTCCCACTAGTAGAATAGCTCAAAAGGAGAGCTTAAAACTATTGGGTATGGGGGAAGAGCTAACCAACAAGGTGGTGGGTCAGAAAGATGCCATTGGAAAATTGGTAAAAGCCATCCAAAGAACCCGTGTTGGTCTTAAGGATCCCCGCAAGCCTATTGGTTCTTTTGTTTTCCTGGGACCTACAGGTGTTGGGAAAACCGAACTGGCCAAAGTGCTGGCGTCCTATCTTTTTGATAAGGATGACGCACTGATCCGTATTGATATGAGTGAATACATGGAGAAGTTCAGCGTTTCCAGACTGGTAGGGGCACCTCCTGGATATGTAGGATATGAAGAAGGAGGACAGCTCACCGAAAAAGTGCGCCGAAAACCATACAGTGTAGTATTGCTTGATGAGATCGAAAAAGCTCACCCCGATGTATTTAATATTCTTCTTCAGGTAATGGATGATGGAATATTGACCGATGGCCTGGGGCGCAAAGTGGATTTCAGGAATACTATTATAATCATGACCTCGAACATTGGGGCCCGCGATCTAAAAGACTTTGGTGCAGGTATCGGGTTTTCCTCTAGCGCAAAAGAAGAGAATATGGACGAGATAATGCGTTCAACTATTCAGAAGGCCCTGAAAAAAACCTTTAGCCCGGAGTTCCTTAACCGGCTTGATGATGTGATTGTTTTCAATTCACTGAAAAGAGGAGATATTCATAAGATTATTGAAATTACTCTTGGCACTCTATTTGCTCGTATTAAAGACCTGGGCTATAAAGTAGAACTAACCGCAAAGGCCAAAGATTTTCTGGCTGAAAAAGGATATGATCCTCAATACGGGGCCCGACCTCTAAACAGGGCCATCCAAAAATTCTTAGAAGACGTAGTAGCTGAAGAGATACTGAGAGGAGACATTATGGAAGGAGATGTGATCATTGCCGACCATGATGGAAAGTCGGATGAATTGAAGATCAGGGTCCGCAAGAAAAAAGTCCCCAAAGAAGAAAAATAACCAGGAGTCTCACTTCTTTCCAATCCCCAAATAATAGAATTTTTAGCCCTCTAAATGGTACTTTTCAAGGAAATAATTCAATTATTTGCCCACTTTGCCACAATTAAGTAACTTGCATTTCGCTTTTCGTAAAATAAGGCCTGAAATGAGAAAATTGCCCTTTTTAGCTGCGCTGGTAGTATTTTTATCTTTACAGATGACAGGGCAGCAGGTCACCAACATCAACGCAAGTCTTCTGGATGAAAGTATTGTACGGGTAGCCTATGATCTAGAGGGAGAGGTATCCGGCCAGTTATTTACGGTAAAGCTTTATAATTCTACAAATCAATTTAGCTTACCATTGGAGTATGTAGATGGTTATGTGGGAGAACGGGTTGAAGCCGGATTAAATAAGTTCATTGATTGGGATATTAGTAAGGAGTTGGTGGCATTCGAAGGAGAATTGACCTTCGAAGTTAAGGCAGAATTAACATTTACCCCCATCAATGTGGTATTCCCTGAGAAAAATGCCATAACCCGGGGAAAGCAGCACATTATTACCTGGAGGGGAACCAATACCGGTGAACATGTGGATATTCAACTATACCGCGATGGTAGGAAGATAAACACCATAAGCAATACCATTAACGATGGACAGTACGAATGGGAGGTCCCTTATTCAACTAAACCTGGCAAGGGTTATTCGGTTAAGATAAATAGTACTTCCTCCAGCCAGTCAGACATAGGTACAGAGTTCTCGATACATAGAAAAATACCTTTACTGGTTAAACTGATCCCTTTTGCAATTATTACACCCATTGTGATCAACTTAACAGAGGAGAAACCTGTTGAGCCACAAATATTGCCAGCTCCACCAAATACGCCAAATTAACGTCCCGTGATTGAAATGGAAATAAAGAGGACTGGCATAGCATTACTATCTTTTCTGCTGCTTGGTATTCCAGGTCTGGCCCAGGTTGTAGAATTCACAGCTGCAAGCCAGACTGATACCGAATCGGTTGGTATATTCACAGCTACTATACAACTTAATGCAGTTTCAGCAACTGATATTGACGTTCCATTTACTTTGGCCGGATCAGCTACTGAAGGGGTTACAGATGATTATACCATAACTAGCAGTCCGGTAACCATTACAGCAGGCCAGTTGAATACGAATATCGTGATTACCATAAATGACGATACGGAAACGGAAAGTAGTGAAACTGTTGAAATTACCCTGGGTACGCCTTCCATTGGCAGCTTGGGGACTACCACATTACATACCGCGACCATAGATGATAATGACACC
>CAZOJZ010000554.1:0-45760 GCA_964580205.1 uncultured Roseivirgaceae bacterium
TAAGTAATACCAATGATATTCATGTTAGAAAATTCAACAGTATTGTAGAAGAATCCCTGGGAAGTGTCCATCTGTTCAACGAGCACTTTGAGGAGGTCTATTTTTCTCATGAAATGAAAATGCGCAAACCTGATTCGGAAATATACCTGACGGTACTACAGGAACAGCAGCTCAAGCCGGCGGAAACTTTATTCATTGATGACAACCTTGACAACATTCAGGGTGCTGCAAACCTGGGTATCCAAACCCTGCATTTACAAGATCCCCAACAACTGATCTCCTTCTTCAATGGAACCCGATAATCCCTGGAAAACATATGGGATCCATATTGGGTTGTTCATAGTTTCACTATTGACTACTACTCTGGCAGGAGGGGAGTGGATGTTTGGGGATTACCTGATCATGGAGGACTACCAGTGGAGTAACTTTACCGCAGGATTTGCCTTCTCAATTCCTTTCTTATCATTTCTTACCCTGCACGAATTCGGCCATTATTTCGTGGCCCGCTATAACAACATAAAAACTACTTTACCCTATTTCCTTCCATTTTGGCTGGGTTTCTTGCCTGCTCCTTCCATCGGCTGTTTTGGCGCAGTGATCAGGATCAAGCAGCAGATCCAATCTCGGAGACAATATTTCGATATTGGGATAGCCGGACCAATTGCAGGGTTTGTAGCAGGCTTGTTTATTTTGTTTTACGGATTTACCAATTTGCCCCCTGCTGAGTACATATTCGAAATTCATCCGGAATACCAACAATATGGCATTGACTACGCTGATCATGTTTACGGTTCGGAGCGTGAGGAACAGGGATTGGCTTTTGTAATGAGCTCGAATTTGCTTTTTGATTTTTTTAAGGAGTATGTGGCCCCAGACCCTTCTTTAGTGCCAAACGCCTACGAAATGCAACATTATCCCTGGCTGCTGGCAGGATTCCTGGCTCTACTGTTTACTGCATTGAACCTGTTGCCTATAGGGCAACTGGACGGTGGGCATGTCGTATATGGTTTGATGGGGCCAAAATGGCATCGAAGGTTGTCTCCAGCTTTTCTTATTATATTGATTTTTTATTCGGGATTGGGGATGATAACTCCGGACCACCTTAGCGGTACGCTCCAGTTTAAAACTGACATGTGGTGGCAGGGTCCCTTATATTTTTGGTTCCTAATGATCGTATTGTACAAGGTGTTTCCCAACGTCCAGCTGCGTCTTGTGTGGACTTTGGCGATTTTTGCCGGGCAATTGCTGCTGTCAATGTTATTCAACGGTATAGAGGGGTATTCCGGTTGGTTGCTATTCGCTTTTTTACTCGGTAGGGTCATGGGTGTGCATCACCCTGAACCACCGGTGGACCAACCCCTTGATTTTAATAGAAAGCTTTTGGGTTGGTTGGCGATATTGATCTTTATTTTGTGCTTTACTCCAGCACCGCTGGAACTGGTGGTATTGGGAGAATAGACGTATTTAATTATCCTCCTGAAACTCTTCAACGCCTCCCAATAGATTCCGAACTTTACTAAAGCCCTGTTGTTGCAAGAATTTTTTTATTTTTCCGCTTCTATTGCCTGTGCGACAATAAACGATTATTTCTTGTTCTTTCATGGATTCTAGTTCACCCAAGCGAGTGGGCACTGTTCCCAATGGCATATTTAAACCTCCGATATTATATTCCTGATGTTCCCAGACTTCCCGGACATCTATAATATTGAGCGTTTCCATAGCTTTCTGACGCTGTCTTAGCTCGTCAACTTTTATGTCTTCTATGTCTTCCATTATTTATCCAATAAAATTAGTCTCTTAACATGTATCTTGTTTGGGCTATACAAATGTACCACATAGATACCATTCCTTAATGTCGAAAATTCGATAACTTTTTGATATTTTTCAAATCTTGAAGGAATTTCCCTGCCGGCTATATCAAATATTCTAATCCGCTCAATTTGATCCAGAGGCCCTTCAATACGGACTCTGGGTTCATAGGCCGGGTTGGGAAAGAGCGTTAAGGCATTTGATGGGACAGGTTCATCTGTCGGGGTAAGAATATCGTCTGTATTACCAAAAACCGGTCGAAGCATTAAACTCCCCTGTATTTTTGTATTTGCCTGCCAGGACCCCGAAGTGTTGAAATAGATTCGGTCCCCGGTATTGTGATTTTTGTCCAATCCAATAAATACCGGTACCAGTCCTGTTTGCTGGATCCCAATAAACAAACTATCTCCCAGTAATAGTGCTTTGGATAATGGATAGTTGGTAAACTTATCTAATGAGTCGGATGCATTAATAAAGATTGTTTGCGTATGGGTGACATTCTCTTGGTTACTAAGCCGGCTCCAGATCTTCAATCGCAGGCTTTGGTCTGCCTGGTCGGATTCTACATTGGGGAAATAGATTTGAATATCAGTAAGCGTATCTCTTACCGGCAGCACGTATAGGTAGGCCAACTGTCCGTTCATAGCGTTCACCCCCGCAGCGGTTTCAGCACTTCCGTCGTCATAGGCATAATGTCGATCCAGAGTTACCAGCGCAGTGGCAGTATCATTTACGGTCAGGTCCAGGTCATCGAAAAACACGCTGTCCCCGCTTACAGGATTTATAAAATCAAACATTAGGGAGTCCTTGGTCCGGATAAAGAACTTGGTAAGTATCACCAAAGAAGTATCTGTCTTGGCATTATTTAACGCAATGGTGTCGATGGCATTGGCTTGCAGGGTAGTAAATAGCTGCCCGTTAAAAAGTAGTCCATCCTCATCTGTGTTGTTCATTTCATCGATGAGGATTCCCGATGAAGCATCAAAGATCTGGGCAGCAAACCGGATCGATGCCGGAAAACCTGGTGGCTCAAGGCTAAAGCCTGTTATAGAAGTACTATCCCGGAAATTCTCGGCTCTTCCACAGTAATGTTCAAAGGGTATTGCAGTAAAATCTTTAAAAATTGAGGTAGGGTAGGTGCTTAAGGTACGATCTCTTAGATATAGATCATTTTCATCCCTTCTGGTGCGCAGTAGCACATAGTCGATATGCCAGTTGTCATACCCTCCGGTGAGTTTCCCAAACGACTGGAAACGAAATTGAAAACCCCCATGTTGAAACGGCCCTATAGGGATCTGTATAATTTCTTGCTTAAAATTCTCTATATACAAGGTGTCGCCGCCAACAGCACTCCAAACGGTACTCCAAACACCATTTTGGTCTTTAAATTGTAACCGCAGCGAATCTACATTTTCCGGAATTTCACCATTTCCCTTCTTTTGCCAGAAGAAGCTAAAATACAAAGTGTTTCGCAATCCGGGTGGAATGTTGCTAAGGTTAATAGGTTGAGATACCAGGCTATCAGCTTCGCCCCTGAGGTCTAGGTCGCTGTAGGGAATCCCATGTTGGTCGGTGCCGTCGAAGGTAGCTACATTGATTGACGGGGGATTCAAACCACGCCCCCGGTTTATATTCACATGTACACCTGACAACCATTTTGTGCTATCAGGGACTAACTGACTGGTAGAAAAATCGTCCCAGAATGGCAGGGCCAAAGTGTCAATTATTTGGGTTTTTTGGGTGCGAAATGTTTCTGACCCTGAACGGTGTTTAAGAGGTACTTCTATCACTTGTGCCCACAGCCCACAGCTACATGTCCACAGGGAAACAGAAAATATCAGCCTTCTGAGCCTCATCTAGAGTTGTTCAAACCATCTGAACCCGTTCCGTAATCTACTTTTTGGGTCTCTTCGTCGTAGCCAATCACCCATAGATCTATATCTTCCCCAATCCTAATTGAAAGACCGGCTTCAGGGATTTGCCGGATCACTGCACCCATTGGTAATGTATCTACAGGTTCTGCGGTGAGGACGCTTCCAAGTCGTAATCCTGAACCAATAACTGTAAATTCCGCATCCTCGAAGTCCATACCAAACAAGGCGGGTACTTCCAACATTTGGTTGCCTAACCCATCTCCTACAATAAGGTCTACCTGAGATCCCTGAAAAATCGAATCCCCGGGTTCTATCACTTTTCCCTTTAACTTTTGCTCTAAGACAGCATTCTGGGCCAGATCAGGTTGGTATTCAATATTCCCTAGTTCCAAACCATAACTTTCCAGCACCATCTGGGCACTTTTGACCGAACCATCTATAAGGTTTGGCATAATGACCTTTCGAGGAGTGGTTTTGTTAAGATTAATAAACAACTTCCGGTTGGCTTTTACCTTTGATCCGGCAACTGGATATTGTTTCAATACCGTTAGGGGTGGTAATTCCGAACTATATCCTGAGTCTTCTTCTACTTCAAATCTTAATTCACGCTGAGATAGGTAATTATCAAGCTCCTCATATGCCAGCCCACCAAGGTCCGGAACGGTAATTGTTTCACCGTGGTTGGTATAAGAAGGGAGGAAATAGTAAAAAAATATCAGTAATATTACCAATCCTGCGACTAGCATGATACCGAGGTGTATTCCAATTTTTTTCATTAAGAGTAGTCCCTGTTAAGCTCCTTCTTGGACTCAAATCTTTCCATGGCCAAATGTATGATTTTTGTGATCAAATCGCTATAGGATATTCCGTGTTGGGCCCATAATGAAGGAAACATGCTGGAATCAGTAAATCCCGGTATGGTATTGATTTCGTTGATATAAATAGACTGATCGTCTTTCAAAAAGAGATCTACCCGGGCGTAGTCTTCACATCTGAGTGCTCTGTATGATCGTAATGCCAGATCTTTAATTTGTTCTGCAATTGAAGTATCCAGTACTGCCGGTATCTTTATTTCCACTGCATTGGGATCCTGGTACTTGGCTTGGTAGGTATAAAATTCATATTGCGGGCTGATTATGATTTCTCCAGGATCTGATGCTTTAGCCTCTGCATTACCCAGTACAGCACACTCCAACTCCCGCCCGGATATGAATTCCTCCGCCAACAATCCCAGATCATATTGCATGGCATCTGCTAATGCCCGGGTAAATTCCTCCTGGCTGGACACTTTAGATATTCCTACCGAAGAACCCAAAGAGATGGGCTTGATCATGAAGGGCGAGCCAATGCTATCAATCATTTGCTCATAGGAGATCTTTCGAGCGTCTTGACCGGTAATGGCCACGAACTTACCGGTTGGAATACCTTCTTTTACTAAAAGTTGCTTACTCATAAGTTTATCCATGGCTACTGATGAACCCAAAACTCCGGAACCTGCAAACGTAATATTCACACTTTGCAGCATCCCCTGAATGCTTCCATCTTCACCGTCTGTTCCATGCAGTACCGGGAATATAACGTCAAGCGGCCCGGTGCCACCCTGATTATCGGTAGTGGGAAAGGTATGAGTTGAATGACCTAGTGATAATGTAAGCGGAGCTGCCGAATCTATCGGTTGGTCCATATCTTCCACCAGGTGCCAATGTCCGTCTTTGGTAATTCCGATAAGTACAGGGTCAAAAAAAGAACGGTCGAGGTGTTGAAATACATTCCGTGCAGACCTGATGGAGATTTCATGCTCTACAGACTTACCTCCAAATAATAGCCCTACTTGCAGTTTATCGGCCATATTTTACAATAAAATTTTCCTCAAATAAAGGCAAAAAAAGGGAAAGTGTTTTTATTGTACTAAAATTATCCTGCTGGTAGCTCTAAATGTTTGGCCGGTGGCTTGCAAAATATAGACCCCATTGGCCTGGGGCAGTTCTACACCCAGCGTCTGGTTTAATATATTGGGAAGTTGTTTGCTCCATACTACTCTTCCTATGGGATCAATTATTCTCAAATCTACGGGGGAGCGATCAAGGAGATTAAAAGTGACATAAAAGTCACCTTGTGCCGGGTTAGGGTACACGATCATCTGGTTTTCATCCAGATCAAGGCTGTTGGTCCGGTCCGAGATAAAAAATTGAATGTTGTCAATAAATAGGTTGTTGCCAAAATCATTAACACCTACAAACGCCAGTCGAACTCCGGTTTGCCCGGCATACTTTGCCAGGTCTATCTTGTGTAGAGTCCAATCTGCGGGATCGTCCGGAATAAATTCGGTGCTGCTGGTTACCGTGGATAATTCACTGCCAAAGGCCTGGAATAATGTATCGCTATAATTAACTCCACAATCAGCTGAAGCAAGGATCAACAATCCATCGTTAGCATTAATACTGCTGGCATAAGCCAGATCAAAAGTCACGGCCGGGTTTATGGTGCCCTTCAGATCCAGTACAGGGCTGGTCAGGTAGTCAATGGCCCCCTTGTCTTCATAGCTAAAAAAATTAAGATAAACTGCCTGGTTGCCAGTATTGCCAATACCCCCGGCTTCAGTCACCGCCCACGATATGGATTCATCAAGACTGAGAAACCGCCAATCTGTGGACTCCAGGGGCTGCTCAAAGGTCTCAATCGTTGGAACCAGGTCTTGTTGATCATCAATAATGAAAGGTTGCTCCAGCGTGTTGTTCTCCACCACGCCGTCGCCCCCCTGGCCTTCTACCTGGTCAATGGAGACTAATATGTTGTTGGACCCAATTCCTGCTTCAGTAGCAGCAAATGATATTGTGGCATACGCTCCAGTTTCAAGGGAGGGGCCGTTATACTCAAATTGACCGGATCCTCCGGAACCCAACTGATAGGACAATTGAAAACTACTAACTGGGTTTAGCCCGGTATTTTTGACCACTATCTTAGGAGTTATGTTACTTTCACATGATACTATACTTGGTTGTGGTATTTCTTCGATCGCCAGGTCCAGATCGGGTATTCGGGTACCGTTTATATTGATATTGTCCAGGTATAAATTGTTACCAAAATCATTGACTCCGATAAAAGCAATTTTCACCTGTTCCAACCCTGCAAACTGGTCAAGGTTAATGGTTTCAGTACGCCAATCACTGCGTCCTGATGGCTGGTACGACCCTGCATTCAACGGAGCTGTAGCCAGCTCCTGGCCCTCTTTTTGGTACACATAATTTTGAGTAGGGAAACTGTTGCCGCAATCAACTGAAATTGCCACAATGAGCCCGTCCCTATCACTGAACGAGAACGGGGCATAAGCCAGGTCAAACGATATGGTAAGCCCTGTATAGGTGGTCAGGTCAAGTGCAGGTGTAATCAAATAGTCGTATTCACCATTGGCGTTGCCATAGCTGAAAAAATTCATTTGGGCTGCGGTATTTGAAGGACTGTCGGAGGGTGCAGTTACTACCTTCCAGGTAATACTATTATCGTCGTTGCGTACATCCCATGCTGGGGGCAGGAAAAGAAAACCCTCCATAATGGGCAGACTGGTAAAGGTCTTGGAATTAAGCAATACGTCTTTTTTGTTATTTTCCGGGTTGCCGTCAACCACACCATTGGTTTCCAGGATTGTTACTTCAACCTTCATCATGTCCGTTGCCGGTATACTTGCGAAGCTGACAGTAGTAATTTCCAAAGCGTTTAGATTTTTGACGATCATCTGGCTTTCCACTGGGACGTCGTTAATCAATAGCTGTACCTGGAATGAGGTTATTTGGTTAGTGCCGGTATTTTGAATGGTCGCGGTTGGCGCCACTTCAGATAAACAACTATTACTTTGAGGAATGGTTAACTCCCGGACTCCGGCGTCATTGTCTACCATGACCGGTGGTAAAGCACCGGAACTATTAACCAGGCTGGCCCTACGTGGACTGTTGCTCAGAATCACCCTCATACGGTTTTTCTGACAAAGTGTAAACAGATTCATGCAAAGGTCGTCTGACAGATCCAAATAGTTTTCCACCATATCGTCGCTGCCACAGGAATTTCCATCGGGACATCCAAAATTGCTGCTATTTGATAAAGGTGTGTCATCACAAAAGTCATCTACACCACATCCGCCGTCACCCCAGGTGTGCCGTAGCCCAAGGAAGTGGCCAACTTCATGGGTGGCGGATCTGCCTATACTCTCAGGTGACAGGCCGGGATTATTGCCAAAAAAATCAGTATCAATTACTACGCCATCGGTCAACCGGTTTTCAGAGGCAATCTCCAGCCCTCCAAGTGTAGACACAGGAAATTGTGCGTAACCAAGCAGGCTTTCCAGTTGGACTACCCATATATTCATGTAGTCTTCGGCAGGCCAATAACTTAGTGCTTTCAGTTCGGTATTGTGGACCAGATCATAAACCGGCCGGCTGCCTTGCACTCTGACAATTCCGGATGTAGGGAGCCCGTATGGGTCACGTTTGGCCAAAGTAAATTCAATTTCAGAATCAGCTGCTACCGCCAAATATTCCACTGGAGTATTTACGGTATCTGCGTTTAATCGTCTGAAATCTTTATTCAACCTTTCAATCTGTTCAATAATTCTACTTTCATCCAGGTTGGTGCCAGAGCCCACCGCATCTCCATTGTGGATGATGTGTATCACCACCGGAATGGTAATTACCTGGTTTGGGGCAGATGCCGAGGATACTCTACTTTTGATAGATCGATGCTCCTTTAATTTTCCTGACATCCAAATTTCAAAGGCGTCCTTGGTTTCATGGGAGGGGTGAGCGTCTTTCAGTTGTTCCTGATAAGTTACTGTTCCACAGGATTTTTGACCATACATTTCCACCATCGAAAATGTAAGGCAACAACAAAGCAGATAATAAAACCGTGTTGCCATTTATTGGGCTTGACTACTTAGGATTAGAAATTTAGTACAGGACGACAAAAAGTAATAAAATGCACCCAGGCTACCGGTAATTTTCAGGGAGTTGGGCATTGGGGTCATCGATGGCAGTAATATTGATAGCTTCCACAGAAACAATTTCTGGCACTTCATGCTTGATGGCTTCTTCTACGCCTGCTTTGAAAGTCATGGTGGACATGGGACAAGCCCCACAAGCGCCCAGTAGTTCGATTCTGGCAACGTTGTCCTTTGTAACCTCCAATAGCCTAACATCTCCACCATCAGTTTGCAGGTACGGTCGGATGGTGTCCAAAGCCCGTTCAATTCTCTCCAGCAACTCCATGCTATCTGGTTCTACTCTATTTTAATTTCAACTTTTTCCGATTGTGGTAACTGTGCATTTCTTATGGCAATTTCACGGGCCAGGCTCTCTGACAAGGCCTGAAAAGCCAACCCTGCAGGGCCTTCTTTCAAAGCTATTGGATACCCAATATCACCACTTTCTCTAACTTGTTCCTCAATAGGAATTTGCGCCAACAAAGGTAATTGATGTTGTTCAGCAAACTTCGCTCCACCGTTTTCTCCGAAAATAAAATACTTGTTTTCGGGTAACTCGGGAGGTATAAAATAAGCCATATTTTCAACAATACCCAAAACCGGCACATTAATATTGGGTTGATTGAACATTGACAGCGCTTTACGGGCATCCGCCAATGCTACTTTTTGTGGGGTTGTTACAATAACAGCGCCGGTAACTGGAACTGTCTGGACTAATGTAAGGTGAATGTCGCTGGTTCCAGGTGGTAAATCTACCAACAAGTAGTCCAGGGCACCCCATACGGCATCTCCAATGAACTGCTTCAAAGCGGAACTTGCCATAGGGCCTCTCCAAATCACCGCATTGTCCGCGGGGGTCAGAAACCCAATTGAAAGCAATTTCACCCCATATTGTTCTATAGGTACAATTAGATTTTTTTCGCCTTTCTTGACAATTCTAGGCTGTTCCTGGGCGCAGTTGAACATGATTGGTATGGAAGGTCCGAATATATCGGCATCGATCAATCCTACTTTGGCCCCGGCTTTGGCTAGTGAAACCGCCAAATTAGCTGAAACTGTGGACTTTCCAACACCACCTTTACCAGAAGCAACCGCTATAATGTTCTTTACCTCAGGGAGTAAAGGCGTATTGTCAGCCCTGCCGGAAGTAACATTACTGGTCATATCAATGGTAACCTTGGCATCGGCAGACACTAGTTTTTCAATAGCTTCCACACAGGAATTTCGTATAACTTCTTTCAGTGGGCAGGCAGGTGTGGTCAGAACTATGGTAAAACGTACATTGTGTTGCTGGATCTGAATATCCTTTACCATATTCAAACTTACAAGATCCTGTTTTAAATCAGGATCCTGAACGGTACGAAGTGCCTCAATTACCGCTTCTTTAGATATGCCCATAATATAGCTCTAACCTGGCTTTACAATAACTGCAATTTACCTCTAATCAGTTACTTTTTCAGGAATATTACTAAATTATAGCTAGATACAGGGTGAGTTGAGGCACCCATGAATAAAAGCATTACCTTTGAAACCCGTTTCTATACCGTTTAATAATTATTGACCCGCCTTGAGCATTAACCAGACATCCATAGAAGAAATTAAGACCAGAATTGATATCGAGGAGGTGGTCTCAGACTTCGTTTCATTAAAACGAAAAGGGCAAAACCTTTGGGCTTGTTGTCCTTTCCACGATGAGAAAACACCATCCTTTTCAGTGGCGCCAACCAAGGGGATCTTCAAATGTTTTGGATGTGGAAAAGCCGGTGATGCTATAGAGTTTGTCAAAGAGATCGAAGGGCTCAATTACATTGAGGCCATGCGATATCTGGGGAAAAAATACGGTATCCAACTGGAGGAAGAGGAGGACACTCCTGAGGAATTGGTACGACAGAGCCTGCGCGAAAGCCTGTTTATCGTACTTGGCTTTGCCAAAGACTACTTCCATGACCTGCTGTTGCATCAATCTGAAGGACAATCAATTGGGTTGAGCTATTTTAGGGAACGTGGTTATAACCAACAGATAATCAAAGATTTCGAATTGGGTTATAGCCTGGACAAGTGGGATGGTTTCCTGGTTGAGGCCTTAGAAAAGGGGTATACAAAAGAGATACTAGTTGCAGCCGGGTTAATCATCGAAAAAGAGGAAAAGACTTATGATCGTTTTCGCGGAAGAGTGATATTCCCAATACACAACATTACCGGTAAAGTGATTGCGTTTGGTGCCCGTACCCTCCAATCTGACAAAGGGGCCAAATACATCAATTCACCTGAAACTGATGTTTATCAAAAAAGTAAGGTGCTATATGGTTTACATCAGGGACGTACCGCCATTCGACAAAATGACCAGTGCTACCTGGTAGAGGGATATACTGATGTGTTATCATTACACCTATCCGGTATTCCAAACGTGGTGGCCTCATCAGGAACATCACTTACAGATGATCAGATAAAACTTATCAAGCGATATACCAACAATATTACAGTCCTTTTTGATGGAGATTCTGCAGGAATAAAAGCTGCGTTAAGAGGTATTGACATGATATTGACCAGCGGGGCCAACGTCAGGGTGGTAGAGTTTCCTGAAGGTGAGGACCCGGACAGTTATGCCCGCCAGCTTGGCACGGATGAGTTTCAGCGGTTTCTGCAAACCAGTAATACCGATTTTATTACCTATAAAACCCAACTGTTCCTAAAGGAAGCGGCGGAAGATCCCATTGCCAGGGCGGCTGTCATAAGGGAAGTTGTCAGAAGTATTTCTAAAATTCCTGATGCTCTTCAACGCGCGATATACATTAAGCAGTGCAGTAACCAGTTGGAGGTAGACGAGTTCTTGCTTATCAGTGAGCTTAATAAAATACAACTTCGGTCATCCAGTGGCTTTAAAGATGCCCAGCCACCTCCGATTACCGATCTGATGCTCGAGAAACGACCCCGGTTAGGCGGGCTTCCTGATGCTGTTGCCAGACAGGAGAAGGAGAGTATTCGGTTGTTGCTAAACTATGGGGATCGTAAACTGGAGGGAGGAACCAGTTTACATCAATATTTTTTTAGTGAACTGGAAGAGGTAGAGTTTAAGACAGCTGCTTACCAGCAAATATTGGCATTAATAAAAACGGAAATAGACGATCACGGGATGCTAGACACCAAGCGGATGATGGAGCAGGTTTCAGGAGAGGTTAAAACTGAAATGATCGATCTACTAGCGGAACGATATGAGATAAGTAACCTGTGGATGGACAAGTTTCAGATCTATGTCCCAACTGAGGAAGATATATTACAAGACGTAGCCTACAGCAACCTATTGAGGTTGAAGTATCGGGTAGTAAAAAAGTTGATTACCGAAAACCGGGAAGAACTGCGAATGGCTGGGCCGGAAGAACAACTAAAACTACTTCAGGTGGATGTAGCGTTAAAGAAATCACGTAATGAGATAGCCAAACTTTTGGGTATTATTGTTTCGGACTAAAATCAAGTTTTGAGCATTATTATACTTTTTAGGCCCAGAATAGGGTATTTTTAAAGTATATGGACGGAAGAAATTAAAATGAATGAGCATTTAACGACATTGGATTCCATTGAAAGTGCCATTGAATCAATTCAAGAAGGCAATGTCATTATTGTGGTAGATGATGAGGCCAGGGAGAACGAAGGGGATTTCATTTGTGCTGCAGAGAAGGTCACCCCGACAATTATAAATTTCATGGCGACCCATGGAAAAGGGCTGATTTGTACCCCGTTGCAAGAAGAGCGTTGTGAGGAGCTGGGGCTTGAATTGATGGTAGGCCGGAACACTGATCCACTAAGAACCGCGTTCACGGTTTCGGTGGATTTAAATGGACAAGGCAATACTACAGGAATTTCTGTCAGTGATAGAGCCAGGACCATTCAGGCATTGGTCAATAAAGAAACCAGACCCGATGATCTGTCCCGGCCAGGTCATATTTTCCCTTTACGAGCCGAACGGGGAGGGGTTTTGCGAAGAGCTGGTCACACTGAAGCATCGATAGACCTGGCACAATTGGCAGGCTTGCATCCTTCAGGGGTGCTGGTAGAGATAATGAACGAAAATGGGGAGATGGCACGGGTGCCGGATTTAAAAAAAGTGGCGGAGCGATTTGGTTTAAAAATGATATCTATCAAAGACCTGATTAACTATCGCCTGAAAAAAGAAAGCCTCATCCACAGAGAGGTAAAGGTAGACCTTCCAACCGATCACGGAAACTTTCAGCTGATTGCTTATACCCAAACCAACACCGGTGATTCACATCTGGCTTTGACTAAAGGGACCTGGGAAGAAGATGAAATAATTTTGGTTCGTGTCCATAGCTCCTGTGTTACCGGTGACATATTTGGATCCTGTAGATGTGATTGTGGAGACCAACTGCACCGGGCTATGGAAATGGTGGAGGCTGCAGGAAAAGGAGTAGTGCTGTATATGAACCAAGAGGGTAGGGGAATTGGTTTATTAAATAAGTTGAAAGCGTATCAATTACAGGAAGACGGTATGGACACTGTCCAGGCCAATCTCCATCTTGGATTTAAGAAGGACCAACGAGATTATGGAGTGGGTGCTCAGATACTCAGGGACTTGGGTGTGAGGAGAATGAAATTATTGTCAAACAATCCTAAGAAAAGAGCTGGTCTGATCGGTTACGGCCTAACCATTGAGGAGACCGTGCCCATTGAAATATCGCCCAACCGGCACAACGAAAACTATTTAAAAACCAAACGGGACAAATTGGGCCATACCATTTTGAAAAAAAACCAATAGTAATGAAAATCTGGGGTTCATTAGTGATGGTGTTGTTAACCCTTCAGGCTACCGCCCAAAATTTTCCGTCAGAAGTGTGGCATAATGGAAAGGTGGTGCTGATTACCAAAGAGACTCATAAAGGTAAGGTCAAATACGATCTGGAAACTGACATAGTGCAGGTAAATGTGGATAACATTGTCCTGACTTTTTCTTCCAAGAAGATACTTTATTTTGAGATATTCGACGAGTCAATAGACAGTTACCGGCAATTTTATGCGCTGCCCTATACCGTCAGTCAGGGATACAAAACACCCATCCTATTTGAAGTGCTGCATGAGGGCAGGCCCTTAAGTTTGTTGGCTCGAGAGGATATTACCACCGAGTCCATCCCGCAATACAGTTACTACTATGGAAGAAGTAGTTATTACAGTCGTTACAAACTGGTATATGAATACTATTTCTTTGATGAAAAAGGTGGCATTCGACGTTACAACCTAAAGAAAAAAAACCTGTTACAGCTGATGCAAAAGAAATCCTCGGAGGTACGTAAATTCATCAATGAGAATAATCTGAAAGTGGATCGCCGGCGTGATTTAGAGCGAATAACAGTGTATTACAATTCCCTTTGGGATACCTGATTTCTTTTCTTGTTTTTAAGTACTTTTGACCCTGTTCTTAAACCCGGATTATGCACTAGAAATCTATTCCGAGCCCTAACTGACTACAATATAGGCGCTTGCTCGATTTTTCCTACTCACCATAGCGGTGCTATGTTTCCGTTGCAAAAACCTGTGCGAGTGCCTATATTACAGCCATTTAAGGCTCTCACTACGAAGTCTAATGCATAATCCGGGTAAAAATCTAAGCTGTGGCCAAACCTTTGATTCTGGTATGCAATGACGATGGCATTTCCAGCCGGGGAATTCGTATTTTGGTTGAATTGATGACCGAAATGGGAGAAGTAATAGTAGTTGCTCCTGATAGCCCTCAGTCCGGTATGGGGCATGCAATTACTGTCGGCAATACCCTTAGACTGGATAAAACGGATATTTTTGGATCGGTACCAGCCTATAAGTGCTCAGGAACTCCTGCTGATTGTGTTAAGTTGGCCAAGCACCATTTACTGAAAAATGGCAAACCGGATCTGGTGGTAAGCGGGATCAATCATGGCAGCAATACATCAATAAGTATATTGTATAGCGGTACTATGTCCGCTGCCATTGAAGGTGCAATTGAGGGCCTGCCGGCTGTTGGATTCTCCTTGTGTGATTTCTCCTCGGAGGCAGACTTTTCACACGTCGGTGAGTTTGTTCAAAAGATTGCCACCGAAATTCTAAATAAAGGATTACCCAGAGGAGTGGCGCTGAATGTCAATATCCCACCCAAACGCAATGAAAAAGTAAAAGGTATGAAGGTTTGCAGACAGGCGAGAGCGAAGTGGGAGGAGCAGTTTGAGGTGCGCAGGGACCCTACGGGCCGGAAGTATTTTTGGATGGCCGGGAACTTCGTGAATTTCGATAAAGGAGAGGACAATGATGAATGGGCGATTGCCAATAATTATGTTTCTATCGTACCGTGTCAATATGATTTAACCGCTCATCATGCCATCAGCATATTAAACGACGAGTGGGATATCTAATGTCATGTCAACAGCCTTGACACCACATTAATAGGGATCTACGTCTGCTAGTAGGGATCTACATCAGGTATTATTCGTATGGACCGGAAAGCAGTATTTGAAGTCAACTCTTTTATCTCATTGGAAAGAAGATTTTTTATCTTGTCCAGGGTTCCTATATTTTTTTCTAGCTTAATATACAACTCCATCAGGAAAAAATTCCTGAGCTTGGAAATCACCGGCTCCTGCGGCCCCAATACCTGTGATTTACCTAATCCCCGAACCAGGCGTTTTGCCAATTCCTGAGACGCACGAAATCCCAGTTCCTGATGGGGACTCTTCACTGTCAGGCGGATCAATCTTATAAATGGTGGATAGAGGTATTTTGACCGCTCCTGAATTTCATCTTGATAGAATTGCAAATAATTATGATCACTGATAAGCTTCAATAGCTGATGCTGGACGTTACTCGTCTGTACCAAAACCTGACCTTTACCCGATTTTCTTCCTGCTCGTCCGCCTACCTGGGTGATCAACTGAAAAGCTCTTTCATGGGACCTGAAATCCGGAAAATGCATGGCACGATCTATATCCAACACCCCAACCAAATCCACTTTGTCGAAATCTAACCCTTTTGACACCATCTGGGTGCCTATTAGTATGTCTATATTTCCCCGTTCAAATTGATCAATTATTTGCTGGTAGCTATACTTGCGTCGGGTTGTGTCAAGGTCCATGCGTTGGATCTTCGCTTCAGGAAAAATACGTTTTAAATCTTCTTCAATTTTTTCTGTACCAAATCCTACTAAACTCAGGTCATTTGATTCGCATTGTGAACAAGCATCTGTCATTTTTTGTTGATATCCGCAATAATGACAACGTAGTTGGTTATAGTGTAGATGATAGGTTAGGGTCACCGCACAATTGAGACATTGCGGTATATTGCCACAGACCTGACATTGCAAATAGGGTGCGTAGCCTCGCCTGTTTTGAAAGATTATCGCCTGTTGCCCATTTTGGAGCATTAGTTCCAGTGAAGTCACCATTTCAGACGAAAACACTCCATTCATTTGTTTCTTGAGATGTTCTTTGCGTGTATCAATCAATTGATACACCGGCAATGCTACTTTTCTATATCGTTCATCCAGACAGACCAGTGAGTACTTTCCGTGTTGGGCGTGGTAGTAGGATTCTATGGAAGGAGTTGCAGAGCCCAGTAGTGTTTTGGAATGATGCAGCCTTGCCAGTACTAAAGCTACGTCCCGGGCATGATACCGGGGCGCAGGATCAAACTGTTTATAGGAGAGTTCATGTTCCTCATCAACAATTATTAGTCCCAGATTGTCAAAAGGTAAAAAGATTGCAGAACGTACTCCAACAATAAAGGAGTATTTTCCCTCTAATATGCCTCGCCAAACTTCAACTCTTTCATTGTCTGAAAACCGGCTGTGATAGATACCCATGGAATTTCCAAAAATCTTTTGCAACCTCCGGACGATTTGAGTGGTTAGGGCAATTTCTGGTAATAGATAAAGCACTTGAGATCCACTTTTTAAAACCTTATTTATCAGGTCGATGTATATTTCAGTCTTTCCACTACCGGTGATCCCATGGAATAACACCGTTTGTTTCACCTCAAAACCATCAAGAATAGCATCCCTGGCCTGACATTGCGGGTCTGTAAGTACAATTTCATGTTCATCAACTATTTGAGTGTCCAGGGCCGGAAATCGACTTACCACTACCTCAAATTCTTCCAGAACACCATTTTTTATAAGTGTTTTAACACTGGAAAGGGAGATTTCCCCTGATAACAGCTTGGTTTTACTAAGCCCATGCTGATTATGGTCTTTTTCTTTGTGTACAGGAATTTGTTGCAAATACTTTAAAAGCACCTCTGTTTGTTTGGGCTTTTTATGAAGCTGTTCAAATTGGGCTTCCAACGCTTCTGGGGAGGTGTATGAATCGGTTAATCGAATGCGTCGTTCTTTTTTAGGTTGATATTTTTCCTTTACTTCTTCAAAGAGGATTATGGCATTTTTTGCCAGCAATGACTTTATTATTTTGTGCACATTCTTGGTCCCAAGTATATCGGCAATACCAGAATAATCAAGGGTGCCATCTTTTTGAAGTAGCTGCATCAGCGCCAATTCCTGATCGTCCAAAGGATAGGGGTTAAATTCCCGGGCATATTCCGGATGGATCTGTATTCTTGATTGACTGCTGAGTTTTAGTCCACTGGGTAAGGCAACCTGTAAAACCTGGCCTTCTGCGCACATGTAATAGGAAGCCATCCATTCAAACAATGATAACTGCAAAGGGTTTATCACAGGTTGCTGATCGAGAATATCCAGAAGATATTTAGCCTCATGGGCCTTTGGGGGATTTTGGTGCACTTCCGCTACTACCCCGGTTAGTATCTTTTTAGGTCCAAATTGTACGATTACCCTTAGGCCTATTTGGATGAGGTCATTCCATTGGTGGGGGACCCTATAGGTGTAATGTTGTGGTACCGGTACCGGTAATAAAATATCTACGAAAAGAGTGATTCTTTCCTGGTAGCTGGTACTATTTTGGAGCAATTGACTCAATGGCTTAATAAGTAAGTTGTTCTATGGCTACTTCCGGATCGGATGTTGGTAGTTGGCAGGTTTGATTGTAACATACATAAATTTTAGTGTCGTTCGGGACAATCCTGTTTTTAAGTAAAGATAGATCACTCTCTTTGGTCGAGCCTATCATAATTTTATGTGGATGAAAGTGGGCGGCTAATTTTTTACGGTGGGCTTCTGCCTGCTCACCACCGATCACAACTTCCGCTGTAGCAAAATTAGAAAAGCTGTAGGCAGTCGCCCAGTTGCTCATATACGCGGGATCTGGCGGTATTAGCGAACTTACCCTGTCGATCATCTTATGGTGAATATCCAAGTAAGATTTACGGTTGAGTATGGATCCCATGATCAGTAAGTTGCTTGCCATTACGGAGTTGGAAGAGGGGATTACATTGTCAAATAGTTCTTTCTTTCGAGCGATCAGTGAATGACTTTTTTTATCGGTATAGTAGAATAATGAATCCTGTTGGTCATAAAAGTTGTCAAGGGCAAAAGACATAAGGTTCTGGGCACTATATAACCACTTTTCATCAAAGGTAACCTGATATAAACCCAGGTAACCTGATATGACTGAGGCATAATCTTCCAAAAAAGCTGGCACCATCTCCTTCTTTGTCTGGTAAGTTCTATATAACTGATTATCAACTCTCATCGACTGCTCCAGGAACCCAGCGCATTTTAAAGCAAATGTCAGAAATTTTTTTTCCGAGAATACGGCATACGCATCGGTCAGGGCTTTAATCATTAGGCCGTTCCAACTACAAATAATTTTGTTATCCAAGCCGGGCCGGATGCGCTTATGTCGTTCCGCCATCAGCTTTTCCTGATACTCCGGAACTATATTTCTTAACCAAACAGGGTCCATACCATTAGCTGTGGCGAAGGATTCCAAACTCTCTTTGCAGTAAAGGATATTTTGTCCAGACTCCCAGTTGCCTTCAGGGGTTAAACCATAAAAATCCACCAGGAAGTCACCATCTTTTCCTACGGTTTCCACGAATTCGTCATAGTCCCATACATAGAACTTACCCTCTACACCTTCACTATCGGCGTCCAACGCTGAATAAAAAGCCCCTTCCTGGCTGCGCATCTCACGGGTTAAGAATTCAATGGTCTGATACACTACGGTTCGATATTTTTCTGTATGAGACAAAGAATAACCTAGCGCAAACAGGCTAACCAATTGGGCGTTGTCATACAACATTTTTTCGAAGTGAGGAGCAAACCACTTTTCGTCCACAGAATATCGGGAGAACCCACCACCTATTTGATCGTATAAGCCGCCGTGGGCCATTTTGTCCAAGGTTAGGTATAGATGGTTTATTAGCTCTGGTTCTGGGTATCGGGCACAGTAGTGCAATAGAAAGTTCCAGATCACAGGCATGGGAAACTTAGGCGCTTTGGCCATACCACCGTTGATTTTGTCGAAATGATCTGTTAAATTTTTTATGGCATCGTGGAGTATCCCTTTTTCCGTATTTTTCCTGTTTAGCCCATATTTTTCAACCGCTCCGATATTGAGCGTCTCTTTGAATTTTGCCGCTGATTCCTCCAGGGCCTGCCTGTTTTGCCTGAACGCACGGGCAATGTTTTCCAGTAGCTGGACCCACTGCTTTGGAGGGAAATAGGTGCCTCCATAGAACGGTTCCTGATCAGGTGTAAGAAATATATTCAGGGGCCATCCACCTGGAATGCCCATTGCCTGGACGGCCTCCATATATATTTGATCTATATCCGGGCGCTCCTCACGGTCCAACTTTATGCATACGAAGTGCTTATTCATAATGTCTGCAATGTCTTTGATTTCAAAAGACTCGTGCTCCATCACATGGCACCAGTGGCACGCACTATATCCAATGCTTAACAAGATAGGCAGATCGTCTTTTAGGGCTTTATCCAGCGCTTCTTTACCCCAGGGATACCAGTCTACCGGGTTATGAGCGTGCTGAAGGAGGTAAGGGCTGGTTTCCAGGATTAACCGGTTGCTATCATTGGTCATTTTAAGTTTTTCTTTAGCATTGCAATCTCCTTTGTAGCATCTAAATTAGTGTTTACGGGTGTCCGAAACATATTTCTAAGTTAGTAAAGGGCCTATAATAAAAAAACCCTGACGGGAATGTCAGGGAAGTTATTATACTAGCTTTGGATATCCTAACACTAGTACCGCCAGCTAGGCTGGGACAACCTTAAAGGATACTTCATGTTGCACTTCTCGATGAAGATCAATGACCGCTTGGTAATCTCCCAAAGTTTTAACAGGAGTTTTGAAAGTGATTTTCTTCCTGTCCACTTCAATCCCTTTGCTTTTTAATGCTTCAGAAATTTGCAAAGCCGTGACAGCACCGAAAATCTTTCCATTCTCACCTGCTTTTGAAGATATTTCCAACACAACTTCACCTATTGACTGTGCCAGGGCTTCAGCATCTTGTTTGATTTTGGCAGCTTTGTGAGATGCTTGTTTCACGTTCTCTGAGATTCTCTTCTTATTTGACTCACTGGCAACCAAAGCCAGTCCTTTAGGAATCAAATAATTCCTGCCATACCCTCCTTTTACGGTGACCTGGTCGTTCTTATAACCCAGCCCTTTTATATCTTCTTTTAATATAACTTCCATTCTTTCAAAAATTAAAAACCAGGATTATTTTAAAGAATCAGCTACATAGGGTAACAAAGCCAGATGTCTGGCTCTTTTTACCGCCTGACTTACCTTTTTCTGAAACTTGAGGCTGGTACCTGTAAGACGACGGGGAAGGATCTTCCCCTGATCGTTGACGAATTTCAATAGAAAGTTTGCATCCTTATAGTCAATGTACTTGATGCCATTCTTTTTGAATCGGCAATACTTCTTTCTGTTGTCTGCCCGGTTAACCGGTTCGTTTATTAATGTCATGATGCTACTTCCTCTTTTTTCTTATTGAATGCTCCTTTTCTTCTTTTCTCGTTGTATCCCAGTGCGTGCTTGTTCAGGGATACTGTTAAAAAGCGCATAACCTTTTCATCACGTCGGCAAGCTAACTCAAAAGCTTCCACTGCTTTTGGTTCTGAGTTGAACTCAAATAAATGGTAATATCCGGTGGTTTTGTGCTGAATGGGATATGCTAATTTTTTCAGCCCCCAATTTTCCTCATTGATCATATCACATTGATTATCAGTAAGGACCTTTTTCAATATATCGACTGTATCCTTCATCTGAGTTTCAGACAAAACGGGAGTTAAAATGAATACAACCTCATAACTCTTCTTCATAATTTAAGATCACTGTTTGAAATACTAAATTCTTTAACGGCCTGCAAAATTAGCCATAAAAATAGTATCTGCAAAATATTTGTTTAATTATGAAGGGGAAGAGTTTGGAGTTACTTTACTGTAAAAGATTTTCTACCTATAAGGTCCTCATCAGCATAAATTTCAACGATGTGATCACCGGTTATGTAATCACTGCCTTTGTCGTATAGAAAGGTTATTTGTTGCATGGTGTTGTCAAAGAGGATTTCCTGAACAGCGGTATAAAATTCCTCTCTATCTTTTATCATAAATGTGCCCGATCCATATGCTACGTCAAATAGTACATTTCCTTCAGGTTCAATAATTCGAATCCTGATATCTTTTCCCTCTATCGGGGCCACGCTATTGTCTGCCAGGTTGAAGCCAACTTTGAGACTTTCAATATGCCGGTTCTTAAACTCACCTTCTTTCTCCCTGCCTCTCTTGTTTACCGCACTTATCTTAATATTCTCCGCCTTAAGGGTGCTGGCAAGAGCTACTTTTTCACCCAATTTCTCAGAGGTTTCAGCTAACTCCTGAATGGAGTCGCTAAGCATATTTTGAGTAACTTTAAGATCAGTGTTTTCGGAAAGCAACTCTTCGTTAACAGCCTTTAAACGCTGTATTACCTCTTCTTTTTCTTTCAATAGGGTTTCATAGCCTTCTACCTTATCTCTAATCTTATAAAGTCTGGCCCAACCCACATCGGATGATTCCTGTAATTTTTCTCTTTCAGCCTCTAACTCCTCCTTAGCCAATCGTAATTCTTCTACATCGCCACCCAGCTTACTGATTTCTTCTATTTTAAGTTGTAATTCGTTGCTAATGGATTCCAGTTTGTTAAAGGTCTCCTCTAACTCCATTTCACGGTTAGCCACTTCGGTCTTAAGCTCATTTTTTTTCTGATGGTCCAGGTACCACTTTACACCCTGTATGATTACCAAGATGGCCAAGAAAGCAATGATCAATCCTAGCTTGTTATTTTTCTTCTTTTCAATCTCGTTTATCTGCTGCGTCATACTTAGAAGTCCATTTTGACAGGTAAAATTAAGATATTATTAAAGTTATTCAACTTAAATCAATGATTTCGCAATCAGAAGCATACCAATTAACCTTGATTAGTCCTTTACCATACCAGTACATGATGGGATTTGCTCAAACTTTTATCAAAGAAGACCACCCCTACTTGAAATAAATCTACGGTCAAACTCACCTCATTATACAGTAAAACCTGTTGCCAGACATGCTCCATCTCTTCAGACCAATGTATGTCATCCATTACCAGAATGCTTTTTGAGTGTATTTTAGGTAAGCACTGAGTGAAATATTTTAGTGTAGCATGGTATCGGTGATTTGCATCGATAAACAGTAAATCGATTCTTTCAAGGCTGGACAAAGCATTACCCAGGGTTTTATCCAGAGTGCCTGTAACTAGCTGGATGTGTTCAACTCCCAACTCCTTAAAATTGCATTTGGCCTTTTCGCTGATCTCAGGACATCCTTCGAAGGTAATAATTTTAGATTGGGGAGCTGCAGCGGCCAGATGCAGGGTACCCAGGCCCAAACTTGTCCCTAATTCGACAATGACCATTGGTTTGTACCTGTTGGCAATATTATATAATAACCGGGATACTTTTAGATGATTGGACTTTCTTACTAAATCACCGACAGTTCTTTGTTGAGGTTTGCTATTACCTGTTCCAAAATCAGTCACTGTTAATGTGGTTTGCTCATTCAGAAGGTTTCGCCGTAGTTCTTGGATGGCATGGAGTTTTTGACTCTCGGGTTTATTTTTAATCACCCGCGTATAAAAATCGTAAATGAATGGAGCTTGCAGAGAATGTTGGTCAACCGCATTCAACCAATGAATAAGAAACCGTTTAGCTAAGGCAATACTGCCAGATAACAAGATCTAGTTAAGTTTATGAGGGAAAATCATAATAAATTCAGGTATACTTACATGGAATCTGGTGCCGTCAATTATCTTTTCCATTTCATAGCTCCCATACATTTTCCCAAGGCCTGATTTTAGGTTGCAGCCTGAAATATACTGGTGCCGTTCTCCAGGTTCAATAATGGGTTGTTGACCAACTACCCCTTCACCTTCCACGGTTCGTACGCAAGTATTGGCATCATGTATATACCACTTTCTTCTAAGCAACTGAATGGTATGGGCGCTGCCGTTTTCAATGGTAATCCGGTAAGTAAATACATAGTGGTATTGGCTTGGGCTGGAGTATTCAGGTTGGTATTCTGTCTCCACTGTAATCTTGACTCCCTTAGTGATTGCTGTTACCACGATTCTTAAGAATAGCAGGTAGATAATTAATAAAGATAACTAAAGTTTTAAATGCATTGCTTATTGAAAAGTAAATTTTATTTTATCCTCAAATCACACAATATGGAGGTTAGAATCGAAACCAGTTGGAAAGAAGTACTTCAGAAAGAATTCGAGAAACCTTATTTTAACAAATTGGCTAATTTTGTCCGTCAGGAGTACCAGACACACAGGGTTTTCCCACCTGCAAAGCAAGTTTTTAATGCGTTTGACCGTTGTCCAATTTCACAGGTTAAGGTGGTTATTTTGGGCCAAGACCCTTATCATGGTCCGGGGCAGGCACACGGTTTGTGCTTCTCTGTAAATGATGGAATTACCAAGCCGCCGTCCTTACAAAATATCTTCAAAGAGCTTAAATCGGATCTGGGCATATCCCCTCCGTCTAGTGGTAATTTGCAAAAATGGGCTGATCAGGGGGTGTTATTATTGAACGCCGCTCTAACGGTACGTGCTTACCAGGCAGGATCTCATCAGGGCAAAGGATGGGAGAATTTCACAGATCGGGTAGTGAGTATTTTAGCCAATGATAAATCGAATCTGGTTTTTATACTTTGGGGAAGTTATGCTCAAAAGAAAGGCCTTGTCATCGATCGCCACCGTCATTTAGTGCTAAAATCAGCACACCCATCACCTTTGTCTGCTCATCGCGGGTTTTTTGATAATGGTCATTTTAGTAAAGCCAACAGATATCTGCAGGACCATGGCATCCAGCCAATCCAATGGTGATTATTTGATAATCATAAATAGCCTGTTCCAGCGAATTTTTTTAAACCAAGATTCATTGCTGTCAATCGACATCCATACAAACAATGGTTTGCCCATAATATGATCTTCGGGTACAAATCCCCAAAATCTGGAGTCAATGGAATTGTGCCGGTTATCGCCCATCATAAAATAGTAATCCTGTCTGAAAGTATACTCATTCACCTGGAGTCCATCGATGGTAAGCGTTTGATCCTCTATAGTTACGTTTTCCATACCCTCATACTTCTGGATAAAGAATCCGTATTTCAGCAAGTTTTCAGCGTTTATTTCTATAGTCAAGCCTTTGGCTGGTATCATTAATGGCCCGTAGTTGTCCTCATTCCAAGACAGTTTGTTGCCATCGGGAAAAACATTCACCTGACCTTCGCCGGGTTTCCAGGTTTTCAGAGCGCCTGTGAGCGGGTCTACACTGATTTTTTCCACAGTAATGTTCGGGATTTTTGATAGTTTCTCGATGTCTTCAGCCGTAGCTCCTTTGACATAATATGTATTAACTCCCCAATTCTCAACATCCCAAATACCGTTTCGCATAAATACCCTTCGATTAATAGGCACAGGACTGGTTACTTTGTAGCTAAGTTGCATATTTGAAGGGTTGGGTGAGGCTTCTCCATTAATAAACAACTGCATGTCTTTTATTTCCAGCACATCACCGGGTATGGCCACACATCTTTTCACATAATATGTTTTAAGATCCACCGGATGATCTTCCTCTCCTGGAATATTAGGATTTCCAGGATAGTTAAATACTACAGGTTCATTGCGTTTTACCTCCCGAAACCCTGGCAGACGGATGGAAGGAAGTTGTATCCAATCCAAATAGGAGGAAATATTAAACAACGGAATTTTTTGATGCGTCAAGGGGATCTGTAATGGAGTAACCGGTGTTCTGGGGCCATAGTGAATCTTGCTTACAAAAAGGTAGTCTCCAACTAATAACGATCCCTCCATCGAGGGAGTTGGTATGGTGAAAGCGCTGAGTAATCCCCACTTTAGTATTGTTGCAACAATTATAGCAAATTTGAGAGCGTCAACCCACTCTCTGGTTTTGCTGGGTGGTTTGCGGTCTTTTTTCTTTTTCTTAGTTTTCCTAAAGATCTTGTTAAATGCCATTTGCTTCATAAAATTTTGTGTGGTTAAACCGGGTTAAAGATCCAAAAAATCATCCATTGATAAAATACCTTTACGATTTTGTATCCATTCTGTTACCAAAACAGCTCCTAGTGCAAATCCTTTACGATTTAGGGCTTTGTGTTGAAGAGTTATTTCATCGTATCCAGAGAAATATTTAACGGTATGGGTACCTGGCACCTTTCCTTGTCGGAGTGCATTAATTGATAACTTACCAGGCTGAGGTGTTTCGTCCAGGGTCCATTGGTCTATTCGGTCCATTTCTTCAATAATTCCTTCTGCCAGGGTAATTGCAGTACCACTTGGCGCGTCTTTCTTTTCAGTGTGATGTATCTCTTCCATGGTCACCTGAAAATCCGGATATAAGTTCATTACTCTGGCCAGAAAGCTATTTAACTTAAAAGTAATATTTACCCCTAAACTAAAATTGGGGGCATAAAAATAAGTGCCGTTTTTTTCCTCACAATAAAGGTCAAGTTCATTCTTTCGTTGCAACCATCCGGTAGTACCAGACACCACTGGAATTCCTAGGTTGATGCATTGTTTGATGTTTTCATAAGCTTGCCCGGGGGTGGTAAATTCTACGGCAACATCAACCTGGTCCGGCCTCCAGTCATTTAGCGCGTTTTGGTTATGCAAATCAATCTTCTCAAATATTTGATGACCTCTTTCTTCTGAGATGGCGGCAATTTCTCTGCCCATTTTACCATATCCAATAATGCCAATTACCATAACTCAAAATTTAAACGAAAGAGCGAGGCCACTATTCAAAATTCCAAAATCCTGCCGCAGACTGGGAGTTAATTCTATTGAAGAGAGTTTCTCTTTGGGGAAATTCTTGAGATGTGCATCCACAAATGCATCGACAATTACTATGAAATACGCTAGCATGGAACCGATAATAAGGAAGTCACGGTCCCTTCGAAAGCGAGCTGTTTCTCTCTCCAGTGTACTTTCAGGAAAACTATGCAAAGGGTTCTCTGGGTCAATATTTCCTGTCCTCACTGCAAATAAGGCCTCTCTGGTATCATTATAACGTACATCATTCCAGTGAATACCATACCCCAAAGCGGCGGCGGCGCCATATACAAAAGGCAATTTCCAGTACTTATTATTATAGATCTGCCCTGACCCTAGGAATGCTGCCGACAATAATGCTGCCCTCGAAGGATCCTTACTATCTGCTCCTGCTCCAACCAGAAGCAGTTCGTTTGGTTTGGGCGCCAAAGTATCCGGGGACTGCCCAAGACCCTCTATCATCGCAGTCATGGTCAAAGCTAATATAAGGGTGAATGATCTTGCTAGCACGGACTAAAAGTCTAGTATTTCCAGTATACGATTCAAATCATCCGTGGATACAAATGGAATACGGATTTCACCTTGACTTTTTTCATCAGCAGTTATCCGAATTCTGGACCCGAAGTGAGAGCTTAGTTTCTGCTGCAAATGACGAAGGGCAATTTCATTGGAAGTGTTAGGACTGGTCTTTGGACTTTTATCAAGGTGGCCACTGACGATTGCTCTTACCAGAGCTTCAACTTTTCTTACGCTAAGATCTCCTTTAACGATTTGACGGAATAGATTGAGTTGAGTATCAATATTTTCTACATTGATCAATGCTCTTGCATGACCCATGGATATCCTTTTGTCCCTGATTCCTATCTGTATGTCCGGGGGCAATTTCAACAGCCGCAGGTAGTTGTTGACTGTGGATCGATTCTTACCTATGCGATCGCCAAGTTGTTCTTGTTTAAGATTACACTCTGTTAATAAACGTTGGTAGCTCATAGCGATTTCAATGGCATTCAGATCTTCACGCTGGATGTTTTCAATAAGCGACATTTCCAGCATTTCCTGATCATTAGCGGTCCTGACATATGCAGGAATAGTTTTTCTCCCGGCAATTTCTGAAGCTTGCAATCGACGTTCTCCCGCAATGAGCTGGTAGTTACCTGCTCTTAGTCTACGTACGGTAACTGGTTGAATAATTCCCTGTACTTTAATGGAATTCGCCAGCTCTTGCAGCAGTTCTTTGTTAAAATCGGTACGGGGTTGAAAAGGATTCACCTCGATCTGATTCAACGGAATTTCCATCATATTACCGGCTACAACAGGACGGGCCAATGTTTCAAAGACCAACGAATCATCCAGAAGCGCTCCCAGGCCCCTCCCCAAGGCGTTTCTTTTCTTTGTTTTTTTATCAGCCATATTCAGTTTTTAGCCAGATTGTTCTTTTCAATTATCTCCCGCGCGAGATTCAGGTAACTGATGGCCCCTTTACTTTTGGCGTCATGAGCGATTGCAGGAATTCCAAATCCTGGCGCTTCACTGAGTTTAATGTTTCTGGGAATAATTGTTTTGAAGACAATTTGTTTGAAATGGGTATTTACCTCGTCAACTACTTGGTTGGACAATCGCAATCTAACATCATACATGGTGAGTAATATTCCTTCGATATCCAAGTTCGTATTTAACCGTGATTGAATGATCTTAACCGTATTCAATAATTTACCTAGCCCTTCCAATGCAAAATATTCGCATTGTACCGGTATTAGTACAGAATCGGCTGCCGTCAGTGCATTTACGGTGATAAGACCCAAGGACGGGGAGCAGTCAATGATCACAAAATCATAGTCATCTACAACCGCTGCCAGCGCCTCTTTCATTTTTTCTTCACGGTTTTCCAGATCGACCAATTCTAACTCTGCTCCAACCAGATCAATTCGGGATGGAACTAATGACAAATATTCAATTTCAGTGTCAACGATCGCATCTTTAACATCGATTCCGTTTACCATACATTCATAAACGCTATTAGCAACTGTTCTGGGGTCCACTCCTATACCGGACGTGGTATTTGCCTGAGGGTCTGCATCTACTACCAGTGTCTTATATTCCAGGGCAGCAAGGCTAGCGGCCAGATTCATCGCTGTAGTAGTCTTACCCACACCACCTTTTTGATTGGCAATGGCAATTATTTTACCCATTGGGAATTTTGCAATTTTGTAGAACTTCCAATTTGCATCAAAATTAACTCTTTTCCTTGATAATTGGCCAAATTTTTCGCCGCTTAAGGGTCGATTTCGATAGGGTGAAAAGTGCTATGCAAGGGCCCTTCAGCAGCTATTTTTTATTTTTCTTTGATTCCTCTGAAACCTTCATTGCTTCTTGCAGCCGTTGCTGGAATTTGGACTTCTTTTTGTCTTTATTACGCACTTTATTTTCCTCCATTATTCGAAGTATTTTATCTTCATCGATGAAATACTTTTTAATAAGCTCTTGCTGCCCAAAATTTAAAATGTTAAGAACTAAATAGTAGAATGTCAGTCCGCATGCAAAACTATTGAAGAAAAATATCATCATGATGGGCATCATATATTGCATGGATTTCATGGGACCTTGCATGGTTTGCATTTGTTGATTTTGCAACACGGCGAGAATGGTAGAAGCGGCCATCAGCAGTGTAAATAGACTGACATGAGCCCCATAAAACGGAATTTCGAAAGGAAGGTTAAAAATAGAATCGTAGCTGCTGAGGTCATCTGCCCATAAAAATGAAGCTTGCCGCAGTTCGATAGAATTCGGGAAAAAATTGAACATGGCCAATAATATGGGCATTTGTAATAACATAGGAATACATCCACTTAGTGGATTTACCCCCACTTTTCCGTAAAGCTCCATCTGCGCTGCCTGGGCCTTTTGCTGGTCATCCCCGAATTTTTTCTTTATTTCATCCAATTGAGGCTTTAACACTTTCATTTTAGCCATACTGAGGTATGACTTATAGGAGACAGGAGAAAGGATCAGCTTAATGAAAAAAGCCAGGATAATAATGATAATACCATAACTTGCTATGTAAGCCTCTAAAAAGTTAAATACAGGGATAATCAACCATTTGTTAAGCCAGGCAAAAGGAGTCCATCCTAAATAGACATTCTTAGAGAAACCCTCAGTAACCTTCTTCATCACCTGATAGTTATTGGGTCCAAAGAAATAAGTGAATCCATCATTTACCAGGCTTTCCTGGGTGATATTCAGAACCATCTCAAGGTCCTTTACCACCGTCGTGTCTTCTTCAGATACTACCTGCGTGGTTACCAAGCCACCCTGGAATGGAGTATTGCTGATTATTCCTGCAGTAAAGAATTTCTGCTTCATGGAAATCCAACGTATTGGCTGAGTCACCACTTCCTGTTCCAGGTCGTTGCTGTTATTACCTAAGTCGTTAAAAGTACCGTCTGTCAGATAATAGTTAACAGAGGAGTTACGACGGGATTGCTCTATACTTCTTTCCAGCTTCTTTAATCGATCTTTCCATCTAAACCGTGCCAGTGTTGTTGGATCGGTGGATCCCAGACTGGTTAGATCAATCCTGTATTGCAATTCATGCCCCTGCCCCAGCGTATAGTATTGATGGATCTCCTTACCATCTCCCAGGTCAATAGTAAATTTTAGTTCTGTAGAGTCACCTTGTACAGTAATTTCATGTTCCTGGAAGTAAAGATCCATAAGGTCCACCTCCTGACCTCCCAGGTTTACCAGCAATGACATGGTTGCACTACTTTCATCAAAAAGCACCAATGGCTTTTTATCGAAGGTCTGATATTGCTTCAACATCACCTTGCTCACTGCGCCGCCTTTAGAAGAAAAGGTTACTTCGACTTCTTCATTTTCTAAAACCACTGTTTCAGATTGACCTGTCATTACTTCAGCCAGGTCACCGTATTGTTCTCTTTGATGGATTTCTTGGATGCTGTCTGGTGTGATATTATCGGCAGGCCTGATGGTAGTTGGTGCACCAGGGGCCGGAGAAGTTTGTTGTTCTGTGATTTGCGGAGCAGCGCCCTGAGGAGGAGGCTGTAAATCCTGTGTAAAATAAAAATATCCCAGTAATAATAGTGATATCAAAATTAATCCTGTGACCTGATTTTTATCCATATCGGGCGACTGATTTTATGGTGTTTTTTCCTTTGAGCTCTAAAGCAGCCTTGACAAATTTAACGAAAAGCTTATGTGGGTTTAAAACCGTGCTTTTCATTTCGGGGTGAAATTGAGTGCCAACAAACCAGGGGTGTTTGCTAAGTTCGATAGTTTCTACCAGGTTGGTCTCAGGGTTTATGCCTGACATGACCATTCCGGCTTTCTCAAACCGTGCCAGGTATTTATTATTGAATTCATAGCGGTGACGATGCCGTTCTGATATTTTAGTTTTCCCATAGGCCTGGTGGATTTTTGTCCCTTTCTTTAGTGTACAATGATAGGCCCCCAGACGCATGGTGCCACCTTTAGTAGTGACTCTTTTCTGATTTTCCATCAGGTCAATCACAAAATGCTTCGAATCGATTTCCATTTCGGATGATGCCGCATCTGCTAAACCAAGAACATTACGGGCAAAATCGATAACAGCACACTGCATTCCAAGGCAAATACCGAAGTAGGGTATCTGCTGTTCTCTGGCAAAACGGGCCGCCTCAATCTTGCCCACCATACCTCGTTCACCGAAGCCCGGAGCAACCAGTATTCCGTGAAGATTTTCCATAATGTCACAAACATTTTCGGCTGAAATTGTATCTGAGCTGATATAGCGAAGGCGGACTTTACATTCATTGGCCGCCCCTGCATGAACAAAAGCTTCCGAAATAGATTTATATGCATCGGGTAACTCCACATATTTGCCCACCAAGCCGATTTCAATCTCATCAGTGGGGTTCTTATGTCGTCCCAGGAATTCTTTCCATGATTCTATTTGCACTTCTGCTTTGGTGCTCAGTCTCAGCTTTGAAAGCACGCGTTCATCCAACTTTTCTTTTCGCATCATCATCGGAACGTCGTAAATTGTTTCGGCGTCTATTGCCTGTATTACCGAATTGTAATTCACGTTACAGAATAGAGCTATTTTTTTTCGCAGATCTGCTGGTAGGGGTTTCTCTGAACGACAAACCAGAATGTCTGGCTGCACCCCGGCCTCAAGTAGTTGCTTTACCGAATGTTGGGTTGGTTTGGTTTTCAGCTCCCCAGCTGCACTTAGATAAGGAACCAGGGTCAGGTGGATTACTATGAGATTATTAGACCCCACATCCCATCGGAATTGACGAACTGCTTCAACAAATGGCAATGATTCAATATCTCCGACGCATCCCCCTATTTCTGTTATGATAATATCATAGTTCTTATCGATCCCCAGAGCTAAGAAATTTCTTTTGATCTCATCGGTAATATGCGGTACTACTTGAACAGTTTTTCCCAGGTAATCACCCTTTCTCTCCTTAGTAATCACGTTATAGTAAATGCGCCCTGTAGTTACGTTATTTGCCTGGGAAGTTGGTACATTCAAAAACCGCTCATAGTGACCCAGGTCCAGGTCTGTTTCTGCACCGTCATCGGTTACATAGCATTCCCCATGTTCATAAGGGTTTAATGTACCTGGGTCTATATTGATATAGGGATCAAACTTTTGAATAGTAACGGAAAAGCCACGGGCCTGCAGCAACTTCCCCAAAGAAGCAGAAATAATTCCTTTTCCCAGTGAAGAGGTTACCCCCCCGGTAACAAAAACATATTTGGTAGATCCCATAAGTAACTAGTGGCAGATATGTACTTATGGGGCACAAAGCTAGACATTAATAATTATTTAACCAGAATAATTTACAATATTCTAGATGGATTAATGCACTAATATTTAAGTGTGGGCCACTTTTTACTAAGAATTAACGATATACCAAATAACATCTCTTGTGTACGTTTTGCTTCCCTTTTCGCAAATATAGTATCCATAAAATCACAAAATTTGAATCTTGATCTGGAGTATTCACTTCAAATGGGGTCAATTATATACCGTTTGCCGATGAAAAAGGGATTTTTACTATTCTTTTGGTGTATAGGCGTGCTGGCCTTTTCAGGCTCACTTTCAGCTCAAAATTGTGTGATCATTTCCAAGGGTAACTTCATGGACCCAAAGACTCTGTGCGCTCCTGTGGATGTGGAGTGGGATGTGTTGTATACAGGTGTAAACAACGGAGGTGGGCCGGTAGAGATTTTCATAGATTGGGATGATGGTAATACCGACCTGGTGCCTGCAGTACTTACCAATGCCGCCACCAGGGAATGGTCTGTGACCGATGTTCCACATACCTATCCTCAGGGAGGGAGTCAATGTACCTATAGCCCGCAGACTTTTTTGGTGGTGAATGGTATTATTTGTAGTAGTACTGCTCAGGAGCAAATTGTAACGGTATGGGATACCGACGATGAGAATGGAGGAGATATACGTATTGACCCGGTTGAGTACCGGGTATGCGTAGGGCATTCCGCCTCGGTGAGCTTTGATGATAATAGTAATTTCAACTGTGTACCTCCCAACGAAAACGACAATCCCAATATAGAAAACCGTTGGATACAATGGGTTTATGGAACTGGAAATCCTGCCAACCGAATTGGTGGTATACAGGTTGGTGGAAGTAGTCCCGGTTATCCGTTTTCAGGGGCCATCGATTACATGCCTGCACCGGTCCTTGGCCCATGGTCTACCAGCAGCGTGGTAACAGTCCCGGGAACTACCACCGTGGCTGATATTGGGAGACAATTTGAAATCACTTTGAATAATTGGAACCAGTGTAATCCGTATCCTGATTCACTTCCGGTATTTGAAACCGCAAGAATTATTTTAGTGGCAGCGCCAATTCCGGATTTCAGAACACGAAAATACAATTCATCAGGCATAGTAACCGATAAGTTTTGTGCAGGAGAAAGAGTATATTTTGAAAACCTTACTAGCTGGCCTTCAAACGCTAGTTCTGGTTATAGTTGGACAATGTTTGATGGCCCAACTACAGCTTCACCAATCCACAGTACCAGTAATAGTACCAACCCCAGAAGAAGATTTAATAATCCTGGGATAAAGCTAATTGAGTTGGTAGCATCAGACGGTAATGCAGCCGGTAGTTGTAATGAAGTAATTCAAAAGACCATTGAGATTATTGCCGCACCGGTAGCTGAGATCCAGATCAATAGCCAACCACTAAGTGTTGATACGGTATTCTTTTGTGAAGACCAATTTGGTACTAATCTGGTAACCTTTACTGACCAATCTGGGGCTGCAACTGCTAATACAGCTCATGTATTTGAGTTTTTCGATGAAAATTTCAACCTGGTACTAAAAGATTCCGTAATAGGAACGCCATCGGGTCCATTTACCCGACCCTATACTGCTCCGGGTGTATATAATACTGTACTTACATTAACTGATAAAGACACAGATTGCCTGTCCTCTGATACCGCGGTAGTAATCATTACTGCCCTGCCAAAGGCCAGTTTTGTGCCTAACGGGGCAGGGGTGCTTTGTGCCTCTGATTCTATTTTCTTTAATGATATAAGTACCAACTTCACTACTGTTCCCAGCGGTTTTGTCGCGGACACAATAGCTACCTGGCGATGGTGGTTCGATTACGATTTCAATCCATTGGGTCCACCTGATGTAGTAATTAGTAGTGGCAACAGTGGTGACACCTCATATGTGTTCCCAACTGCCAAAGATTTTATTGTTCGGTTGGAAGTAGAGTCGGCAAATGGCTGTACCGATGATACCGTAATGACTATTACGGTGAATCCTATACCGAATGCAACTTTTACTGCATCTCCAAAATCTGGATGTTCACCATTAATTACCGAGCTGAACAATACCAGCGCTCCTCAACCACCTGGAGTGGTAATTGATAAATATACCTGGACCATTTATGACGCTGTTGGTTCGGTTATTGACCAAATAGATCAACCAACTGAAGATACCTTGGCGTATACATTTATTAATACTTCCCCGGATTTCGAAGCCAATTATACGGTGACACTCACCGCAGTAGATGCCAGTGGTTGTGAAACTATGACGGCACCAGACTCCATTACAGTTTTCCCTAGCCCAATTATAAGTTTTACTTCGGACGACTATAATCCGTTCAATAATAACTGTGCGCCTGTTAGTGCCACTTTCGATGTAGACAGTATATTTCATGCTACCAACAATGTAAACACCTACTACTGGATTGTAGATGATGGCGCTGGAGTGGTAGATACTACTGCGATCTCGGGAAATATAGATTCCTTCCTGTACAATAACTTTGTCAATGTAGGGATCAACATAAAAATATATACAGTTACCTTGACAGCGGCCCTTAATACCGGCGGTTGTGTGGTTCCATTTAGTCAACCCATAATAGTACATCCGGTCCCGGTTTCAGATTTCACAGCCAGTCCTATAGAAAATTGTGATTTCCTGCAGTTTACTATGGAGACCACCCAAAAGGCGGGCATTTTGATCTATGATTGGAACTTTTCAGCAGTACCATCGAACAACCCCTTACTGGATGACAGTTTTGATCTCACATTTCAAAGGCCAGAGCCAAACGAACCTGATTTATTGGTGGACGTGAGTCTGGTATTGACCAATACTTCAAGCTGTATTAGTGATACTACCAGACAAACCCTGTTGATCCCCAAGAAGCCATTTGTTGACGTTCAATTGGATATGGCCGGTAGTGACCAGGGTTGTGTACCCTATCTAGCGAATTTCAGCAACTCCACAGCTACTTATCCAGCTGGAACTACATTTGAATTGTGGGTAACATTCGGTTTGAATGACGCCGCTCAGGTTACACCAACTACTGGCAATCTGTTAAATAACTTCAGCTATGAATTCACTCAGTTTGGGGACTATAAAGTAGAGTTGAGAGCTATTGAACCAACTAATGGTTGCCCTTTTGTTGACGAAGAATTTATTACAGTATATCCGGCACCTCCTGCAAGGTTCTTTACTCCCTTGTCAGCGGATTGCGCACCGTTTGATGCTATTTTCTTTGACGACTCCAACGATACCACCATTGTAGCCCGCACCTGGAGAGTTACAGGGCCAGGAGTGAATGATGCATTTGTCTATAATACCAAGCAGAACTTCAATTATACATTCGTCAATAATTCCGGGTCGCCAATTGACTATCAGGTATCATTTACTGTTGAAAACAGTTTTGGGTGTACCGATACCAAAATGGAAACCATTACTGCATTCCCGCAGTTGCAACCGGCATTCGTAGTTACTCCAAGAACTCAGATTTTGCCGAGTTCAACAGTATCTATTACTGATATATCTCCTGCCAATAACTGGAACTACAGATGGGATTTTGGGGACGGTAATTTCTCTACTGATCCTAGTACTAGTACTTATACCTATGCAACCTTCGGTGTTTATCCAATTACCCTTGAGGTTACGGATCCTAACACCAACTGTATTGGCATTTTCAGGGATACCATTGAGATTATAGCTATTCCTCCTGTAGTAGACTTTGTGTATGACGTTCCCAATGGATGTGCGCCGTTGACGGTCAATTTCACCAACATGTCTCAGTATGCCAGCCCGGGCACCTATCAGTGGGATTTCGGAGATGGCATTGGTACCTCCAAACAACAGAATCCCACCTATACCTATTATGATCCGGGAGTCTATACTGTATCCCTGTCCGCAAGTAACGAATTGGACTCAGTAGTAACAGAACGGAAGGACTTTATTATCGAAGTTTTCCCGGAAGCTGTGGCGAATTTTGCCATAAGGCCCGAAGTGGTGTACCTACCGGGTGAGGAGATTAGGGCGGTGAATCGAAGCGAGGGTGGAGACTCATATTGGTGGGATTTTGGTGATGGAAATAGTTCCACAGAGTTCGAACCAACGCATAGGTATGAACAAGCAGGCACCTACGATGTGACCCTGATAGTGACCAACCAGTATGGCTGTAGTGATACACTTACCATAGAAAAGGCGGTATTTGCTGATGATGGAGGTAAATACCTAATAGCCAATACCTTTACGCCTAATGGTGATGGCAAAAACGATACCTTCTTACCTGAACTATTTGGAGTAACAAGCTTCCACATGGAGGTATATAACCGTTGGGGAGAACTGCTTTTTGTAACAGAAGACCAGAACCAAGGATGGGACGGCTTTTATAAAGGTCAATTGTCTTCACAAGATGTATATGTGTATAAAGTAAAAATGAAATTCTTGAGCGGAAATAGCATAGTACGCACCGGGGATATCACTTTGCTCCGGTAAATATGAAAGCTTATTTTATGAAATATATCGGTTCATTTATTATTCTGATGACATTTTGTTGGTCCGAAACCTGTGCACAGGACCCTCAATTCTCTCAGTATTATGCATCTCCCCTGTATTTAAATCCAGGATTTACCGGAACCACCAAACAACATAGGTTTATAAGTAATTTCCGTACCCAGTGGCCATCCATCTCCCAAACCTACGTAACCTTTGCTGCTTCTTATGATCACTATAAGCCCAGTTTAAATAGTGGATTCGGGATTTTGGCAAGTACCGATAAAGCCGGGTCTGCAGATCTAAGGTCAACAAACATTGCTGCCTTGTATTCCTATAAGGTGCAACTGGCAGATAAGTGGATAGTAAGTCCGGGAGTTTATATTGGTTATGGTGTTCGAGATCTAAATTTCAATAAATTGGTTTTTGGTGATCAACTGGACATTACTGACAACAGGATCTTTGACGATACCATTGATCCCATTAGAAACGCCTTCAACAATACTAGTTACTTCGATTTCGGTTCGGGGATAGTTGTTTATAATGAAAAATTTTGGGGAGGCTTTTCCATCTATCATATGAACGAACCCAATCATTCACTATTGGATGAAGAAAGTATTCTTCCCATGAAATATTCCCTGCATGCAGGTGTAAGAATTCCCCTGTACAATGGCCCAATTAAAAGGGACATAGAGGCCAGTATTGCGCCTAGTTTTATTTACAAGAAACAGGGAAAATTTGATCAATTGGATTTAGGGCTTCATTTTAGGTATGATCCAATCATAGCTGGTTTTTGGTACCGGGGGATCCCGGTTCAGCAAAATATCAGCGATAATGTAAATCACGATGCAGTTACCTTCATGTTCGGTTTGCGTTATAAACAGTTTGAGTTTGGCTACAGTTTTGATATGACCATTTCAAAACTCGCGGCCAACACCGGCGGAGCTCATGAATTTGCTATTAATTATCAATGGGCCAACGTTGATGACGGCAAACACCGGAAAAAACGAAAAGAAAAGTTCATTCCATGCCCGACTTTTTCCAACCGGGAATAATTTACTAAGACAGGCCCCAGGTTTTACCGGTTTCTTATTGGCACCTTTTAATTAAATTATAATTTTGCTCCTAAGAAGTGAATCTTGGGAAGTAATGGATTTTACTAAAAACCTAAAGGAGGTAAAGGTGCTTGCTGTTGTACAGCAAGCTGCTCGGAAATTGAACTATCCAGTTTATCTGGTGGGGGGCTACGTAAGGGACCTAATCCTGGCAAAGCCTGGCAAGGATATTGACTTGGTCTGTGTGGGAAGTGGTATCACTCTGGCTAAGAAGGTCTCCTCAATGCTTCCCGGTAAAACGAAGGTAAATGTCTTTAAGAATTTCGGCACTGCCATGCTTTCCTCAGAAGGTTATAAACTGGAGTTTGTGGGGGCAAGAAAAGAGTCCTACCGTCCCGATTCCCGGAAGCCCATGGTTGAGGATGGAACCTTGGAGGATGACCAAAAACGCCGCGACTTTACTATTAACGCTATGGCCATAAGCCTAAACGAGATTGACTACGGGGAGCTGTCGGATCTGTTTGAAGGGACTCAGGACCTAAGGCGAAAATTAATAAGAACACCTCTGGATCCAGAAATCACTTTTTCAGATGACCCTTTAAGGATGATGCGTGCCATACGCTTTGCAGCAACACTAAATTTTGATATCGAAGCTCAGACTTTTAATGCAATTGTAAACAATGCGTCCAGATTGGAAATTGTAAGTATGGAGCGCATCACCGAGGAACTTAACAAGATAATACTTAGCTCAAAGCCTTCTTACGGGTTTAAACTATTATTTCATAGCGGCTTGTTATCAAAATTCTTTCCAGCATTGGCTCAGCTGCAGGGTGTGGAGAAACGCCAAAACAAGGCCCACAAGGATAATTTCTACCACACTTTGCAGGTGCTTGATAATATCTGTGAAAACACCGATAATTTGTGGTTGCGTTGGGCTGCTTTGTTACACGATATCGCCAAACCGGTCACCAAGCGATTTGACCCCCAGGCCGGCTGGACTTTTCACGGGCATGAAGATCGGGGCGCCAGCATGGTACCTAAAATTTTCAGGCAGCTTCGTTTGCCCTTAAATGAAAAAATGAAGTATGTCCAAAAACTGGTCAGGCTTCATTTAAGACCAATTGCTTTGGTAAATGTCCAGGTAACTGACTCTGCAATCAGGAGGTTAATTTATGACTCCGGGAATGACCTGGAGGACCTGATGACCCTTTGTCGCGCAGACATTACCTCCAAGAACCATGAAAAAGTAAAAAAATACCTGCGAAATTTTGATAAGGTCGAAAAACGAGTCATGCAGGTAGAGGTAAATGACCAGGTAAGAAACTTCCAACCGGTAATAACTGGAGAAATTATCATGAAGACCTTCAACATACCCCCTTCAAAAGTGGTTGGGGAACTGAAGGATGCCCTCAAAGAGGCGGTTCTTGATGGAAAGATTCGCAACGAATATCAATCAGCCATAACCTTCATATTAGAGCTGGGAAAAAAAAGAGGTCTAATCGCCGATGATTCAAATACCAACCAATAGTAGTCCATCAAACCTTCTTGCTACGCTGTATTTGTTATTAATACAGATGTAATAATTCAAAGAAAACTGGTCCACATCCATAATCCTAATAATGTATTTTTAATGGTAGTCACCCTGCACAAATTAAACATGCGTATGAAGTTGATATGTTAAGAAAATAACATAACTGAGCCTTAAACGGGTCATTTTTCTAATTGTTAAAAATTGTGATCACGGCTAAGATGCCCGCTGCAAATTATGTAGCGCATTTTTAGCACTGATTTCATCAATTGAGGGCATGTAATAATTAACGAATTCTTTGCAGGATACGGTGGATAAGATTGTAAAAATTGGTTTGATATTAATATTCTGGGCGGGAACCATCTGTTTCACCAATGCTCAGCAAACACCCATTTACAGTCAATTTTTTCTGAATCCCTATGTTTACAATCCTGCATTTGCAGGACAAAACGGCCGGTCAGTGGCCTTTCTTAGTTATCGTAAACAATGGATTGGTATTGATGGCGCTCCGGAAACCTCCACCTTAAGCTTTCATACACCGGCGAAAAGAAACATTGCTCTTGGCGGATTGGTATACTATGACAAAAGAAGTTTACTGAAGTCGACATCCGTCTCTCTATCATTTACCTATAAAGCATTCTTAAGCAAACAACAATTCATTAGTTTCGGGTTGTCAGGAGGAGTTTCAATGAATAATATCCAGCTGGACAACATTAACGATCCGGCAATTCTGAGTGACCCGGCCCTATTCGACCTGGTAGATAATAACTTGAGCCCCAATGCTAGTTTTGGATTAAGATACCACATTAAAGGATTCAACCTGGGATTCAGTTTGCCTTCATTGTTCAAAAGAGATGTAGTTGGAGTAGAGCAGTTCACCACCGTAGAACTTGACCCCGTTAAGAATTATACCATAATGAGTAGCTATAAATTTGCGTTGGGGAACGGGTCATTGTCCTTGGAGCCTCATTTCCTATATCGGGTAACAGAAACTTTGCCCAATCAATGGGAGGCCCTGGCAGTTTTACATTTGCGAGATCTGATCTGGATCGGAGGTAGTTACCGTCAGCAGTACGGAGCAACTGCCTTGCTTGGGATTAACATAAAGGACATGCTTTCGGTTGGTTACGCTTATGAATTTGCCAATACCCTGGTAGATGGCCTACCTGACGGAACCCATGAAGTCCAACTTAAAATAAATCTTGGTAAACCAAAGGAGTTCACGAAACGGGTCAAGGTTGACCCGGCAGGTAACAGAGATGCGAGGTTCTATTCAGATGGTGGTATGAATTTGTTTATGGAAGCTCCGCCAGCAGAGGAAGGTAATAGTGATGGCATTCCTATTCCTGCGGAAGACTACGACCTCGACACCTACTACCATGATGAAATGGCACCGGGTCACTATGTTGTCCTGAACAAGCATAATTCATTTGAGTCTGCATACCAGTACTGGGCCGACATTGTTAAAAGGTATGGCCATAAAGCATCTTTTGGTTACAGTAGTAGAGATGACAGTTTTTATGTTTTTCTGTATAACTCTGAAGATTACCTGCAAACGGAGATTGAGTTAGAAAAAACCAGGTTGTTGGAATTGTTTGACGATGCTTATTCATTAGAAATAGATTGAAAGTGATGAAAGCCAAGGATCTCTTAAAGTTCGCTATTGGAGTTTGTTTTGCATTGCTGATCTTTTCGGCGATAAATGCTCAAACTCCGGTAATTAATGCACTCGACAAATCATTTGCACCGGTAAATGATACCCTAACTATTAGGGGCAGTGGGTTTGGCGCAGACGCGTCAACTATGCATGTTCAATTTGGTGCGGTTGCAGCAAATATAGTATCTATATCAGACACCCAAATAAAAGCACTGGTCCCTGGAGGTACTACTTTTAGTAGCGTTTCAGTAACAAATACCACAAGTGGTAACACAGGTTATTCTTCACGGTTATTTTTAATCAGTTTTGGCGGTACCTCGTTTGACCCTGGCCTGCTAACAGGTCCTATAACCTTCACTGCACAATCCGGGATATTTGATATTTGTATGTGTGATTTTGATGGAGACGGGATGGACGATGTGGCATCAAGTCACGATAACTCTGTGCTAATTGACGTATTTAGAAACATCAGTACTTTGGTCTCTGTAAATTTCACTAAGACTAGTTTGAACATTGGCAGGAATACCTTAAATATAACTTGTCGTGACATTGATGGTGATGGCTTGCCTGACCTGGTTGCCTCCAGATCAGGAGGACCCTCAATTTATGTGCTACGAAACCAAAGTACAGTGGGCTCAATAAGTTTCAGTAGCCCGCAGGAGTTAGTCACCGCGGGGGGGCTACCAAGAAAAGTAGTCATTAGAGATCTGAATCTTGATGGTAAACCAGAGCTGATTGCCTCAAATCAGGCATCAGTTAACCTGTCGGTATTCCGAAACACCAGTACTCCAGGTGTTATTTCGTTTGGACCGGAGGTAAGTTTTGGGTTGCCGCTTACCGCTCTAAATAGTGCAGGCCTGTCAGTTGAAGACCTTAATGGGGATAGTAAGCCTGAAATCATAGTTAACCCTTTCCTTAATTCAAATATTTACATTCTCCAAAACAATAGCGTTGCCGGAGGTCCCGTCGGGTTTCGTCCGGTTGCACTGTTCAATGTTTCCGGAAATTTATCCAACTTAATCATCGGTGATCTGGATGGAGATGATCGTGCGGATATTGCTGTTTCCAGGTTTCTCACCTCGGATCTATCAGTCTTGCTGAATCAAACTTCCAATACTACCGATGCTATTTCCTTTAGCGCCCCCAAAATTATAAGCACCATCGACTTACCTCAGGGACTAGATATGGGTGATATTGATGGCGATGGATTGGCTGACCTGGTGATTGCATCTGCCAGTGACAATTTGAAAATGACTTTGTTGAGAAACATAAGTATTCCTGGCGACTTTTCTTTTGAGCGATTTGACCTGGATGTAAATGATAAAACAAGAAATGTTAAAATCGGAGATATCAACGGCGATTCGAAACCCGATATTGCATTCAATGGTATTCTTAATGGTGAACTTGGTGTTCTGCTCAATGGTAACTGCTATTTACCCTCTATTTCACCATCTGGTCCCATAACTATTTGTAGTGGCAATTCAACCCGACTAAATGCTAGCGGTGCATCAGGTGTTAGCTACGAATGGTTTTTAGATGGAACCACCACAGGATTGAGTACTGCTTTTATTGATGCATCCTCAGCGGGTGTATATACTGTGGTGGCCAATTCGTCAGATGGTACTTGTTCTGAAACTTCTAACAGCGTAACGGTAACTGTAATAGGTGGTGCTGGAGGAGCACCCATGGCCTCTAATAACGGCCCTGTTTGTTCCGGTGGAGACCTGGAGTTATATACTCCAGATGTACCAGGCGCAACTTTTCGTTGGACAGGACCAAATGGGTTTGGCTCTACCCAACAAAATCCAGTGATATCCAACGTTGATTCAGCCATGATTGGCACCTATCAAGTGCAAGTGACCTTGGGTGCGTGTATAAGTGCATGGGGCTCAACAGATGTTACGGAAAGCACGGTACCTGATCTGGCAATTAGCACCACGGATCCAACCACATTCTGTCAGGGTAAAAACGCAATACTTTCAGTGCCCCTTATGGCCGGTATATCGTATCAGTGGTTGTTGGATGGTGTTGATATACCCGGCGCCAATACTAACCTCCATGCAGCGATAGCAAGCGGGAGCTACACCGTAAGAATTACCAATTCCGACAATTGCTCTAGTATTACTCCGGCGTTAACCATCAAGGTACTTCCTCCGCCCATTGCCGGATTCACTTCATTGGACCAGGCTTGTTTAGACCTTCCCATCACCTTTACCAATGTCTCGGGATTTGATGCCAGTGAAAATATTTTTTACCAGTGGGACTTTGGAGATGGCAATGTATCAAGCTTGGCTAATCCTGCTTATACCTACACAAGTTTGGGCAATTACACGGTTAGCTTGGAGGTTCATTATGACGATGTAGATTGTAATGACACATTCATAAAAACCATAGATGTTGTTAGTACTCCAGCAATAAACATTCAAGCCGACAGGGATACGGTGATGTGTGAAGGTGAAACCATCAGACTGTGGGTAGATGATGTCCACACTTCCTATAACTGGAGCAATGGAGCTACTACCAGCAGCATAGATGTGACCACGGCGGGTGTTTATAGTTTAGATGTAACCACTACTTCAGGATGCCTGGCAACCGCGCAAATAGAAGTGGTTACCCTGTCATTACCCAATATTACAGCAACTACTGATATAGATAAGATCTTTGCCGGCGATACTGTCCAACTAGCAGCATCAGCAGGACTCTTTAATTATTCATGGACACCGATTGATGGGTTGAGCGACCCGGCAATTGCCAACCCGATTGCCAATCCGGTGCGCACCACCACCTATACCGTAACTGCAGAAGATATAAACGGATGTCAGAATTTTGCTGAGGTAACCATCTCCGTAGGACAAGGAATTAATGTTTCACCTAAACCACTTTTTTCCCCTAACAACGATGGACAGAACGACCAGTGGGTTATAGAGAATATCGAACGCTACCCTGACTGTACGGTGATTATTGTAAATCGACAAGGCAATGTATTATATGAACGACGCCCATATTTCGGTAATGAATGGGATGGAACTCTTTCAGGAAGTCCTGTAATAGAAGGAGCATACTACTTTGTAATTCGCTGTGAAGGAAGTGCTAAGAACGCGGCCTCAGGTAGTATTACTTTAATTAGATAATTAGAATTATGCGTACACTTTGTTTCTTGATCCTGTTGCTGTTTTCATGGGGCAATTCTCATGGTCAATTACTAGTGGGCCCTAAAATGGGTGTTCATGTTGGACAAGTCCAATTTGAAAAGCAGTCCTTTCAAAACCAGTTTGACCCTAATGTAAAGATTGGTTTTAATCTTGGGGCAGCAGTGACCTTTCCTGTACTGGAGCCATTTTCTTTACACTCAGAACTACTGTTTACATGGAAAGGCAAATCGATAACCATCCCCGATGAATCCATTAAAAACGTCGGGCAATATTATTACATAGAGATGCCTATTATGATGCGCTTTAAGATTTGGCCCAAGAAAGGTGTCTTTGTTGGGATTGGACCAAACCTAAGTTATTGGATGGGAGGAACCGGTAAAATATACGACCTGGAAATACCATCTAATTTTACTCCATACAACATTAATTTTGGCCCAAACGACAGCCCCAATGACCTTCAAGTTACAGACCCTAACCGGCTTCAACTGGGCTTACTTTTGGGACTTGGAAAGCAGTTTGATTTACATGACGAGAGAAAGCTTACCATTGAGGTGAGATACGAAATGGGCCATTCATTTCTGGGTACTGAAAACGGGGCCAAAATTGAGAATTTGGAATTCTCAGATAATCTGGAGTCCAAACATCGCCTGATCAGTTTCAACCTTGGATACTTCTGGACATTTCATAAGAAATCTGCCAGGAATAGAAGCAGTACATATAAGGCGAAAAGACGAGATGATTAACCCGCTGAATCATCAGTATTTGCCTTGAGTAGTTCTCCCTTTATTAAATAGATACATAAAAGCTTACATGGGTTTGAACGGCCATCATATAGCCCGGCAGATGACCTATTTCATGGATACTTTTGATGTATTGAAAAACCTAGGTAATGGCCATTCTTAGAATTTTAATCTTCATATAGACCTATGAAGCACTTTTTTCATAAGCTCATGATAATGAGCTTGTTGGCATTTGTGGTGATCATAGGGATATACCCCATGGGCTTGGAAGTGGTATTTAAAAATACTTTGGAGCCTTCATCTGATAATACTGTTGTTGGCAGTCCTGCCATGGCATGTGTCACGGGCCCGGATTTTCGTCTGGATGCTTCCTCCATGGTAGTATCTCCTCCTACTTGTCCTGATACGGACTTTTCAGTTAGTTTTGATGTTGAAAATAACGGAGATGTTTCATTTTCTGGAAATCTTGAGGTTTCATTTTACTCAGGTGATCCTATGCTACCAGGGGCGATTTTCCTAAATACGGAAACCGTTGTGCTTTCGGGCTTCAATCCTGGGAACTCCACCAACATATCATTACCGGTTACCGGTACTGGGAATTCGTTTCAATTGTACATAGCGGTAAATGATGCAGGGGTGACTACCTCGCCTATAGTATTTCCAAATACCGCCCAAAGTGAATGTGATTATTCCGATAACGTAGCTGCTGTTTTGGTGACTCCTGACCCGTTCACAGTGTCGTTGGAGAAGATCCAGGATAATACTAAGTGCGATATTTCACTGCCTGATAATGGTGCCGCCAGGGCATTTGTATTAGAGGGTAGTACTGAAGTAATTGCCGGTTATACCTTTGAGTGGTATCGATTCGGCACCCTGGAGTTTACCGGTGCGGTTTTTACCGGCATGATGGAAGGCGATTACCAGGTAATAGCAACTCATGATTTTGCTCAATGCCAGTCGGATACGGCAAGTATTACTATTATCAGGGACAACGTCAGCAGTCCGGTTTTAGAGATTGTTCAGAATCGTTTGTTTGACAACTGTGCCAGGCCCAATGGCAAGGCCACGGTAAAAGTGGTAGATCCATCTGATCCTTCCGGACCAGGATTGTCCCCCGGGAAATATGAATTCCTATGGTTTGAAGGAAACCAGGTATTTCTCACCCCACCAATTAGTACCAGCCATGTAGAGAACTCTTTGTCCCCCATTTTTTATTCGGTATATGTTAAAAATAAAAAAACCGGTTGTGACAATATAATAACCGTATTGATTCTTGATGATCCTATTGCTTACCCTGTTCCGGACATAGTGGTTACCCCGGTAACCAGCTGTTTAACGGACAACGGGACGCTCAGTGCTACAGTAGACGGGCAAACCACTCCCAACACTTTTGAGTGGTTTATTGG
>CAZOJZ010000555.1:0-4489 GCA_964580205.1 uncultured Roseivirgaceae bacterium
GCCTCACTAATAAATTTTAACCCGGATTATGCATTAGACTTCGTAGTGTTTAACTGCCGCAGGCGATGCATTCGTCCGGATCATCCAGCGAACATTGCATATCTGATTGTTTTTGCACCATTGACATTTGTTCCACTGGGATGTTGTCCTGAACTTCGAGCTTTTTCAGCGCATCTTTATCGATGGTGAACTTAATTGCATCGGTTGCTGCTTTGGACCTTAGATAGTACATTCCTGTTTTGAGGCCCTGTTTCCAGGCATAAAAATGCATTGATGTCATCTTTCCGAAGTTGGGGTCCTGTATGTGGATGTTCATACTTTGACTTTGACATATATAGGCGCCTCGATCCGCAGCCATCTCAATAATCACTTTTTGGGAAATCTCCCATACTGTTTTATAGAGGTCCTTCACTTTTTGAGAAATCTCAGGGATATTCTGAATGGAGCCATTAGCATCAATCAAACGGTTTTTCATGCCATCGTTCCATAAGCCTAGTTCAATGAGGTCCCTCATTAAATATTTATTTACCACAATAAATTCCCCACTGAGGGTACGCCTGGTATATATGTTTGAAGTGTAGGGTTCGAAACATTCATTATTGCCAAGAATTTGAGAAGTGGAAGCTGTTGGCATGGGAGCAACCAACAGTGAATTCCTTACTCCGTGTTTCTTCACTTCTTTTTTAAGGTTGTCCCAATCCCAGCGGCCTGAATTTGGAGTAACGCCCCACATATCGAATTGGAATATACCTTTGGACACAGGTGACCCCTTAAAGGTTTGGTATGGGCCATCCGTTTTGGCCAAATCCTTTGAGGCGGTCATGGCGGCAAAATAGAGAGTTTCAAAGATGTCTATATTCAAACCCTTGGCCTCTTCTGAGTCAAATGGCAGGTGTAATTTGATAAAGGCATCAGCTAACCCCTGGACGCCGATTCCGATAGGGCGGTGTCGAAAATTAGATCGTTTTGCTTCTTCAACAGGATAATAGTTGATGTCAATCACCTTATTAAGGTTCTTGGTAACTACATAGGTTATATCATATAGCGTTTGATGATCAAAAGTACCATCTTCTGTCACAAACTTAGGCAAAGCAATGGAGGCCAGGTTACACACAGCCACTTCATCGGGGGAAGTGTACTCAATGATCTCAGTACATAGATTACTGGATTTTATGACGCCCAGATTCTTTTGATTGGACTTTTTATTGGCGGCGTCCTTATAAAGTATGTATGGTGTTCCGGTTTCGATCTGGGACTCCAATATTTCAAACCACAGATCCTGTGCTTTTATTTGTTTGCGATAACGTCCTTCCTTTTCATATTTTTCATACAGTCTTTCAAATTCTTCACCATAGCAGTCTGAAAGACCGGGTGTTTCATTAGGGCAAAATAATGACCAGTTTTCATTTTGTTCAACCCGTTTCATGAATAGATCAGGTACCCAAAGCGCATAAAATAAATCTCGCGCCCGAAGTTCTTCCTTCCCATGGTTTTTCTTTAAATCCAGGAATTCGAATACGTCAGCATGCCAGGGTTCCAAATAAATGGCAAAACTACCTTTTCTTTTTCCTCCACCCTGGTCCACATAGCGGGCGGTCATATCAAAATTCCTCAGCATAGGAACAATACCGTTGGATGTTCCTCCGGTACCTTTGATATACGAGCCTTTTGCCCGAATGTGGTGAGCGCTTAGTCCAATGCCACCTGCAGATTGAGAAATTTTAGCGCATTGTTTTAAAGTGTCATAAATTCCGTCAATACTGTCATCTTTCATGGTTAACAAAAAACAGGATGACAATTGAGGTTTTGGGGTACCTGCGTTAAAAAGTGTAGGAGTTGCATGGGTAAACCATTTCTCAGAAAGCAGATTATAGGTTTCGATAGCTGCCGTGATATCCTCACCATGAATACCTACGGCAACTCTCATTAACAGGTGTTGAGGCCGCTCAACTATATTCCCCGCTATTTTCATTAAATACGAGCGCTCCAGTGTCTTAAAACCGAAATAATCGTAACTGAAATCCCGATCATAAATAATATTGGAGTCCAGCAGTGCGGCATTCTTTTTAACCACACCATAAGTTTCTTTTGATACCAGTGGTGCATTCTCTCCGGTCTTGGGATCCACATAGGTGTAGAGCCTTTTCATGGTGTTGGAAAAAGACTTGCTGGTAACTTTATGCAGGCTGGAGATTGCAATCCTTGCTGCAAGTTTGGCAAAGTCTGGGTGCTTGGTAGTTAGAGATGCGGCAGTTTCGGCGGCCAGATTGTCAAGTTCCACTGTGGTAACGCCGTCATAAATTCCAGAAATAACTTTTTTAGCAATGTCTACTGGCTCTACATAATTTCTGTCAAGCCCATAGCAGAGCTTTTCAATTCGCGATGTAATCTTATCGAATTTCACAGATTCCCTACGTCCGTCTCTTTTTACAACTAGCATCGTTTAATTTTTATTAGAAGGTTCAAGTTTTGTTAAAGTTACTGGATTCCTGATTATCTAAGTAGCTTAAAAATCCTCGTCCATAGAAAATTTAGGAGCAGCACTTTCTTCCCCGCCGGTCCGGCTGGCAGGATTATTCATCACTCCAGCTTTCTGGTATTCTGCTACACGCTTTTCAAAGAAATTGGTCTTCCCCTGAAGCGATATCATTTCCATAAAGTCAAAAGGGTTTGTGACATTGTATATTTTTTGTCCGATCAGTTCATTTAGTAATCGATCAGCTACAAATTCAATGTATTGGCACATAAGGTCTGAATTCATACCGATTAGTTTGACTGGCAGGGAATCAGTAACAAATTCTTTTTCAATAGTCACAGCATCTTTTATAATCTTAATGACTGTTTCATCAGGTAGCTTATTCACTATATGCTGGGTATAAAGGTGGCAGGCAAAATCGCAATGCAATCCTTCATCCCTTGAGATCAATTCATTGGAAAAGCTCAATCCTGGCATTAATCCTCTTTTCTTCAGCCAGAAAATAGAACAGAAACTACCTGAAAAGAAAATGCCTTCTACTGCAGCAAATGCAATTAAACGCTCAGCAAAATTCCCCTCGTCAATCCATTTCAATGCCCAATTAGCTTTTTTCTTAACACAATCCATGGTCTCCATGGCATTGAAAAGCCGGTCTTTCTCCTTTCCGTCCTTTACATAGGTGTCGATTAACAATGAATAAGTTTCAGAGTGAATATTTTCAATAGCAATTTGAAAGCCATAGAAAAACTTAGCTTCAGTATACTGCACCTCTGCTACAAAATGTTCAGCTAAATTCTCATTTACAATACCGTCGCTGGCAGCAAAAAATGCCAACACATGAGTGATGAAGTGACGTTCTCCATCATTCAACTTTTCCCAGTCGGTAAGGTCCTGACTTAGGTCGATCTCCTCCGCAGTCCAAAAGCTGGCTTCCGCTTTCTTATAGAATTGCCAAATGTCGTCATGTTCTATGGGGAAAAGAACAAATCGGTTTTTATTTTCCTGCAATAGTGGCTCATCCCGCCCGGCAATATCACTCATTCGTTGATAGTTTTAATGTTTAAACAAAAAAAATCCAAAAAGATCAAAAAATAGCAGGGTGGACCTTTTAATAGTCTACTAGCTCCCACATAAAATTCGATTGATTGCATCAGGTGAAAGGACCAAAAATAACTGACGCTATCTCTTACAATATTGCAAAATCGAAAGGAATAATCAAAGACTATTTTAATCATGAAAAACCTGGAAAATTGTTTTGGGAAAACGATTTCTGTAGATAACTTTTTGTGCATTAAATCATTGCAAGGATTAAATACAACCAAAACTTGATAACGTACGCAGACAAAAAAAAATGAAATTTTTTCAACTCACTTTGCATGCCAGGATATTGGTTGGTTATTTTTGATAAATGGGTTATATTTGCAGTCCATTTTCAAAATGTAGTTATACAAGCATGTACGCAATTGTTGACATAGCCGGAAAGCAGTTCAAAGTAACCCAAGATCAGGACATCTTCGTTCCTAAAATGGACGGTGACACTGGCGCTTCCGTGACTTTTGACCAGGTCCTGTTAATTGATAATGATGGGAAAGTCAAAGTAGGTGCACCACAAGTGAAGGGCGCCAAGGTTTCAGGAAAAATACTGGAGCACGTTAAAGGTGATAAAGTACTTGTCTTCAAGAAGAAGAGAAGGAAGGGCTATAAAAAAATGAATGGCCACCGACAGGATTTCACTAAAGTTAAAATTGAAAAAATTACAGGTAAATAACCATGGCACATAAGAAAGGAGCTGGTAGTTCACGAAACGGAAGGGAATCCCACAGTAAACGATTAGGAGTAAAAATTTTCGGGGGTCAACGGGTAATTGCAGGCAATATTATTGTTCGGCAACGGGGAACTGTACATCATCCTGGGAAAAATGTAGGATTGGGGCGTGATCATACCTTGTATGCATTGACAGATGGCAAAGTGGTTTTTAGAAAAGGGCGTAACAACCGGTCATTTGTGTTAGTA
>CAZOJZ010000556.1:0-5717 GCA_964580205.1 uncultured Roseivirgaceae bacterium
AAAAAGATAATGGGTTGTGGGAAGATCCGGAATTCACCGCACCCGGATTCCCAAAGGTTTTTTACCTAAAATATCACGGCTACCACAAATACTTCCCTCTGTGGGCACTGGCCAGATATAGAAATGAAATTGCCATTGATCAATCAAGAGAATCCCAATCCGTGTGAAAGTTGGTATCATCGTGCCTTTACCTCAGGAAATGAAACCCTTAACCGGAAACAAAATCCCGAAAGGTCATTGTGAAAAAATTTCCGCTGACATTACTGTTTGTCAAAGTGGTATAGGAAGGGAAAAAACCCGATTGGCCGCCCAACGATTAATATCGCACGAAGTTGAACTATTAATTAGTTGGGGTAGCGCTGCGGGTTTAAGTCCAAAGGTGGCTGGCGGTGATCTGATAATTCCCCGGACTGTAAAAGTTGATAATAAGATATATGATGCCCATGGCCCTTTTAATATTGAGTTGTTAACACAGATTCCTGATGGGGTTCGGGTGCATCAGGGCCCGATTTGTGAATCCGGGAGGTTGTTGGTTTCCGTTGACAGCAAAAAGAAACTATTTGAAAGTAGTCAATGTCTGGCTGCTGATATGGAAAGTGCGTCCCTGGCTGAATTTGCAAGCGAGAAGAATATTCCATTCTCAGTGATAAGAACAGTGAGTGACCCGGCCAACATGAAATTACCCAGGGCAGTGTTGGCTGGCATGGGCCCGGATGGACAGTTTCAGATGAGGAACTTCTTGAAAACTGCATTAATACACCCTTGGGAATGGTGGTCAATCATTAACTTGGCCTGGAATTTCAAAAAAGCCTTGAAAACTTTGAAAATTGTAGCCCAATTGTTGAAAGCGAAAACCTAACTCATGGATGTTGAAACATCAATTCAAAAAATTAATCAAACATTAGCACAATACACGTTTGGTAGTCAACCTGTAGATCTTTATCAGCCTATGCATTACATGTTGGGACTTGATCAAAAAAGGATGTGCCCTTTGCTAACATTTTGGGGGTGCTACCTGTTTTCAGGAAACACAAAAAAAGTCCTCATGCCGAGCCTGGGAGTTGAGGTCTTCCACAATTTCCTGCTGGTCCATGAGGATTTAATGGAACGGAACCCCACTCGCAATGGACGCGACAGTGTTCATGTAAAATGGAATGATAACGTGGCGATTCTCTCAGGTGACGCCATGATCTTCAAAGCCTATGAGTTGATAATTCAAGTTGATCAGAAATTAATTAAACCTGTCATTCGGTTGTTTAATCAATGTTTTACTAAGGTGTGTGAAGGAAAGCAACTGTCCTTGAAAATGCAGGATGACACCGGTGATAGTGAGCAATATTTCAAGATACTTCAGTTGAAACCAGGAGCACTGACAGGGTTTAGCCTCCAACTAGGTGCATTGATTGGCGGAGCAACCCAGGAACAGGGCGAGCAAGTTGGAAATCTGGGTAATGATCTGGGTGCATTTTGGGCGTTAGACAACAATCAATCCTTCAATCCTTCAATCCTTCAATCCTTCAGTACACTGGATTGCAATGATCGGAGGAAACGGGAATTTGAGTTATGGACTCAAACTATAACTCAATCGATGTATTGACCCGCCCACTTAGTTAAACCTAATCTTTGTTTATAACTTACGTTAAGGCTAAGGAAACCTTCGGATTCAGTTTGGCATCATGTCTACTTCATTAAATTCGCTCTTTATAGTTTCAATTATTTGGCTCTTGGCGAACTTTCCAGTGCTTGCACAGGAGCAAAAAGATGACAAGAAAGTAGCGGAACCCCAGAAAGATTCGGCAAGGTCCAGGAATGGGTCATTTATGGTATTACCGATAATTACTTATTCTCCTGAAACTTCACTTAGAATAGGGGTGATCAGCATTTATTTTTTTCGAGGAAAGAACGCTCCGGAAGGCACTCAGCTTTCTACCATAAAAGTACCTCTTAATTATACGCTGAACAACCAGATCAAAGCCCGATTGTCTTACGAGATATTTCTCAATGACAACAAACATATTTTCAAGGGTGTGGCAGAATGGATTAAGTTCCCATTGTTGTTCTGGGGTATCGGTAACAATACCCCGGAGTCAAATGAGGAGATCTACACCACCCGAACCATGATCCTTGATTTCAATTATCTGGCCAAGGTTAAGAATCATTATTTCCTTGGGGTCCGGTACATAAGACAGGACAGCAAGATAACTGAAGTAGAAGAAGACGGACTATTGAATCAGGTGGGATTAATTCCGGGCAATGAAGGAGCGTTGACCAGCGGCGTGGGGTTAATCGCCCGCTTCGACAAACGGGACAATAATTTTAATGCCACTACCGGCCCTTATGTTCAAGTCAACCTGACCACCTACCAGTCCTGGTTGGGAAGTGAATTTGAATTTACCAAGCTCCGGTTTGACCTACGCCACTATATTCAGACCTTTCAAAAGAGACATGTACTGGCCTTTAATGTGGTGGCTGAACATAACTGGGGTGATCCGACTTTTGAGACTATGGCCCTGCTGGGAGGTGATCAGATCATGCGTGGCCACTATCTGGGACGCTTCCGCGATAATTCCATGCTGGCGGGACAGATGGAGTATCGGTTGCCACTAGGGCGGAAATTCTGGATAGATGAAAGGGAGAAGCCTCCATTCTGGGAAAGATGGGGCGTTGTGGGTTTTGTAGGAATTGGCAATGTCGCTCCCAGTATTTCTAATTTGGGATTTGATCATTTGAAATCTTCATGGGGGTTTGGGTTTCGCTACGCTGCTAAGTCCAAAGAACGCTTAAATATTCGAATCGACTTTGGGTTTGGGACTCAAAATCCGGGATTTTATTTGAATATCAGAGAGTCATTTTAGTGCGTAAGCGCACTAAAATTAGGGACGAGGGGGTTAGGGACGAGGGAGTTGAAAATTGCGAATTACGAAAGACGAATTTTCTGGTGGTAGGCGGATAGTTACTTCAAAAATCGTTGATCTAATGCTGTATTGTTCGATATTCCCAAGGTTATATTATCTTTATTGAGTTGCACCGAGTTATAACGCTTTGAACACCCTCCCCGGCACCATACAAGACCTCCAAGTTCATGGTAACCTAACTTTGGTAAAAGTGGTGGTTTCCGACATTACTTTTACCAGTATTGTAATCGAAACACCGGAAACGGCCCCTTACTTAAAGATAGGGGCCCCAATAAAGGTTATGTTTAAAGAAACCGAGGTAATTATTGGAAAAAACGGTGAAAATATCAGTCTACAGAATCAAATTCCAGTCAAAGTTGTATCGATTGAACAGGGACAACTTCTAAGCCAGCTTAATTTGCAATATCAAGAATATACTCTTTGCTCAATAATTACCAGCAATGCGGTGAAGCAACTACAATTGCAACCTGGTGTTGAAGTTATTGCTATGATCAAGACCAGCGAAATAATGCTTTCCGAATAATGGACTGGACGCCTATTTCCCTAACCCTAAAGTTGGCCTCCATAACCACTGTGCTGTTGCTGATCATTTCCATACCTCTGGGTAAGTGGCTGGCTTTTACTAAATCGCGTATAAAGCCCTTTATGGAAACCCTGGTAAGCATGCCATTAGTGCTTCCTCCAACGGTTTTGGGGTTTTATTTGTTGTTGGCTTTTAGCCCTGACAGCCAATTAGGACAAATTCTGGAACAATGGTTTGGCTTGAGACTGGCGTTTTCCTTTCCCGGGCTGGTCATAGCTTCAGTGATATATTCTTTACCTTTTATGGTACACCCCATACAAAGCGGATTAACCAGCTTGTCTCCTTCTTTGCTTGACGCTTCCAAAGTGATGGGGAAATCATACCTAACCACTCTTTTTAGGGTGGAACTTCCAAACATCAAACCATCCCTGCTAACAGGGATTGTATTGTCATTTGCCCATACTATTGGAGAATTTGGAGTGGTGTTGATGATTGGCGGAAGTATTCCGGATCGTACCAGAGTGGCCTCCATCGCAATATACGATGAAGTTGAAGCACTTAATTATGGGACCGCCCATCAATATTCATTGATTCTGTTAACGCTGGCCTTCCTGGTACTGCTATTGGTTTATCTGGTAAATGGTGGCTATCTAAAGAGATTCTGGCAATGATCAATATCCAAATATCCAAGCTGCTTGACGGACCGAACGGTACCATGCAACTCCAGATAGACCAGCGAATTGAGCATGGCCATTTGGTAACCCTCTACGGCAAATCCGGTGCTGGAAAAACCTCCCTGCTCAGGGTGCTGGCAGGGCTGATGACCCCGGAATCCGGACTTATCCAGGTGCATGATGAGGTGTGGTATGATAGCGAGAAGGGAATAAATCAAAAGCCCGGCAACCGCAGCATCGGCATAGTTTTCCAGTCTTTTGCTCTTTTTCCGAACATGACAGTGAGAGAGAACCTGATATATGGCCTTAAACACGGCTCGAACAAGGGATTAGTGGATGAACTTATTGAAGTAATAGAATTGAGCGGTCTAAGTGACAGAAAGCCCGCTACCTTATCCGGGGGACAACAACAGCGGGTGGCCCTGGCCCGGGCACTGGTTGCAAGGCCAAAGATATTATTGCTTGATGAGCCTCTTTCCGCATTAGACCGGACCATGCGTATTAAACTTCAGGATTATATTCTTAAAATTCATAGGAGGTTTAAACTGACTACATTTTTAGTGAGTCACGATGTTGGAGAAATACTTAAGTTATCTGACCTGGTAATTCACCTGGAAGATGGCCAGGTCCTAAGCACACAAACACCGGGTGATTTTTTCTCACATCGTCATTTAAGTGGCAAGTTTCAGTTTATTGGGGAGATTATTGAGCTTGTGGCGGAGGATGTGATATTCGTAGTAACCGTGTTAATTGGCAATCAACTGGTGAAGATAATCGTAGATGGCAATACTGCCTCTGATCTGGCAATTGGAGACCGTGTCCTGGTAGCCTCAAAGGCTTTTAATCCGGTAATCAAAAAGATTTGATTACCTACCCCCCCTACGCTACACTGGCACAAGTAACTTCCCTGGACGAGCAAGGTAAATCAAATGGGTAATTAGGCAGCCTGGGGGTCGCCATTATTGTCGATAGCAACTTGTATTTCCTCCATGGCCCGTCGCTTAAAATTGTGGTAGTCTTCGTGGTCGCATCTGGACCTTACCACTCGCCGTATGTAATCAAGCACCTTCTTAGATTGTGTTTGATCCAGCCCACCTACGGATTCCAGTATCTGCACTTTCAATTCATTGATTGACATGGTTTTAACTGTAGATTCACTATAAAAAACGTATTTCATCCAAAGAAAGTTTCTCACCTAAACGGCTTGTATATAAGTATTTGTGCAAGTAATTGTGGATAACTTGCTGATTAAGAATGTACTTTGATTAATTTCAGGTGCTAAAAAAAAATTAGAGCTATCGGAGAACCACCTATTCCACTTTTGACAGGAACTGTAGGAGATTCAATATATGTATACATTGTATTGACTATCAACATATTACTAATATTAAATTATAATACTTACGTATTTACTAAAGTAAATATCCCCAAGTATCGATTACTTTCAATATATACATTACGGGTACTAACGACAATTTAAGGGGTTTTTTTGTCTGTTCCTATATAAAAAATAATGTGATTGTTCTGATTACCAGGATCTTAAGGTTTTCAGCTACCAAGGTCAAAGTACCGCTTTCATAAAAGGCCATCCTAGTTGCTAATCCT
>CAZOJZ010000557.1:0-1621 GCA_964580205.1 uncultured Roseivirgaceae bacterium
AGTATCTCGTTTAATAGTACCCGGTATCAGGGAACAACATTCAATATTCAAATTCCTTTATGAGAGTTACAAAATCATACTCACAATCAAGTAGATCAAAAGGGTGTATTCCACGATTATTTTAAGATGATTCTAGTAGACTTTCTTTACTCTTGTGAGATTCATACTTTCCTTCAAATAATCAGACTAGAGAATACGTCCTCTATTCGATTTTTAGAGATTTTTTCCTTCATCTTAACTCCATGCCTCCAATAATACCTGAACCTCTTACACACAAAGACCACTCCACAATTAAGGATTAGCCAAAATCCTTAAACATTACTATTTTTAATGTTGGTAAACTATACCACTGATGCTTTCGATCATCCCCATTGTGGTTAGAATAGAAAACGAAATTTGGTATCTAGAATTATAAAATTATCTAGTGTTGTGCAACGAATACGGTTCCTTGTTGCGCTAGTGTGATATCGAGATGGTCAATCGGAATTTTGTCAAGAATTTAAATTTTAAATCATGGAAAAAAGAAAAGTATTGGTTTCAGGAGCAACAGGACAGCAGGGAGGATCTGTTGTTCTAGCGTTGTTAAATGATGGTCACGAAGTTGTAGGTATCACTAGAAATACAGAGTCACCAAAGGCCAAAAACTTATTGAAACAAAACGTTGAAATGGTCTCTGTTGACTTCACAGATTCAAATGAGCTTATCAACATTATGAAGAATGTAGATACTGTATTTGCTATGACCACCCCATTTGAAGGTGGTATCGATCATGAAGTTCAGCAAGGAATTTCAATGGCAAATGCAGCCAAAGAAGCTGGTATTGGACATTTTATATTCAATTCCGTTGGTGATGCTAATCAACCAACAGGAATTCCGCACTTCGATAGTAAATATGAAGTGGAGAAGCATCTGGAAACTTTAGGTATGGCTTATACGATAGTTGCACCGGCTTATTTCATGGACAATATCTTTATTCCTTTTATGCTGGAACAATTAAAAGAGGGATTGCTAAAAATGGCCATGCCTGCTGATCGTAAATTGCAACAAATTTCAGTTGAAGACATTGGCAAATTTGTGGGGATAGTGGTAAATGAAAGGGAAGCGATGTTTGGGGATAGAGTAAATATATCCGGAGATGAATTGACCGGTGAAGAAGTATCCCAAGTTCTTACGAAAGCCATTGGTAAAAAAATACAATATGAAGGATATAATCCGGATTACCTCAGAGAGCAAAGTGAGGATATGGCGCTAATGTATGAATGGTTCAATGACAAGGGATATACGGCCGATCTCAACAGTCTTAAGAAATATGGTTTTATGTCTTTTGAAGATTGGGCATTGAAGCAAGATTGGAGCACAATAATTTGATGAGAAAAACCACAATTATAAATCAATGATGAGGCGAAAACACCCTGCTTCGGTCGGGCAAGCAGGAGAAATTACCACCGATTAGGTGTACACTGTACATGTAAATTACATTCTGTATTGAAATGTAATTTGATAAACCATTGATACATAAGGGTTTTAGAATTTTGAAGGATTTATACTATTTTTAAGGTTGAGAAACTAAATCCACTAATGCCCTCAATCATTCCAGGCTACGAATACGATATCTTCATCA
>CAZOJZ010000558.1:0-4100 GCA_964580205.1 uncultured Roseivirgaceae bacterium
TTCGCACCGTAAGGCTCGGATCTTTCAAACCTTCCAACAGGGCCGGTAAATCGACTAGTGTCCAGTTCTTTGATCTGTGCTGCATTTGATTAGGTTCATAACTAATTCGCCAGATCCTTCCTCGTTCACGATCTCTTCCTGGATGGTTCAGGGGCACTTCATAATGACCAATAATGCGGTTGTAAAACTCAGCAATATAGATAGCCCCATCAGGACCCAATTTTACGTCTACCGGCCTAAACCAGGGGTCTTCACTGACAATGAAATCCGATTGCCAGGTGAGTACAGGGGTGGTACCAATCATTTCCACGGAGCTCCGATACACTCTACTTTTTACTACATCTCCCAAATAGAAATTTTGTTGGTATTCTTTGGGATATTGATTTCCGGTGTAATATTCCAAACCTGCCAATGCCGTAGAGCCATACCCATGACGCATCATTGATGGACCAAAGCCAATACCGGTGGGTATCTTACCAAAGTGTGGATAATCAGCACCCCTGATTAGCTGATAGATGGGACTTGAATGGCAATCAACTGAGTACAGATAACCAAACTCGTCCACGGCATATCCGAATGGATTGACTCTTCCGGTGGTGGTAAACTCCACCCCGCTGCCATCTGGCCGGAAACGAAAAGTATTGCCAGATATCATATTAACAGGAGTCGCATTATCAGTGCCAACCACCTGTGAATTATTGGCATAGCCATGATCAGCATGGATCCAGCCATCCAAGCCTCTAAATAAATTATTGATCATGCCATGAGTATCCTTATACTCAAATCCTTTCAACAGAATCTTTCTTTCATCCACTTGATCATCACCGTCGGTGTCCACCAGGTGATATACGTATGGGATACTATAGGCAATTGCTCCATCTGCCACCGGTACGATACCAATGGGTATATTTAACGAATCTGCAAAAACCGTAATTTTGTCGGCCCTGCCATCATGGTCAGTATCTTCAAGTATGGATATTCTATCCGGTCCAATTCCTGTGGAATCGAAGAAGGGGTATTCATTGGATTGGGTAACCCACATTCTTCCCTTGGCATCAAAACTCATGTTCATCGGCTTACCAATATCCGGCTCTGAAGCAAACAGCTCTATTTTAAAACCCGGAGGTACTTTAAGCGCTAATTTTTCTTCCTGCGGTGACTTTGCTGAAGTGGCTCTAATATGTCTGGAGAACTGGTCTTTTTCTTTGTCTTTCTCCTTCTCCTTAAGTTCAGGTTGTTGGCAACCAACCAATAGAAACGCCAGTATTAATGGTATTGAATAACCTGAAAACAAAACAACCCTTAACAAGTGTTTCATAAAACGCGTCAATACGATTATTTTAACCTAAACATCAGGCCAAATCCACCATAGTAGTGTCTTGGCAATCCAGGATAGTAATATCGCGGTGGCCGTCCACCAAATGACGTAGCGTTCACCAATATCATTGAGGCATAACTTTCGTCCCACAGGTTGTTTAAACCCCCAAAGACTTTAAAGCTAAATAATTTAGAAACTTGCTTTTTGTAGCCAAACTTTAGGTTAAGCAAGGAATAGGCGTCTGAATAGATGGAGTTATCATCACGCATGGGCATGGAAGAAACATACAGGAAATTGATGTTCCCATACCATCCGGATGTATGTGTGAAATCCGTGCCCCAACTTAATTTATGCTTGGGGGTACCAGTTAGCTCATTTCCGGAGAAATCATTGCCTTCGTCCAGAAATTCTTTAAAAAAATAATCTGCAAATCCGTAACTAAGCCACAGGTGCAAATCTGAGGCGGATGATTTTTTCAAGAGATCATAGCTAAGGGTGAAGTCTATTCCTCTGTGCCGGGTTTTGCCTGCGTTTACTCCTACAAATTGGTCATCACCGATACGACGAGCAACCAGAAGATTGTTGATATACATCGAATACAGAGATAAATCATACCCGAGTTTGCCTTTATGCAATTGGCCCCTGCTACCAATCTCCAGATTATATCCTGTTTCTGGTTGAATTTCCGGATTAATGATCCCATCCGGAGTCAGCGTTTCACTTAAAGTTGGAGGCGAGAACCCATGGCTGATCTGGCCATAAACTGAAAACTCATTAGAGAAATTATGCAATATGGCTACGCGGGGTGACCATTGGCCATCAAAAGAGTAGTTGCCTGATTTATCCCCATCGTCAGGTAGCAGATCGCGGTATTTGTACTTAGTTGAATTATAATTAAGCCCCACAGTAAAAATGGTGCCGGCTGGTAGTGACCAGTTGGCCTCCGTAAAAGCGTTGTAATATGAGCGGCGTTCATCGTTATCACTTAATATAGTACCAGGCAACCGGTCGTCGTTCTCAAACGTCTGCCACTGAAAATTTTCATTGAAATATTCGGCTCCGAACGTCCATAATAGTGAACCATTATTAACCTCAGGTCTATAGGTAAACTTCACTCTGCTACCAACGGCGCTACTCTCTTCATCCAGAATGTTAAAAGGTCGAAGTTCATAGGCGTCTCTTAAACTCCCGAATAAACTCGCACTTAACTCCCATTTTCGAGAAATCTGATGAGTTAGATTAACTCCTAAGAGTCCTTTGTCATACTCCTCAAAACCCATGGTTTGTCCCCAGGTAAAAGCCGCTTGTCTGGGGTCTTCCGCAAACGAGGCGCTGTCCAATGAAGAAGGAATAAATGCCTTCAGTCCGATCCAACTACCCCAAAATGTCAGGGTGGTATTTTTGCCGGGATACAACTGATTTAAAATGCTGACTGTTTGCCGGTCATATTCGTTATTCTCCCGATAACTATCCTGATGAATGGCACTATAGTTTACCCTGAGGTTTATGGCATCGCTGCCATATTCAAAGCTGTTTACTGATCTAAACAATCCGTAGGAGCCAAATGTCATCTCACTGGATATATCAGTTGAATTATAAGGTGCCTTGAGCGCTTTCATATTGATGGTTCCACCAAGTCCGGCTCCGTAAATGGAGGACGCCGGGCCTTTCAATACCTCTACCCTTTCCACCAACCCAAGATCAATATCTTCGATGGTGGTTTCACCATCGCCGGTAGTTAATGGTATGTCGTTCAAATAAGCCCGGATCTTGGTAGTACTGAATAGAGAACGCGACCCAATGCCCCTCATGGTTACCCGGTTGGTATTTAGGGTGCCTGAATGCATATATAGACTGGGGATCCGGTTGAGCGGCTCGGCGATATTTGTCCCATTGTCGCGTTCAATTTCATTTCTGGAAATAATTGAAACAGAGGCTGGAATATCCAGTAATTGACTGGAGGTATTAGAAGCTGAAACGATCATATGGGGCAGTTGATGGGCGGTGGTGGGGACCAAAATCCTTAAAGTTGGACTTTCTTCATTTACCACGATCTTCAGTTCCTCATAGCCCAAATGATTTACATAGATAACAAGACCATTAGACTTCACGTCCCAGGTGAATTGACCGAAATCATCGGTGATGGTACCCTTGGTTCTGGTAGAATCCGTTAGATTAGCCCCTATTAAAGGCTGGTTGTTACTGGCATCTAGCACCTTTCCGGTAACAGATTGGGTAAATGCTATAGAGGCAGTTAACATGAATAACGCGGTACAAAAAACCCTTTTTAACACTTTCTAATCAAGCTATCTATTGCGTATCCCGTACTGCTGCCACTTCTTCAGCAGTAACAGCAGAGGCCTCATTACCAAAATTACTTCTAACATAAGTTATGACATCTGCAACCTCAGCATCACTAAGAAAATTATGTGCCAGCATAACCCCATTGTAAACCTCACCGTTTACCTCAATCTCACCGGTTAGGCCATTCAGTATTATACCAATCAAACGCTCGGTATCACCACTAACATATTCAGTTTGCACTATAGGCGGAAAGGCATTGGGTACTCCCTGTCCATCAGCCTGATGACAAACCAGACAGTATTGGTCATATATCTCCTTTCCGGCAACATTGGCAACCACAGGTTCCGATTCTGGTTGTACCATTGATTGCGGGGCGTCGTTTTGATCTTTTGTTTGTTCCTGACCGCCGCCGCAAGCAGCTAAAAGATAAACGACCAAACCGACGATTAATTGATGTTTCATTTTAATACTTATGTTT
>CAZOJZ010000559.1:0-1778 GCA_964580205.1 uncultured Roseivirgaceae bacterium
CACAACACAAAGCTAAAACTGCATTAAAACGCATTTTAGCACAATCGTTAGCTGCCATCAATGATCTATATAAACATTTGATATCATGGCTTTCCGAAGACAGCTCGCTGCTATACTCTTCACTGACATTGTAGGTTATACTGCTATAATGCAGCGAGACGAGCAGGAAGCTGTAAATATCGTTCAACAGCACAACGAGGTATTGGAAAAACATGTGAAAAATCATGGGGGTAGAGTACATCAATATTATGGGGACGGTAGCATGTCCACCTTCTCAAGCACCATTGCAGCTGTGTCCTGTGCAATTGAAATGCAACAACTTTTTCAGCAGGAACCAAAACTACCTTTGCGAATCGGAATTCACTTAGGGGAAATACGCCTTGAAGGAAATAATGTATTTGGAGATGGTGTGAATATCGCTTCTCGACTGGAAGGGTTGGGAGTGGCCGGATCTGTGATCATATCGGAAAAAGTTAAGAACGAAATAGAAAATCAAGCCAACATTTACACTCAGTTTATAGGAGTATTTCAATTAAAGAATATAAAGGAGACAGTAGAAGTTTTTGCTTTGGAAGCAAACGATCTCATCGTACCATCGCTTAAACAGATACAAGGTAAGGCAAAATTGATAAGTACAAAACGCAAGTTAAAGAAGCATAATGTGGCCATACTGACATTGGCTATCTTAGGAGGCGTTGTTATAATATTATTTGGGTTAGGAAGCTATTATGACTTCTGGAGAAGCGGAGGGACAACAACAGAACCATACAAAATCACTCCATTAACTTCTTCAATCTGGTTTGAAGGATTCCCGTCCTGGTCTCCAGATGGAAGTATGTTCACTTACGTTTCACTGGCTTCGGGTAATACAGACATTTTTATAAAGAATCGAAGTGGTGGTGATGCAATTCAAATTGTAAATTCACCATATGATGAGTACAATCCTCGCTGGTCACCAGACGGGTCGAAAATTGCCTACATTTCCGTACGTGAAGAAGGTACTAATATTTACTATGTACCCTCAACCGGAGGATTGGAGAGAAAACTAGCTAAGACCAATCTTCCAGGCCTTGAACAAAGCCAGTGGCCGTTTTACGGATTAGGTACGGCGCCATGGTCTCCTGATGGGAGTGAACTACTTTTTTCAAGAATGCAGGAAAATGGAAATGTGGCTATCTATAAGGTGAATTTGTTAACGGACGAGAAATTTCAAGTAACGAATTCTCCATCAGGAAGTATTGATCTTTCAGCTTCATGGTCGTCGGATGGAAAATCCATAGTTTTTCAACGCAACGGAAAACTCTGGATAGTTGGTCATGGCAACGAACAAGAAGAACGGTTGTTACTCCCTGATCTCACAGTTGTTACGCCTGTATTTTCCTGGGATAGTAAGAAAGTAATCTTTGGCGCTATGTTGGAGGGCGGGGTCAATATATGGGAGTTGGAGCTTGCTTCGAATTCCAGAAGACAAGTGACTTATTCTACAAAGTGGATGATGGATCCAGCAGTGATTCCCAATGGAGGTCTGAGTATCGATCAATTCAGCCATCAGATAGATCTAATCCAGTTGAATATGGAAAACATGGAGGAAGAACGACTCACTTTCAATAATGGAGAAAATTACTATGGCCGGTATTCACAGGACGGTAAAAAAATCGTTTACCAATCTAACCAAACCGGAAATTATGAAATTTGGATGATCGACTTGGAAGGAGACAATAATGAAATTAATCTATCTGGCCATCCAGCATTTGATTTCAGACCGGATTGGTCTCCCA
>CAZOJZ010000560.1:0-22120 GCA_964580205.1 uncultured Roseivirgaceae bacterium
TGGATTAGATCAGTGAGAATAGGGGCTTCAATAGCTTTAAGATCAGACTTTTTCATCATTACATGGCCTCCGTCAACTCGTAAGATGCGCTCCCTTAACTGTTCAATTGATTTAGCGTATTGTTTTTCCACAGACCTGAATATCTCAACACTGTTTTGGGCTGATTCTTCAAGTCTTGGATTAATTTTCTTTAATACTGGTACTACCTGATTTCTTATGAGATTCCTCTGATAGTGATCGCTGTCATTAGACTGGTCTTCACGCCAGTTCAGTCTCTCTTCTTTTGCGTAATCAATAATTTGCTCCTTTTTAGCAAACAGTAAAGGCCTGACAATTGAGTCTCGTTTCGGTAAGATCCCGTGCAGCCCTCCAATTCCGGTACCTTTTGTAAGGTTTAACAATAGGGTTTCAAGCACGTCATTTAGATGATGCCCCATGGCTATCTTTTGGTAGTGTTGGTTTTCCTTTAGCTCATCAAACCATCGGTAACGTAAATCTCGTGCAGCCATTTGGGTGGAAATATTATTTTCCTTGGCATATGAGGTGGTATCGAACCTCTTACTGTGAAAAGGTACCTGCCACAATTCTGCCGTTTCTTGTACTAACTGTTCGTCCAAATCAGCACTTTCTCCTCTTAATTGAAAATTAACATGGGCCATTCCCAAATGATAACCCAATTCATGTAAAAGATGGGCCAAAACCATAGAATCTACACCTCCACTCACTGCCACCAACACCTTATCAGTAGGCAGTAATAAGTCCTCCGATTTGATGAAGTCTTTCAAGCCATTTGCAAGCTGTCCCATATTGGCACTATCTGTGTTAGCAATAATTATTATAAATTTACCCCGTGTTAAAACCCACAACAAAGTTATCAATTTATACACTATCAGTTTCGCTGGTTGTGTGCCTACTGTTTACCGGGTCCCTGATGGCCCAGGAGATAGACAGGATCAAACTGGAAAGGGCAGAATATCTTGAAAATGGGGAGCAAGACGGGGTGCGATTCGATAAGGTAATCGGTGGAGTGGTTTTCTCTCAAAAGAACACCCGAATTTATGGTGACTCAGCTTTTTTTTTTAAGAAGCAGAATCTGGTTAAGATCTTTGGCCGTGTCCGGATCCAGGAAGGTGATTCCATCACCATTACCGGAGGCCGTCTAATCTACCAAGGCAACCAAAAACTGGCCCAAATGCGTGAAAATGTAGTGTACCGTGACCCGTCCATGACCCTCACTACTAACTTTCTGGACTATGATATGATCGAACACTTAGCGTACTATTATGAGGACGGAAAGCTGGTGACTGAGACTAACACCCTGACTAGTAAAAAAGGGTACTACGACTCCGACGCCCGCTACGCTTCGTTCAAGGACAGTGTGGTTTTGAGAAACCAGGATTATTTGGTTGAGGCCGATACATTTCAGTTCAATACCGTGACAGAAGTGGCTTACTTTCTAGGTCCTACGGTGATCACCGCCAAGAATGGCACAGTGTTAAACGCCAATGATGGCGGGGTTTACAAGACCCTGGAGAATATCTCAAACTTTTCCGGAGCTGCTATCGAAACACCAAAATTCTTATTATACGGGGATAATTTATATGGCGATAAAAACAAAGCCTATTATACAGCAACCAACAATGTCTCCTTTGTCAGCAAGGAAAACGACGTAATAATCACTGGAGACTTTGGTAAATATTGGAAAGAAAAAGGGATAACTAAGATCTATGGGAACACCCTGATGAAAAAGATACTTGACCTGGATACCTTGTTTTTGTCGGCTGATACCCTGATAAGCATAGAGGACTCCATACCGAAAAATGAAAGATTACTAGCTTTTCATAATGTGAGGATTTATAAACCTGATTTACAGGGAATAGCAGACTCACTGAGTTATCAAATGGCTGACTCATTGATTTACCTCTATAACGATCCGGTTCTATGGAACGACAACAATCAAATGGTGGCAGATACTATTTCAATTGTAATGTCCAATGGGCGCCTTGACAAAATGTTCATGGATACCAATGCTTTTGTCACGTCCTTGGCCGTGGATGAATTTTACAATCAGGTAAAAGGGAGAAATATGATTGTATTCTTTAAAGAGAGTCAACTGCAGCAGGTGGATGTAAACGGCAATGGGGAAAGTATATATTTTGAATTGGAGGAATCAGATTCGCTTTCGCTGGTGATGGGTATGAATAAAGTTGTCTGTAGTAATATGCGTTTAAAATTTGAGCAACAAAAGGTAGCCTTCATCACCTTCTATTCTCCTGACGGCTCATTTATACCTTTTCATGAAATCAGGACAGATGGTATGAAGCTGGAAAATTTCTCCTGGCGGGCATATGAAAGACCTACCAGAGAAAGTGTTGTAACTTCAGGTTCGATCTCCAGACAAAGGCCTCCTTTTCTGCAACCAAAGACCCAGGATGCTTTACTGGTGCCACCAGACATGTCCGAAAAACCTTCTGAAAACTACATTAATAAATTACAGGAGGTCAATTAGTGTCCAAACATTAGGTGTGATTTTTGCTATTGTTAACAATTGTTAAAGGGGGAAGTTCAATTGTTTATTAGATGTATCAACTTTATATTTGCACCCCGATGAGGAATCCTATGGGTAGAAGGCTTTTATTCTCTTTTCTTTCACTATTGATCTTGATGGGGTGCAGTGACTTTAGAAAGATACAAAAAAGCACTGATTGGCGCGAAAAATACGATGCTGCGATCCGTTATTATGAGCGTAGGGATAAGGGGGATTATATCAAAGCAAGTATGCTCTTTGAAGAGATCTTGCCTATAATTCGAGGTATGCCGGAAGCAGAAAATGCCAATTTTTACTATGCATACTGTCATTTTCATCAACATCTTTATGTAGAGGGTGCGTTTTATTTTAAGACATTTTATGAAACTTACTCCAGAAGTGAGTTTGCTATGGAAAGCATGTATATGCACGCATACTCTCTATTTATGGACTCACCGGTGGAAGAATTGGACCAGACGAGTTCCGCGGAAGCCATTGCAGCCATGCAACAATTTCTCAATTTACATCCCGAAACCCAATACACAGGTCAGGCTACTGCAACTATAAATGAATTGCAGCGAAAACTTGAGTCCAAAGCTTACAGAAATGCTCTACTGTACAAAAAATTGTCGAAACACAATTCCGCAGTAATTGCCTTTGAAAATTTCAATAAAGACTTTCCTGATAGTCAATATAATGAAGAAGTTAACTTTTTAAAGTTGGAATCGCAGTATATATACGCCAAACGTTCCATATCTTCAAAACAGAAGGAACGGTATGAAAAGGCAATAGATATCTACAATTATTTCGTTGAGAACTATTCAGATAGTAGATTTGCAAAAGACGCAGAGCGCATTAATGATGACTGCAGGAAATGGATGAACGAATTCATTTCAAATTACAAAGTTCTAGAATCAAATAATAATTAATATGTCTAAAGCATCAATCATCACCCGTGATATGGATAATATTGCCAAACCTTCTGGTAATATCTATCAATCAGTAGCTGTTATTTCGAAACGGGCACGTCAACTTTCAACCACCATCAGGGAGGAGTTGAGTGGTAAATTGGCTGAATTTGCCTCAACAGTGGATAACCTGGAAGAGGTTTTTGAGAACAGGGAACAAATAGAAATCTCGAAATTCTACGAAAGAATGCCAAAACCTACTACCATTGCTATTGAAGAATTCCTGGATCATCAAATAAGGTACCGGGTACCGGAACAGGAGGAAGAAGAAAACATCGACTAGTCGTTCTTATCCCATGTTTGGTGGAAAAAAAATCCTGCTGGGAGTTTGTGGCAGCATTGCTGCTTACAAATCCGCCTCCTTGGTACGCCTGTTGATCAAAGCAGGAGCCGAAGTCCAGGTAATAATGACCCAGGCCGCCACTGGGTTTATAACCCCTCTTACGCTTTCCACTATATCCAAAAGAGAAGTACTCATTGACTTTTATGAAGGTGAAGGCCAGTTATGGAACAATCATGTGGATCTTGGTCTTTGGGCTGATTTAATGGTCATTGCACCGGCAAGTGCCAACACCATGGCTAAATGTAGTCAGGGTATTTGTGATAATTTACTGACGGCAGTTTACCTATCAGCACGATGTCCGGTTTACTGGGCTCCTGCGATGGATATGGACATGTACCAGCACCCCAGCACTAAAAAAAATCTTTTAAGATTTAAGGAATTCGGCAATCATGTGATTGAAGCCAAATATGGTGAATTGGCCAGCGGCCTGGTCGGTACTGGAAGGATGGCAGAACCTGAAGAAATAACCGCAATCCTTGAAAATCATTTCAGCATCAATAATCCTCTGGTTGGCAAGAAAGCCATGGTTACTGCCGGGCCTACATTTGAGCAGATCGACCCGGTCAGGTTTATAGGCAACAATAGTAGTGGAAAAATGGGTTATGCAATTGCTAATCAATTAGCGGATCTAGGTGCATCGGTGACATTGGTAAGCGGCCCCACCACACTGGTATTGGAAAATTCCAATATTGAACTAATTAAGGTCAAGAGTGCAGAAGAAATGTACAAGGCAGTTTCCAAGGTATTTCCCAGCTGCGATATCACCATATTTGCAGCGGCTGTAGCTGATTTTACGCCTGTAGAGAAGTCCCACAAGAAGATCAAGAAAACTGCCGATATTCGGGAAATTCAGTTAACATCCACTCCGGACATTGCACTTGAGATGGGAAAATTGAAAGAAGACCATCAGTTTACCGTGGGATTTGCCTTGGAAACCGATGATGAGGAAGAAAATGCTATAAAGAAACTGAAGAAGAAAAACCTGGATTTTATTGTGCTCAATTCTTTAAACGATGAGGGGGCCGGGTTTGCCCATGACACTAATCGCATAACCATTATTGATAGGGACAATAACCGGATCAAATTTGAGTTAAAATCTAAAGCTGATGTAGCAAATGACATTGTCCAATATATCCTTAATTATTCGAAAAACTAAGTATACACCAATACTACTATTGTTCTGCTCTCAGATTTACGGGCAGGAGTTAAACTGCAATGTAATTGTTAATGTGAGCCCTCAGGTAGAGACCACTGAGAGGCGGATTTTTAAAGACATGGAAAGCTCGTTTTTTCAATTTATGAATGGACGAAGGTGGACCAACGCCGTTTTTACTAATTCCGAGAAGATCAACTGCAACATGATCATTACCATCGAAAGTCGGCCTGCTGTAAGCAATTTTACTGCATCAGTGCAGATTCAGTCATCAAGGCCTATTTTCAATACTAATTATGAATCTTTGATATTTAATTTTGCCGACCGCGACTGGCAATTTCAATATACTGAATCGCAACCCCTTGAATTCAATGACACCAACTTCAGAAACAATATTACGTCTATGCTGGCATTTTATGCATATGTGATTATAGGACTGGATTATGACTCGTTTGAAAAGCTGGGAGGTACTCCCTATTTTGAAAAAGCCCAGGTAACTGTTACCAATAGCCAACCTTCCAATCGTCCAGGATGGTCGCAGTTTGAAGGCAATTTTCGCAATCGTTTTTGGCTATCGGAGAATTTGAACAGTCAGCAACTGGTGACTGTTCGGGAGGCAATTTACAACTACCATCGCTTGGCACTGGATAAATTCAATGAAAACCCTGACGAAGCCCGGCGACTGATCCTTCAAGTGTTAAAGGACTTGCAACAAGCATCCAAGAGGAAGCCCAACTCCATACTTATTATCTCATTTTTTGACGCCAAGAATGATGAAATTACCAGTATGTTTTCGCAAGGCAATATCCAGGTTCGGCGTGGAGCCTATGAAATTGTGAAAGAACTGGATCCCAGCAACACTGCTAAATACGAATCCATCATCGGGAACTAATTCATTTCCTGGTTTTTTCTTTTCTGCTTAACTTAGGTGCATGCTCAGCAATCTACTCATTAAAAACTACGCCCTGATTAGGCATCTGGAAATGCAACCATCCGCAGGGTTGAGTATAATTACCGGTGAAACGGGCGCTGGTAAATCTATCATGGTAGGAGCCATTGGCCTGTTAATGGGTAAACGGGCGGATACCAAGGTACTGTTACAAAAAGAGCATAAATGCATCATTGAGGGCACGTTTAACATTAAGAACTATGCACTGCAAGGGTTATTTCTTCAAAACAACTGGGATTATGATTCTCAAACCATTATTAGGCGTGAAATTAGTACCGGAGGGAAATCCCGGGCATTTATAAATGATTCTCCGGTTAACCTTGAATCGCTAAAGTCGTTGGGTGTTCATCTGCTGGATATCCATTCTCAGAATGATACATTGCAGCTGGGTGCCCAGGAGTTTCAGTTGAATGTTCTGGATGTTTATGGACAAAATCAGGCCGTTTTAACAAAGTACCAAAGGACCTATGACCGATGGGTATCTCTTAAAAAAGAACAACAGGAACTCCTAATTAAGTCCAGAGAGCAACAAAAAGAATCCGACTACAATAAATTTTTATTAGTGGAACTAAGATCAGCTGCTTTGGATCCCTCAGAGCAAGAAACACTAGAGGATTCCTTGCAGTTAATGGAGCACGCAGAGGAGATAAAGTTACAACTCAAAAACAGCTTAGAAATCCTGGACCATGGTGATTATGGTGCTAATGAACAGTTAGCGGCAGCAACCCATATGTTGGCCAAGATTCGGGACTACTCGTCGCAGTACCAAGCCCTCCAGGCCCGTTTGGGGAGCTCTCTAATAGAACTCAAGGACATAGTTGAGGAACTGCGAATGTTAGATCAGGAGGTAGAACACGATCCAGTTGAAATCGAAACCCTGAAATATCGCCTGGATACTATCTACCGATTGCAAAAAAAACATGCAGTCAATACTATCCGGGATTTAATTGAAATTAAGGAAAACCTTAGCAGGGAATCAGAGCAATTGGTCCTTTTGGATGACACCATGAAGGAAATAGAACAACAGATTAGGGAATCAAAATCCAAGTTAATGGAAGTAGGTATCCAGTTATCTAATAGTCGAAAGCAGGTATTCTCGTCTTTTACAGAGAAAATGGAGGACCTGCTGGGAAAACTAGGAATGCCGGAAAGTCGTCTTTCCATTTCATGTCAACAAACAGATCTTGGCTCAAATGGTCTTGACGATATCCAGTGGACCTTCAGCGCCAATAAGGGAATTGCCCCACAGCCAATTAGCAAGGTTGCTTCGGGAGGAGAATTCTCAAGACTGATGTTCTGTGTGAAGTACCTGATGGCAGACAAAGTGTCCCTTCCAACTATTCTTTTTGACGAAATCGACTCCGGAATCTCGGGGGAAGTGGCTTTGCAAATGATAGAAATGATGCACGAAATGTCCGGCAACCACCAGGTATTGACCATCAGCCACCTACCACAATTCGCAGCCAGGGGTGACCATCATTACTATGTTTATAAAGAAAGTGATGTTGATACTACCACCAGTGGAATCAGGAAACTAGAAGGAGCGGAAAGAGTAAAAGAAATCGCCAAAATGTTGGGAGGCAATAACCCCTCGGAAATCGCCTTTGCCAACGCCAAGGAACTGATGGGAACCGTTAGAACAGTAGAGCATTAGATTAACGATTTTGGAAGTATCCCCGGACTTATGTTACGGGGTTTTTTGTTTGGCGTCCGATGTTCAGCGTTCGGTGTGCGGCGTTTTATAAGAGTTTACTATATTGGGCAAAAATTAAAATTGATAAAATACTATGGCCTATAATTTACTTAAAGGAAAAAAAGGAATCATTTTTGGAGCACTGGATGAAAGATCTATCGCCTGGAAAGTGGCATTGAAAGCCCACGAAGAGGGGGCCAGTTTCACACTTACTAATGCGCCAATTGCCTTAAGAATGGGGCAGATAAACAATCTTGCTAAAACCTGTAATGCAGAAATCATAGTAGCAGATGCCACTTCCGTTGAGGACCTGGAGGCATTGTTTAACAAAAGTATAGAGGTCCTGGGCGGAAAAATTGATTTTGTACTTCATTCGATCGGAATGAGTCCTAACGTGCGCAAGAATAAGCCCTATGGGGACCTTAACTATGAATGGTTTCAGAAGACCCTGGACATTTCAGGCCTTTCTTTTCACAAAATACTACAAACCGCAGACAAGCTAGATGCCATGAATGAGTGGGGGTCGATCTTGGCGCTTAGTTACATAGCAGCCCAACGTACCTTCCCGGATTATTCCGATATGGCCCAGGCCAAAGCCTTACTGGAATCTATTGCCAGAAGTTACGGGTACTTTTTTGCCAAGAAAAACAAAGTGAGGGTAAACACAATTTCACAGTCACCCACCTTGACCACTGCCGGCAGCGGCGTTAGTGGGTTTGACATATTCTCTGACTATGCAGATAAGATGTCTCCCTTGGGCAATGCTACCGCGGAAGAATGCGCCGATTATGTAGTTGTGATGTTCTCGGACTTTACCAGAAAAGTGACCATGCAAAACCTGATGCATGACGGAGGCTTTTCCAACTCGGGAATTACCGGGGACCTGATCAAAGATCTGACTAAATAACCTAAACCACATGGTATTGTTTCCTCATGCCAAGATTAACCTGGGTCTACAGGTAACTGAAAAAAGGAATGATGGATTTCATGATATTATCAGTTGCTTGTATCCAATCGGTTGGTGCGATGTGTTGGAACTGATCGAGAAAGGAGATCTGAGGTTTACCAGCAGCGGTTTGGACATCCCAGGCAGCCCTGAAGACAATTTGTGCATCAAGGCTTATCATCTGATTAAGAACAAATTCGATATTCCACCGGTTCACATACACCTCCACAAAGTGGTACCTATCGGGGCAGGATTAGCAGGAGGCTCATCTGATGCTGTATTTACCCTGATAGGACTAAGAAAAATGTTTGATTTAACATTATCAGGAACAAGTTTGTACCAAATGGCATCCAAATTAGGGAGTGATTGCGCTTTTTTTATCGAAGGCAAACCCGTCATGGCCTCTGGTAAGGGTGATGAATTGGAAGATATTGAATTGTCGTTACCTGATGCACATTTGGTGGTAGTGACACCACCGGTTCAGGTAAATACCGGCAAAGCTTATTCTATGTTGACTCCCGCGTCACCCTCAAATAATCTTAGAAAAGCCCTTATTGGCAACATATCGCAATGGCAAAGGCTGATCACTAACGATTTCGAAGGCCCAGTGTTCCGCCAATTTCCGTTCATAGCCAAAGTCAAAGATGTTTTATTAAAAGAAGGGGCTTTGTTTGCCAGTTTAAGTGGCTCCGGGTCATCGGTGTTTGGAATTTTTAAAGACAAAAAGCCCTGGAGGAGCTGGTTTGATGATGACTACTCGGTTTGGGAGCAGACTTTTTAATTAACTAAGAGACGCAGTCTCTAAATCCTACCCAGATAAACCGTTTTATGACGAATTCCGGGTTTGTAAAGGATGCATTTCCTGCTGGGTTTCCCCCTGTAACATGAAAATCTGAAAAGCCGGCATGTTGGTTCAAATATATCCCTCCTGTAAGATTGAAAGATACCGGTGTAAACGCCAGAGACATTTGATCGGCTATTTTTTCCCTTACATCCTGATCTAAAGTATAGGCCCCACATGAAATTGCTCCGTTGGTTTCAGCTTGTTCCCTGGCCAAAGCAATCGATTGCTCAGTATCTTTAGTTTTTATAAGCAGTACAATTGGGCCAAACAACTCTTTGCTGTATATCTCCTTTTGCTCTACACCTATTTGTAACACCATTGGAGTAGCTATTCTGGCATTTTTGAACATGGGATTATCTATCGACCGTGATGCCAGCCAGATTTTACCATCTAATTTTTGAGCGTCCTCGATCCTATTGCAAGTGTTTTGATTTTGAATAGTTCCAAGTACAAAGGGACCAGCTTTGGGGTTGTCAACAATAGCATTAATTGCCTCCGAAAATTTTTCTGCAAATTGATCCAGGGAGATGATCTCTTCACCCATCTTAATGCCGGATTCAGGGATGTAGATATTCTGGGGTGCGGTGCACATCTGACCTGAATAAAGAACTACCGAGAAAGCCAGATTTTGAGCCACTTTATCAATATCGGTTACAGAATCCAAAATCACTGAATTGACTCCTGTTTTTTCCGTGAAAACCGTCTTTCCTGACAAACCCTCCAGAAAGTTCCCAAACTCACTATTACCGGTAAAGTCAATCAATTTTACTTCAGGATGTTCTGCCAAAGCCACCGTATTGGTTTCTTCAAAGGTGTCTACTGCCAGTTGACAAATATTTGGGTCAAGCCCTGATTCCTGAAGCACCTTTTGGATTTCCGCCACAAATAGGGCAATCGGTAGAATTGCACCCGGATGTGGTTTTACCAAAACCGGATTGCCTGTTACCAAACTGGCATAAATACCGGGCACACTATTCCAGGTAGGGAAAGTAGAGCATCCAATTATCAGACTTATTCCCTTTGGAACTACCCTCCATTCTTTTTCAAGGTGAATCTGGTATTTCCCCATAGGTTTTTCCCAATTGACTTTTAGCGGAAACCTCTGCTGCTCTTCCAATCCACAGCCAATAGCTTCCAGAGCGCGATCGGCAGCATGCGGCCCAGAGGCCTGAAAAGACATCATATATCCCTGACCAGTAGTATGCATGGTGGCATAGGCTACTTCAAAAAACCTGGATTTAATTCGTTCCAGGCTTTCCACCAATATACCCGCCCGTTCCTCAGGAGTAATCTTGCGCCATTGATGATACGCTTCCAAGGCCCTTGAGATCAATACATCATTCTTGAATTGTGGATATTGAATATTCAAGGGTTCTTGCATGTAAGGGGACTCCTCCTGTCCTACCCAGGAAGACGGATGCTCCTGAAGTAATCCGGTAAATTTTTTACCTACCATGTTTTGAAACTTTGTCTTACCATCCGCATCGGCTGTTTCGCCATAGATCTTTGGGCTTGGATATTCCGTATATTCGGCATAATATGTGCGTTGATGTATCGCTTCTATCGCCCTGTTTATGGTGTCTTTATGCTGCTGGTAATATGACATGGATTAACATATTTGAGTTTGGCAAGAAAGATACATATTAAAAAAGTTTTGAGTTTTGAATTCTGATTTTTTAGTTGTTTTATGGCGATTGAAATGAACAAGAGACTTTACCAAGAAACAAACTGATCTCATTTTATGCTACAGAAATTCGACCCGCGAAATAAGGATATTCTCATTAATGTCAATGGTGATTTACTGCCCAGAGATCAGGCCAAAGTATCCGTTTTCGACAGCGTAGTACAGGGAGGAGATGCTGTTTGGGAAGGATTACGGGTATATAACGGTCGAGTGTTTGCGCTTGAGGAGCATCTGGAACGGCTGCAGCATTCTGCGAAAGCCTTGGATTTCGATAAAGTTCCCAGCAGTAAAAATGTGAGACTGGCCCTGTTTAAAACTCTGAATGCCAACCAGATGCGTGACAATACGCACGTCCGAATGACCCTAACCAGAGGTGAAAAGATAACTTCCGGAATGAACCCAAAATTAAACCAAACGGGATGTACATTGATCATATTAGCCGAATGGAAGTTACCCATCTACGGATCCTATAAACTGAAACTGGTCACCAGTAGTATTCGACGTAATTCACCTCAAAACCTTGACTCGAAAATACATCATAACAACCTGATTAATAATATTTTGGCAAAAATAGAAGCAAATTTATGCAATGCAGATGATGCAATAATGCTTGACATGCAGGGGTACGTATCAGAAACCAACGCCACCAACTTGTTTATAATTAAAAAAGGCACCATACATACCCCTCATGCAGATAGCTGCTTACCTGGAATTACCCGAAGAAAGGTGATTGAATTAGCGGAAAAGTCAGGTTTAACCGTGAAAGAAAGAAATATTTCTGTATCCGAATGTTACAATGCAGATGAGGTATTTACTACCGGCACCATGGGTGAGTTGGCAGAAGTTACAGAGATTGATGGGCGTACTATTCAAAATCATTGGAATAAAAGTATTCTGGAAGAACTTCAGCGCAAATTTACTGATCTGGTGTCCAGTGAGGGTGTACCATTTTAAGTAAAAAACAATAATTTTATAAGAATACCGTTAAGATTGGGGATAATAGGATTATTCATTGGCAAATTGTAAAAAAATTGCAATCAAACTTATTTATCCTTATCTTCGCATATTAAACGAGGAGGTAGGTTAAATGTGAGCAAAGTTGGAGTAGGGAGGAGTGCGATAATTGACCTCAATTTTAAACAAAAAATTCGAATAAAACTCATTTTTAGGACACACCATATCAATTTTTTTAATTTAAAGGCCATTTTCAGTCTTTTACCAGGTGTGTACACTTCCCAACAAAGAGCTTTTGAAACTTTATGGCCCCCACAGGGGTTTTTAAGTAATGACATGAGTAGTAATGAATTAATGGAGGGATAACATAAAACATGCGACAATTAAAAATCACACAGTCAATTACCAACAGAGATAGTCAGACGCTGGAAAAGTATTTCAACGAGATCAGTAAAGTAGAATTATTGACCGCGGAAGAAGAAGTGCAATTGGCACAACGGATAAAGCAAGGAGATCATTTGGCCTTGGAAAAACTAACTAAGGCAAATCTAAGGTTCGTAGTGAGCGTAGCTAAGCAATATCAACATACTAAGATTCCCCTAAACGATTTGATCAATGAGGGTAATCTGGGTTTGATTAAGGCGGCTCAAAAATTTGATGAAACCAGAGGATTTAAATTTATTTCCTACGCAGTGTGGTGGATCAGGCAGGCCATTATGCAAGCGCTGGCTGAACAGTCACGAATGATCCGGCTTCCGGCTAACAAGGTAGGTGCTATTTCACGTATACACCAGGTAGCTTCGCATTTCGAGCAACACCTGGAACGAGAACCAACCGATGAAGAATTGGCGGAATTATTGGATGTGAGTGTGGAGGAAGTTAAAACCACCTTACGAGCATCATCCAAGCATCTGTCAGTGGATGCTCCGTTTGAGCAAGGAGAAACCAATAGCCTGTTGGACGTGTTGGAAAATAAGGATGCTCAAAAAACTGATGCAAAACTGGAATACAATGATTCCTTGAAGAAAGAAATCGATAGATTACTTTCCATCCTTACTCTGAGGGAAGCTCAGGTAATTAAAATGTTCTTCGGTATCAGAGTAGAATCTAAACTATCTTTAGGAGATATTGGAGCGGAGCTGGGAATCAGCAGAGAAAGAGTAAGACAAATAAAAGACAAGGCTATTAATAAACTGAGTGCCCACCCTGCCATCAGTTTGCTGGTGCCTTATCTGGGATAGGTTTAACGATTTGGAAATACTAAAGGTAAGCGCGTGCGCTTGCCTTTTTTTGTGCCACAATACGTACGTAATCTCATTGCCCTCTGGCCCCAAACACTTTATTCAGCAACTCAGAGGTTCTGGCCACCGGATCCTTTCTGATTTTAGCTTCTTCCTCTGCAATCAATAAGAATAATCCTTCAATGGCTTGTTCCGTGGCGTATTGATCCAGATCCGGGTTCATCTTTTTAACAAACGGTATTTTATTGTATGAATGTACCAGATCATCGTAATACTTGGTTGCACTGACCTCTTCTAACGCATTACTGATTATTGGTTGGAAACTTTCGCTCAGAGATTGATAGCTCGACTGCTTAAGATATTGAGTAGCGCTATGTTCTCCTCCTTTCAGTATTCCCCAGGCATCCTCAACGCTCATATTCTTAATAGCATCAATAAATATTGGCTTGGCTTCTTTTGCAGCTCTTTCGGCTCCCCTGTTAAGCGAAACTATGAACTTATCCACTTCCGGGCCCAGCCCAATTTGACGTAAACGTGATTCTACCTTTCTGGCATCCGGTGGAAATGCAATTTTTATCAGGCTATTTTTTAAATAACCATCTACCTCTGAAGCCTGATCAGATCCTTTACTGATCCCCTGAATAAGTGCCTCTTTCAATCCCGCAATCACCTGATTAGTAGTTAATTCTCCGTTTCCAGAGAGCCTCTTACTAAGGTCATTTATCAGATCCCCGATCTGAGCTCCGGAACTGAGGTGGAAGGCGCTGGTTAATGCCAGCAGCTGTAAATAAAAGACAGGTTTGGATAATTTGTTTGACATCATTGATTCAAAATTATAGTTTGACAACATTAACCTATGCAAAATCGTGCCAAATTACCGCTACTTTTGTCCTTTAGATGATCTATGTTAGTTTATGTGTACTTTTGCTCAAAATATAAACATCTTAGATGCAACATGTTCGGGCTGAAACAATTACTATTGGAGATGAGATCCTTTACGGTCAAATCGTAGATACCAACTCACAGTGGATTAGTAAAGAACTGGATAAGACCGGTATTAAAACTGTAAGGAAAACTACGGTTTCTGATTCCGAATCGGATATACTTGAAGCCCTCGCTGAGGCCACTACCAGAGCAGACATAATTCTTATCACAGGGGGTTTAGGTCCTACCAGTGATGACCTCACCAAACCTTGCCTGGCAAAATTCTTTCAATGTGACCTGGCACTGAATGAACAAGCATTAAAAGAGGTTCAGTTGATTTTTGACAAGATTGGCCGGGAGCTAACAAAGACCAATAGACAACAGGCATACCTTCCTACAAAATGTAGTGTATTAACCAACCGGGTGGGCACCGCTCCGGGCATGTGGTTTCAGGAAAACGGAAAAGTATATGTTTCCATGCCAGGTGTACCTCATGAGATGAAAACCCTGATGACTGAACAAGTATTGCCCAGGTTACAAACAGTTTTCCAGACGCCTGCTATTTATCATAAGATTGTAAAGACCATAGGGATTGGAGAGTCCTGGTTGGCGGATAAAATAGACTTATGGGAACAACAGTTACCGCCTCATATTAAGTTAGCTTATTTACCAGGGCTTGGGGAAGTAAAACTAAGGCTTACTGCCGTTGGAGATGATCCTGACAAGCTGGAAAATGAAGTAAATCAACAAATCGAGAATTTGAAACCATTGGCAGGGAAATACATCTACGGTTATGACCAGGACACCCTACCGGTAGTAGTTGGCAACCTCCTGCGAAGCCGGAAACTCACCATTGCAGCCGCGGAAAGCTGTTCGGGTGGATCTGTGGCCCAAGCAATTACCAGTGTTGCCGGAAGCTCGGATTATTTTATGGGATCAATTGTAGCTTATCAAAACAGTTTGAAAGAATCACTATTGGGAGTCAACCCTGCTACTCTTGAATACCATGGCGCAGTAAGTGAACCTACAATCCTGGAAATGGCTGAAGGGGTTCGAAAAAGACTAAAGGTAGACATAGGAGTGGCTACCAGTGGTATAGCTGGACCAGGTGGCGGTTCACTCGAGAAACCTGTGGGCACGGTGTGGATTGCTTATGCAGATGGGAAAAATCAAATATCCAAAAAGCTTTCACTATACAAGGACCGTGCTATAAACATCAAGCTTACCACTCAGGCAGTGTTGAACTTGGTGCGTCAAAGATTAGTGGAAATGGATGGAGAAAAGGTCTGAAAATGCTAAATTTACTCATGGTTCAAAGACATTCACCTCAAACTGTATAGCATGGGTAGAGTAGAAATGATAATGCCTAAAATGGGGGAAAGCATTATGGAAGGGACCATTTTAACATGGTTGAAAAAGGTAGGAGACCCTATTGAACAGGATGAATCGGTTTTGGAAGTAGCCACCGACAAAGTTGATACCGAGATTCCATCTGAACATGCAGGAATTCTGGCTGAAATAATAGCCAAAGAAGGAGAAGTGGTGGAAGTGGGAAAGCCAATTGCCATTATTGAAACCACCAACGGCAAATCTACAGAACCAAATATTCAAAGGACACAGGTTGATAAACCTTATCAGCCTAAAGAGCAAGAAATTTCATCGCCAGTTGAGGTTGTGCCCCTGATACAATCCATCGAAAGTCAGGACGATCGCTTCTACAGCCCCTTGGTTAAAAATATTGCCAAACAGGAACATCTTAGTTCCGAAGAATTGGCGCAAATTCCCGGCACCGGGAAAAACGGCCGGGTGACCAAAAAAGACATTTTAAGCTATCTGGAACAACGAGAGGGTATACCTGCTGAAACTATGATTTCCGAACCTGCTCCAGATGCTTCCAGTACAATGTTGCCATCCAGCGGGGAAGATGAGATCATTGAAATGGACCGCATGCGAAAGATGATCGCCGAAAGGATGTTAGCATCCAAACGTATCTCCGCACACGTTACTTCCTTTGTAGAAGCAGATGTGACAGGCCTGGTATTCTGGCGCAACCGCAACAAGTCTTCCTTCAAAGCACGTGAAGGCGATAACCTAACTTTCACTCCAATATTTATTGAAGCAGTAGTGAAGGCTATTACTGATTATCCCATGATCAATATTAGCGTTGATGGTGACCGAATTATTCGCAAAAAAGACATTAATATAGGAATGGCAGTGGCATTACCTTCTGGAAATCTGATAGTGCCAGTTATTAGGAAGGCGGACCTCTTAAGTTTAGCTGGATTGACCAAACAGGTTAACGATCTTGCCAAGAGAGCCCGGAACAATCAATTGAAGCCAGATGAACTTTCCGGAGGGACATTTACTATTTCCAATGTCGGGTCGTTTGGAAATGTAATGGGAACACCCATAATCATGCAGCCTCAAGTGGGTATTTTGGCGTTGGGCGCAATTGTGAAAAAACCATCGGTAGTTGAAACACCCTACGGCGATGCCATTGGAATCCGGCATAAAATGTTCCTGTCACACAGCTATGACCATCGGGTAATAGACGGATCATTAGGAGGAATGTTCGTAAGACGAGTGGCTGACTATCTAGAGCGATTTGACAGCAGCAGGGCCATTTAAGGACCTGAGGGCAATATCAGTGATGACCTTCCAAGAAGCTCTGGAGTATTTGAATTTACCCGCCAATCCCAGCGAACAATTGACACAAAAACGCTATTTGGAACTCAAAAAGGACTATCAAAACGCCATCAATAATGCCCCGTCAGATCATTTCAGGGCATTATACCAGGAAAACCTCGACAAAATTAAAGAAGCATACTTGCTTTTGATGGACCAGCAGGAAGCTAACGATGAATCCGATTCGGAAATACAACAAAGTATTCAACAAGTACAACAGATAGTTGACACTTTTCTGGAAGGTCAAAGTGAAGGCGATATTAATCCTGAAGCCAGTGCTAAAATAAAAAACTTTATAGATCAGATCAGTAGTTTTCAGGATAACCTACGCGAGGAAAGTCCTAAAAAATGAAATTTCGGAGTTTTGAAAATTGAGTTTGGAATTTATTTGTTATTTGGGTTTGGTAATTTGGGAATTAAGTTAAGTTCCAAATACTCCTCAATTGCACCGTATACAACCTCCAATTCCTGATCGGAAATCACATAAGGTGGGATGATGTAAACAATATTACCCAAAGGCCTTAAAAGTACATTTTTGGATAGAAAATAGGGGTATAGTTCGTGTCTGGCCTCGTTTATATAAGAAGTCTCACCGGAGTTTTTAAACTCTATTGCCAAAATGGCCCCAAGATGCGTCGTTGATCGAACCTTAGGATGAGACTTAATTCTTGTTTCGAAACTTTTAAAACCGGATGATATTCTCTGAATATTTCCACTACATTCATCGGTCATAAGCAACTCAAAACTCGCATTTGCAGCAGCGCAAGCAATTGGATTGGCCGTGTACGAATGTCCGTGGAAGAAAGTCTTTAGAATATCCTCATGATTATAAGCTTCTTGAATTTCATTAGAGCAAGAAGTTGCACCCAGAGCCAACGCCCCACCGGTGAGACCCTTCGAAAGACAAAAAATATCCGGTTTGTTGTCCAGATAATCGCTGGCAAATGTTTTTCCTGTTCTCCCGAACCCAGTCATGACTTCATCAGCAATACATAAAACTTTTGAGGAATGGGCAATTGAGATAAGGTGATCCAACCAGGAAGCAGAATATAGTCGCATTCCAGCCGCCCCCTGGATCACAGGTTCAAAAATAAAAGCGGCCACATCACCCCGATTCATAAGGGCTTCAAATTCTATTACACTGTCATTTTCCTGTCCCGGAACAGGCAATTTCAAGAACTCTACTTCAAATAAAAAAGGCCAGAAAGGAGTCGTAAAGGCCCCACGTTCCCCTACTGACATGGCTCCAAAGGTATCACCATGATACCCCCCCTCCAGAGCCAATAATTTGGTTTTAGATTTTCCCTGGTTATGCCAGAATTGCAGGGCCATTTTCAGAGCTACTTCCACCGCTGTACTTCCGTTGTCCGAGAAAAAAACCTTTCCTTGATTATCCGGAAGGATTGACAATAGATTTTCCGCCAATTGAATGGCGGGCTCATGTGTGAATCCAGCGAACATCACATGCTCCAACTTTTTTGCCTGATTGGCTATGGCCTGGGCTATGTGCGAATTGCTATGACCATGTATATTTACCCACCACGATGCAATGGCATCAATAATTTCACGGCCATCCGCAGTGATCAACTTAGCTCCTACTGCCCTTTCGATTACTACATTATCTTCACTGCCAATCAATGGAGTGAATGGATGCCATACACATTGCTTGTCCCTGGTCAGCAGGTCAGATCCAGATTTTTTCTCAATATTTGCGCCCATTTCTTAATGTGTTCAGAGTCAATTAAACTGTCCGGTGGCAAATGCAATAAATTGACAGATCTACTATACGACAGGATCACCGATTCACTGTGACTATTTGGATGTCCGTTAAAAACAATTCCTTTAATTTCTATGTGGTGCCGCTGTAAGATGTCCACTGACAATAACGTGTGGTTAATTGATCCCAGGTATAAATTTGCCACCAATATCACTTGATCAGCTAGTTTCTTAATAAGGTCAAGCATAAATTCCTGTTCATTGATTGGCACCATTATTCCACCAGCACCTTCTATCACCAAATCATTATTTGTTTTTGGAACAGAAATGTCATTTATGCCAAGTATCAGTCCCTGGTGGTGTGCTGCCTGATGAGGAGAAGCCGGTTCATTCAACAAATAAGCTTCACCGTGGAAATTGCTGGATTGATTTTTGACTAGGGAAGAAACTACTTCTAAGTCCCTGGGAAGCCCACATTGTATCGGTTTCCAGTAATCGGCTTGCAAGGCCTCCACCAGCACCGCGCTCACCACGGTCTTTCCAACGCCTGTTCCAATTCCGGTAACAAAGTAGTTCATGGCTTTTTTACAATGGTGGATATTAAATTCAATATCTCTTCCTCTGTGTTATATGAATGGATGCACACCCTCAGCCTTTCTTTCCCTTCAGGAACCGTCGGAGATAATATGGGGCGGACGTCAAATCCCCGGTTCTTTAAATAGTCACTAAGGGCAAGGGCATTTTTATTTCCTTTCGCCATAATCCATTGAATGGGACTGTCTATATTTAAGGACTTTTCCACCTCTATTTTCTCAGCCTGCCCCAAGTAATATTTTATTCTTTCTTTCAACCTCATTCCGGGCGAAGTAAGCCCTTTAAGAAATTCAAGTGCGCAATTTATAGAAATTAGGCTGTGGGGAGGCAATGCGGTGGTATAAATAAAAGGTCGGGCAAAGTTAACCAGGTAGTCTATCAATTCCCGACTTCCGACGATGCATGCGCCATAGGTTCCCAGACCTTTACCAAAAGTATATACACGGGCCAGGAATTCATGCGATAGTTGTTGTGCTACAATCCAGCCCTCACCGCCGGAACCAGCCCATCCAGTGGTATGTGCTTCGTCAATGAACAACTCTGCTCCAAATTGTCTACAGAGTGATATAATATCCTTAATTGGGGGTGTATCTCCCTCCATGCTATACAATGATTCCACCACTACAAATTTATTCCCTGTGGAACGCTTAAGTTTTTGATTCAAATCACCCACATCATTGTGCCTGAATGAATGGTAATTGGCATGGCTAAGACGTGCCCCCTCTTTGATACAAGCATGTATGGCCTGGTCATACAAGATCGTATCACCCCGCTGTGGAACAGCAGATATCAATGCTAAGTTGGCGGCATATCCGGAGTTAAATAATAGAGCTGCCGGAGCCTGGAAAAACGCCGCTAATTTAGACTCCAGGTCCAAATGTAACTGACTGTTACCGGTAAGCAACCTTGAGCCTGTGGAACCAATTGACCATCCAGGGGAGGCGCAGGCGTCCCGGATCGAAGATAACAATTGTTCATTGAAAGATAGTCCCAGGTAGTCATTGGAGCTGAAATCAATAAGGTTTTCTGTTAATTTTAATGTTCGCAGATTTCCATTTTCCTGTCTTTTCTTGAGTTGCTTATGCAACCATTGCCGGACATTACTCATCTGCTTAATAGGGAAGATTAAGGAGTTTGGAACAATAATTGTAACAATAATTCCAAATATATGAAGTTTTAGATACACATTGTATCCTTACAAATTAACAGAATTATGAAAAAGGCAATACTCACCATCATGGCGCTGCTCATGATAAACGTTATTTATGGTCAATTTACCTTGGGACCGAGGGTTGGGTTTAGTTCCTCAAGTATTGACTTTGACCCATTTACCATTGGGGGTGAAACAATTTCTTCCGGAAATGCCACTACTGGATTTCACGTGGGTATTTTTTCCAGGATCACCCTAGGTTTCTTATACATTCAACCTGAAGCATTGTTTACCCAGTCAGGTGGTGAAATCCAACTTGATGATGGTGTTTTGAATGACATACGAGAAATAGAGTTCAACAAACTGGACTTTCCGGTTATGCTGGGTACGCGATTCTTAAAGGTCTTGCGGGTACAAGCCGGACCCACACTTAGTCTATTGCTTGACGCAAAGGTAGCAGGACTTGAAGAAGAAATTAAATCGGGATATAAGGATGCTACTATCGGATATCAAGCCGGAGTTGGGTTGGATCTCTGGAACCTTGTTCTTGACCTTAAATATGAAGGCAATCTAAGCACCTTTGGAGACGAACTTTTTGGCTTTGCAACAGATCAAACAAACAATCAATGGATTTTAAGTGTTGGATTTAAACTGTTCTAGAGCAGAGAGCTTGGCGCAGAGAGCAGAGCACTTGGCGCTTGGCGCAGAGAGCGTGGCGTGGGGCATGGGGCTTGGCGCAGAGAGCTTGGCGCAACGCAATTCGCAATTAATTAATAGCCTGCTTATACGCCGGCCGCGGCCTCAGGTCCAATCTTTGGAATAATTCCTGGTCAGACTCCACTGCTGGATTAGGAGTAGTCAACAATTTATCTCCTGAAAAAATTGAATTTGCACCGGCCAGGAAACACAATGCCTGTTCCTCTATGTTCATTCGTACTCTTCCTGCGGATAACCGCACCATGGCCTTGGGCATTATTATCCTGGCAGTAGCAATCATCCGGACCATGTCCCAGATAGGAACATTTTCCTGGTCTTCCAGTGGTGTTCCCGGTACCGGTACCAAGGCGTTTACAGGAACTGATTCGGGATGTTCAGGCAAAGTACTTAGTGTGTACAGCATATCGATGCGATCTTTTACAGTTTCGCCAAGACCAATAATACCTCCAGAGCATACGGAAATGTTTGCATCCCGAATATTATCCAATGTTTTCAATCGGTCACTATAAGTTCTGGTGGTAATAATTTCCTTATAGTGATCCTCACTGGTGTCTAGATTATGGTTATAGGCATACAATCCCGCATGTTTCAATTTTTCGGCTTGCTCAGCGGTTAACATGCCTAGAGTACAGCATACTTCCATACCAAGGTTACAAACCCCTTTCACCATTTCCAGTACCCGGTCAAAATCACTGTTGTCCCTCACTTCCCGCCAGGCGGCACCCATGCAGAATCGGGTACTGCCTGCCTCTTTTGCTTTCAAAGCAGCCTCAATTACCTGCTCGGCGGGCAGTAGTTTCTCCACCGTTACTTCAGTATGGTAGCGGGCAGCTTGCGGGCAATAGGCACAGTCTTCAGGACATCCTCCGGTTTTAATTGACAATAATGTACAAACCTGAACTTCCTGAGCATCATGATAAGCACGATGAACAGTACCGGCCCAATGGACCAGCTCCAATACCGGCATATTATATATTTCACTTATTTCCTCCCGGGTCCAGTCAGTTCTGATACCTGTAGCCATAACAATCG
>CAZOJZ010000561.1:0-6080 GCA_964580205.1 uncultured Roseivirgaceae bacterium
GAGAGCTACTGCGGCTAAAAGGAATACCAAAACAAAAGCTCCGATTATTACCAGACTCTTTTTCATAATAGTTTAAAAAATGTAACTATATAAAGATAAGGCCTTTTAAGAGTATACGGGAAGATATGTACCAAAAACTGAATTTTAAGCGAAAACTTAGTAAATTATATAATGATCGACAATAAACTGCAACTGTACTTTCCTCAGTTGATCCAGCAGTTCAAATTGCCTGCTTTTGATTATACCGTGAAGCCCCGGGGCAAAATCTACGATGCAAATGCTTAAAGTTTCTGTTGTTTTTTCTTTGTTGGCCCTGATAGCATTTGGGTTCACTGCCTGTTTCGAGCCCTCAGACCAAACCAACCCAGCTGTTAACTTATCTGAAGGAACCTGGATCGATTTAACTTATCCATTCGATCAAAATACCATCTACTGGCCAACAGATACCTTGGGATTTAAGTTGGATACCGTCTTCTATGGAACCACCGATCAAGATTATTTCTATGCTGCATTTTCCTTTTGTTCAGCTGAGCATGGAGGCACCCATCTGGACGCTCCGGTTCATTTTGCTGAGGGAATGAAAAGCGTAGAGGCACTCACATTGGATCAACTTATAGGTAGGGCAGTAATTGTTGATGTTAGTACCAGGGCGCTTAAGGACAGAGATTATTTAGTAAGTATTGAGGACTTCCTGGATTGGGAGAAAAATCATGGATTATTGCCAGAGCAGGCAATAGTACTTATTCGCACCGGCTACGGCAAATTTTGGCCGGACCGTGAAGGATATCTGGGCACTTCCCGTAAAGGACCGGAGGCGGTTGCCTCATTACATTTCCCTGGACTTGATCCTGACGCGGCATTATGGTTGACCACAGAAAGAAGTATTAAAGCGATTGGACTGGATACGCCCAGTATTGATTATGGCCAATCCAGTACCTTTAAAAGCCATCGGATATTATTTGCCCATAACATTCCGGCCTTTGAAAATCTGGCCAATCTGGATAAACTACCAACTCTTGGCGCCTGGATAGTAGCGTTACCTATGTCTATATCCGGGGGTAGCGGAGCGCCGTTAAGGGCAGTAGCCTGGTTGCCTCCGGTTCATGAATTAAGGACTGAAGTACTGATGGACTGAAGGATTGAAGGCTGGTCCCTAACACCCTAACACCCTCGTCCCTAACCAACTAGCCCAATTGTTAATTCATAATTTTTAATTTAGGCGCTTTGCGCCTAAAGGTATTTCAACAGAAAATCTATAGCCTTTCTGGTAAGCTTGGTGTAAGGGGGAAACAGCGGTTTTACCGAAGTCAACCCAATTTTTTGTTTAAGAACACTTTTCTGATTGGAAAATGCCAGAAAACCACTATGTCCGTGGGATTTCCCGAATCCACTGTGATTAATCCCGCCAAATGGAAGGTTGGGGTTCATGAATTGGATAACGCAGTCATTTATTGCCACAGACCCTGAAGATGTTTCCTGTAGCACTTTATGCTGGAATTCCGATGATCTGCTAAAAATATAGAGGGCCAGCGGTTTAGGCTTACTGTTGATCAATTCAATAACTTCCGAAATGTCTTGATAGGTAATTAGTGGAAGAATGGGCCCGAAGATCTCTTCATTCATGACTCTTGCGGTTTGCGGCACGTTGGAAAGGACAGTAGGGGCAAAAAAGTTATCCGCTTTATTTACTACTCCGCCACATTCAATTTCCGACCCCATTTCTAAAGCATCAGTTAACATTGAGTCCAGACGATCGAAATGTTTGGTACCGATGATCCGAGCATACGACGGACTGGTTTCAATTCCAAGGCCTTCAGGATCGAAAAATTGATCAATCAAGCGACGCAGGTTATCCAACAGAGCTTCTTCCACAGTTTCTTCCACCAGCAGGTAGTCAGGGGCTATACAGGTCTGACCGCCATTGATAAACTTCCCCCAAACGAGTTTCTCTGCAGCATCAGTAATATCGGCCGTTCGGTCTATGATTGCCGGGCTCTTGCCCCCTAATTCCAAGGTTACAGGGGTTAAATGGCGGGCCGCATGTTGCATCACAATTTTACCCACAGCAGGACTTCCAGTAAAAAATATGTGGTCGAAAGGTAATTGAAGTAGATTTTCCGCTACTTCCTTGCCTCCATTAAATACCGCCACTTCTGATGGATCGAAAATTTCAGCAGCCATTCGAGCAATTAGCTCAGAGCAGTTGGGTGTTAGTTCAGAAGGCTTCAATATCACGGTGTTGCCTGCCGCTAATGCTGAAATCAATGGACCAACGGTAAGATTGAATGGGAAATTCCAGGGAGAAATAATTAAACAAACCCCTTTGGGCTCATAATAAACGGAAGATTTTGTGCCGAGAAGGGCTAAAGTCGATTCAGCCTTTTTAGGCTTGGCCCACCGATACAGATTTTTTAGAGCATGCTTGATTTCGGAAAGCACCAGGTAAATCTCAGATAAGTCAACCTCTGCGGCAGGTTTTTTAAAGTCATTATAGATGGCATCCTGGATGCTTTTACGATTGTTTTTGGTCCATTCCTGAATTTTCAGCAATCGTGAAATTCTGGCTTTCAAAGGCTCTGTACGCCAAAGTTCACTAGTAGATTTTTGTGAACTAAAAATCTCACTTGCTACTTTGGCTTCCAATTTTTCAATTGCCGGCATGGGAATGGATATTGTCTGTTTAAATAAAAAAACCCTGACGGATTCCGTCAGGGTTCATTGCTTGAAGCCAATTATTCCGCTAAAATGGTAAACTCAACCCGGCGGTTTTGGGCTTGACCTTCTTTGGTATCATTACTGGTTACAGGTTTGGATTCACCGAATCCACGGGATACCAGTCTTTCTGAGGTAATGCCATTTTCAGTTAAAAAATCAAACACCGCTTTGGCCCTTCTATCTGAAAGTCCTTGATTATATGACGATCGTCCTACACTATCGGTATGGCCGGAAATCTCAATTTCAACACCTGGATTATTCTTCATGAATTCCGCCACTCGCTGCAACTCAGGTTTAGAATCCTCTTTCAGTGAGGACCTGTCGAAATCAAAGAAAATGTTGTTTAATCGAACAGTTGCACCGGTTTCAATAGGTACAAGAAACAGGTCTTGATTGATTTCTTTGTACTCTTCCAAGTCGTTCAGATCAATATTTGCATTAACTGCCACATACCCCTCTGCCTCTGCAAGGTATCCATATTTCGCGCCAGACGGTAAAACGATCTTATAAGCCCCCGATACTGGGTCAGAGGTTGCCAAGCCGATTTCTGTACCATCCGGTAGTCTCTCGTAGAGAATTTTCACTCCACCCAGCGCTTCGTTGGTTTTAGAGTTATAAACTTTTCCCTGGACTAATACTACTGGAGCAGGTTTGTAGAATACCGGTAATTCTACTTTGAAGATGTCCATATTGTCCGTGCCAACCCCTCTGGAATAATAAGCGTATTCTCCGGATGCTGGAATATTGAAGAATTCATCATCATTTTCTGAATTAATGTCAGGCCCCAAGTTCTCAGGCTCAGACCAGTTATTCCATGAGTCATCAAGACGACGGGATACAAATATGTCCGTTCCTCCGAACCCGGCGTAACCATCAGAGCTGAAATACAAAGTTTCATCATCTGCTGCTAAAAACGGCGCGGACTCTTCACTTGCAGTATTCACAGAACTGCCCAAATTCACAGGTTCGCTCCAGGTGCCGTCCGGTTTCAGAAAGCTGACATAAAGGTCACGGTCTCCGTAGGAGTCTTCACGTTCAATGGACATCAGCAAGGTTTTTCGATTGTTGGCCATGTAGAAATTGGCCTTCTCACTGTAGTTGTATAAGTTTTCAACAGTGAGGGCTTCTGGCTGTGACCATCCGGATTCGGTCTTGCGACTCACTGACAACCCTGCTTTCATTTTACCATTGGGCAGATACTCATTGCCCAGGAGGAGCAGAATGCTATTACCATCGGGTGTAATCGAACTGATGTAGTTAGGTCCTTTGTTGTTTAGGACAGGCCCGATGTTGCGGGCTTCTTTCCATTCGCCGGTGGTTTCGTCAAGCTCAGAATACCATATATCTTCATCGTCGTCTTTACCGCCCACGTTTCCGGGGTGATTGCTTCGACTAAAAAACAAGGTTTTTCCATCCGGTGAAATCAATGGACGGAATTCGCTTACTTCGCTATTTACTGCAGGGCTCAACCGCTGAGCTTCCATATCTTCGGCTAGATTTTCAGCAACATTTATGAGATTGCCCACATTTATAGGAACCTCGGAATCGGATATGCCGATGGCATCCACACTGTTATACCCGGGTACTGCACGACCGTCGAGCTCCACTTTGACTGCGGCTACCTCAAAACTAGTGGGGTTAATGAATATGTTTAGCAACCGGCCTGCTTCACCTATGGGTCTGGAATTGAAAGTGTAAACTTGTGTTTCTTTGCCACTTTTATCATATACATAAACCGTGGATATAGAACCCGGGTTATAAGATTCTCCGATAGCTATTTGTTGTATTATCATGGGATTCGGAAAACCGACTTTAATAAATTCCACCCGGTTGGGATTTTTGGGAGTCCAGGCGTTGGGATTTTCTCCACCGTTCGGAAGAACGTTTGGTTTATTTAGTGCTTGAGTTGCAGAATACTGCATTGGGGATAATTCTGAGGAAAATTCAATTACTTCCGAAGCCCATTGCACATTCTGAGCTGAAACCAATCCAGAAATAATACAAAACAGAATAAGTGATAGACATCGACGCATATCTAATTAGTTTATTGGTAAATTTATATTGTTCTTAATATAGTTAAATAAAATAAACAAACATTACAATGCCTGCTTATTCTGTGCGCTCAGAATTGAGCCCAGTTGCAATCAAAAGTAAGGAAAAATTTTATATTTTTTTTATTTTGAAAGAATTCGAACCTCCACCCGCCGGTTTTTTAAACGAGCTTCTTCTGTGTTTTCGGTGGTAATGGGGTGGGCCCCACCATAGGCCTTATACTTAATCCTACCCTTTTTTATTTCCTGGCGGATGAGATAATCTCTTACTGCTAAAACCCGGTCCTCTGAAAGCTTGAGGTTGCGATCTGGGTTTCCCCTATAGTCTGTATGTCCCTCCAACTGAATTTTCATTCTTAGGTTATTGTGTAGCATCTGAGCTAAACCGTTTAACTCATCATAGGAAGATTCTAATATCTCAGCTTGACCCAACTCAAACAACAAGTTGTTCATGCGAAGGATGTTTCCATCATCCGATTTGGTCAATAAATAATCTCTTTTAATTTGGCCGTCGTTATCAATATCCTCTATTTCTACTACATCATATACCGTTACATATCCCTCTGCGGCAATCTGCATGGTGTACTTATTTTTGTCTATCATGTGAAGCTTATATCGGCCGTCACTCCCGTTAGATATGTAACCTACATTATTGGCTCGTGGCATTTTCTCGTAATTGATATAACCATGGATAGGCTCATTGGATGTTGCATCCAGGATATGCCCATATACCAGCACCATCTCATCTTTAGGTTTTACTTTTTCTTCAACGTTGAAAAGTATAAATTCCTGGGCGTTCATTTTCACTCCGGCTACCAGCAAAATGGTGCAGAACAGCATCGAAAACGTAAGTTGAATTGAATATCGCATATAATATTCCTTTCGTTATAGTTTACTTGATTTGGGGTATCCAGCTATATATAAATATAATCATTAACATGAATAGGAACAATTTAAAAGGAGTTCAATCTTTACATCGTAAGATTAACACTCATATTATTTGTTGTTAATTATTAGGTACTTGCATTATTAAAATACAAATGAGGAGAATGTTAAGAGTCGCCTGGTTAAGGAATCACTACTAAAAGTACTATATTCGTATAATTAATGCGGATGATTCGTTCACCATTCTTTTTCAAATACTATGGCCAAACAGGTGGACCGCTCTCATTTAATAGATCAACTTGAGGAGCTCAAAAAGGGATTAAGTAGCATTTTGCACCACGAATATGCACCTCGGCTTGATGATCCCTCAACTACAAACGGTCATCCGGAGGAAATCTCGTCCCCAAAATCCGAAATTCTGCAACAAGA
>CAZOJZ010000562.1:0-21230 GCA_964580205.1 uncultured Roseivirgaceae bacterium
ACGGTATCGGACACCAGTTTGTACCAGGACCGGCTGGTATTGGTCATCGATTTCAGCCCTAAAGAAGCCTTCTCCAAGAGTATTACTTATCACGGGCGATTATATATCAAAGAAGATGATCAGGCATTACTGAACCTGGAGGTAGAGGCTAGTGGTCCGCATCCGTTTCTGAAGAATGCGGAATCAAGAAGCGGGATAAGTAGCCACTTTGAGGTAAGCTTTTTACTATTCGATGGCCAGTATTACTTGAACCACACCAGTTTCCAGCGGTCATACCTCACAGATGGAAATTTAACCAACTGGACCTCAGAGCTTATTGGTGCATCCTTTACTAATCAGGGGGCGTCATTCTTAAATTGTGACCAAAGAGAGGTGCTTTATAGTGAAATGCTGAACCCACTAATCAATTATGATCCTACTTTTTGGGACAACTTTACTTTTTCTCAGGGAGCTGATATTAAGAAATTTTCAGATTTGCACCCGGACCTTGAACAACAGTTTCAAAACAACCACAACAAAAGATTGATCCCGCTTCCCGATGGTATTGAAAGTTACCAGCAGATGGCAACCGATCGCAATGCTCTGGATTTCATACTGCAATATTGATTATTTAAGAAATTTACGGGGAGGCACCACAAAAATACTAACATTTACTAGTAAAGCGCTGTTAAATTCATTGTCAATAAGGGTGTTAGCGTTTCTATCCGGTGAATCCATGAGCTTAAAACTAATGTTGGAACGTAATCCGGTTTCTATACTAAACCACAACCAATCGTGTATTTCTCGTTCATAGGTGACCAGGAACCGGACTTCTGATTTTCTGAGTATGTAGTCCTCACCTTCAGGAAAATTGGGATCGTTCAGCTGGATGCTATAGTTGGCTCCGTGGAACCTGGTGGTGGCATATAAAAGGTTCTTTTCACTAATTGTATAGCGCAATTTCGCTTCCAGGGGGAGTATTGATTCCAGTCCCAGCCGATTGCTAAAAGTATGATTATACGATAATACCGGATAAATAGTTTGTCTGCCAAAATCATAGCTATAGGCGAATCCAACGGCATAGGAGGTGTAGGGGTTCTTTTTCCAACCGATTAAAGGGGCCACTGATACTCTAAGGAAGTCTGAGTTCAGCATATCACCAATATCTCGATCAGCATTGAACTTGGCCCCCAGCCTCATCATAAAATAGCGGTTTCCCTTCCAAGGCTTTACCAGATAAAAAGTAGCTCCAATACTTCTGAGCGGTTTGTCTTCCAGGCTTCGGTAGAATGGATAGTCATTATTAGGATAACCTTCGAAATGATATTCTTCCTTAAAGTATTCAAGTCCCATGGCAAGTTTAATTCCAGGTTTCAATAGCAGAGGAAATCGCAATTTGGCTTGCCAACGTTTATTGAACTGTACTTCGTCCTCACCATTTCCAAATCCACTATCTCCTCCATCGGAAGTAATACGGTAATGGAGCACCCGCTCTTGTTTTATGATGATTGCCTTGCCCCGGGTCATTCCAAAAACCGCCGGGACACAAAAAGTAGAATCAGTACAGACAATCACACTCTCCTGGGCCAGGGCAGCCTGGGAAACAGCCATGTACCAAGAAATAAGCAGAAAATAAATGAGTGTTTTCAACGATCAATACTATAGATTAACATACAATATTTACCAGACAATAGTTTCTTTATCAGATGTTCCAATATAACCAATAATTGTCGTCGACATTGTTTTAAATTGCCGCTATCTTTGTCACCTTGATGACAGAAATCTTTTAGAGCAAATATATCTTGACTATGGACAAAATTGACAGTCTAAATCGGGTTGCGGAGTTTCATCGTACTTTTCAACATCCTATAAAAGACCACCCGGGGATTCCCTCTCCCAGCAGATGTGCGTTGCGGGTTTCACTGATCGCCGAAGAGTTGGAAGAGTTTAAGCAGGCCATTGCGGATGGTGATATGGTTGAAATTGCCGACGCTCTGTGTGACATACAATATGTGCTTTCAGGGGCTGTACTGGAATTTGGATTAGGGGAGAAGTTTGGAGAGTTGTTTAACGAGGTTCAACGATCGAATATGAGTAAGTCATGTGTTTCCGAAGAAGAAGCACAGGCCTCCGTTGCATACTACCAGGATGAAAAGAATACTCCGTGTTATTACCAAGAGGTGGATGGGAAATATCTGGTTTTTCGAACCAGCGATCAGAAAACCCTGAAGTCGGTGAATTATTCACCAGCTGATCTGAGGGCAATATTGGAGAGGGAGGCGGTGGGAACGTAGCAGGAAACGCCGAACACCGAATTTTGATTAACTAATTTACATATGGGTGCTAGGATATCGTCCAGCTTCGAATTTCCCAATCCGTGATAATTCCTAATTCGTAATTCACTAAGGCCCGCAGGCCTTAGTTAGTAAATCCCTTTACCCAAATACGGCTTCAACTTGGGCGAAATATCACGTTGAATAAGCGCATTTTGCCAGATCCATTTGTCAGGCTTTTCCGGTGTTTTCAGGAAGGTTATCTCTTTGCCATTTTTTATGGCTACCGGTTCACCATCCAGATAGAGGATACGGTTGTTAATCAGGGCGGAAACCCGGCCACCGGGAGTAATGATCCCCGTCAGGTTTAAAGGATCGGTAGCGCTGATGGTTAACAGTTCGCCGGTTTTAGGCTTTTTGGTTACAGACCTCATTTTTGTAACAGCTTCTTTCAGGGCGAACTGTTCTCCCCATACTCCTGAGACAAACCTTCCTCCTCTGATCTGTCCCCTGGCTTCAAGCAGCCTGAAGATTCTAACCAGGTCTCTCCAGGGTGGTAATGATTTTTCCCGGTCCACCAATTTTCTGAAAATCACCCCATATCTTCGCAGCAGAATTCTGGCTACTTCCATCATTTGTTCCTGGGACAGGTCTGCAATGTTTTCATTGTGCACAATAGTAGACCACCTGCCAGCTTCCTCAATATTGAATATTATCTTTTTACGCCGTCGGGAATGGGTAATTTTAAACTTTCCAGGAACCAGTAGTGCCCGTAAACCGGTAAAACTGTCAGAAGTGATCAGGCCGTAAGCAACCAATTCACCCAAACTTTCTTCTACTTCAGTTTTTAGCATTTTAAGATCAGCAACAATCTGATTGAAAAAGGAAGCTCCCCGGTGGATCAGATATTCCCAGACCCTCCGGTTCTTATGACCAAGTTGCGTGGCCAGTGGTCTTCGTAAGTGTTGCCAAAGGTCTAAACGGGTTCTGCGAATAAATGCTAATGGAGTGGTTTTTACAGGGCTTTTGGCCTGCGATTTATTGGCGAATCTTCCCCACAGAAAATTTCCGGACAGGCAGTGCACATCTAGCCATAAATAATCATAATCTTTAATACGATCAGGGAATATACTGCCCTCCCAGGAAGCCGCCGGCGCTTCAAAACCCTCCATTTGGTCCAATACATTCTCCAATGCCTGGGGCCCTTCCAAACGACTTTCGGGAGTTACAAACTGCCATTCGAAAAGATAACGCATAAAATCGGCAGCGGCAACCGGGGCAATTTCCCGTCTAAGCTTTCTTAAAGTATATCGGTGGATTCTGGCAAGTAAGCGGCGTTCACACCATTCTGTTTGATCTCCGGAGGTAAAGTTTCCTCTGAAAACAAACCCTTCCTGTTCCAGGGTTACCAGGGCGATATCCACCCGTGATCTTGAAACTTGAAAGTCTTTGGTAATTCGTTCTGCGGTTACCGGTCCCAATACTTCCAACCTGCTTCTTAAGATCTCTACCAGACTTTCTTCAGGAGTGGTTGTGATTCCCAAATATTTCTCGGGGATTTTGATATTTACCGGAACGGTTATCTCAGGATGCACTTGCTGGATTTCTGGAATTCTCTCGACTGCCACCCACCATATTTTTTTGCCAACCTGTATAGTAACGGCCCGTGCTTCTACCTTCAGGGTGTCAAACAAAACAGTCCAATCAGAGGGACCTTGCAGCCCTTCGGTTTCAGTAATAAAGCCAGAGAGCAATAAACCATCGTGTAACTCATGTTCTGTTTCAGCCTGTATCCAGGCTTCGTCCCGCACAGATTGTATGGCACCTGGATCCAGTTTTCCCAATTCCTTTGCTTCAGCCGGATCGATCCAACGCCTTTGATTAACAGCCAGCGTACGACGCTCTTCAAAAGGTGTGTCATCAATAAAAGTATAGGGTCTACTGCTCAATATTTCGCTAGCCAGTGGGCTGGCTTCCCTTAAATCGACCACGTGCAGGCCTTTATTATTATTTCGTATGTCATGGATCAATGTTTCAAGACGAGTCAAATCCATAGCACTATAAAGACAATCAATAATGGTTTGACGCACTAAAGGATGATCAGGTACTTCTCTGTCACCTGCAATATTTTCCAGACATGCCAGCTGATCCGGAAACACTAAAGCCACCAGGTCTTCGGACTGTATCCGCTGTATTTGCGGGGGTACCCTTTGTCCACTGCGTCTTCTTAAAACTGCCAGGGAAATGGTGGCATTCCAACGCCAGTGAATGCCAAACATGGGGGCATCTAAAACAGCTTGTACTAAAATTTCGCGCAGGGTTTTGGGGTTAAGGTACTGGTATACCTCTTCCAAAGGGAAGCTGTGGGTAGCCCCCAGCGATAAGATTATGGCATCTTCGGTTGCTGCCGCTTGTAACTCAAAATTAAATCTTCGGCAAAACTTTTTACGCAGCGCCAGTCCCCAGGCGCGATTGATCCTGCTGCCAAAGGGCGCATGGATAACCAGGTGTTGGTCACCGGCTTCGTCAAAGAACCGCTCCAGTACAATGTCCTGGTGGGAGGGCATAACACCAAGTGCTGCCATTCCTGCCGCCAGATAGTCAATGATCTGGTCTCCTGCGTTTGCCGGAATCTTCAGATCATTTTCCAGCCAGTCCATAGCCTCCTGTTTCCAGCTATTATCGGGAATGTCTCTATCGATGCCTAATTCCGGTATGTCTCCAAACCGGCCGGCCAGGTCTATGCGAAACCGGGAAACCGCCTGGGACAATTCCCAACTACGTCCCGGCGCTTCGCCCAGCCAAAAGGGGATATTGGGTGGTTGGCCTTGGGCATCTGCCACCCGCATTTTACCAGTTTCCAATCGTAAGACCCGGTATGAATTATTGCCCAGTTGAAAAATCTGGCCCGGTAAACTTTCCAGGGCAAAGTCCTCATTTAGTGATCCAATAAAGGTCCCTGAGGGCTCAAGAATAACATCTATATCAAAGTTATCCGGTATGGCCCCGCCGGACATAATAGCTGCCAGCCGTGCTCCTTTGCGGGCCACAAGTCTCTTGTTTATTAAGTCACGGAAAAGGTAAGCTCCCCGACGACCTTGTCTCAATGCATAACCCTGGGAAAGCATATCCACAACTTCGTCAAATTCCTTTTCTGATAAATCTCTGTAGGGGTAAGCCTTCCTGACTAAAGCATAAAGGTCTTCGATTTTGTATTCCTCATTTGCCACTTCAGCAACCAGCTGTTGGGCCAGTACATCCAGTGGCTTATCCGGTATTTCTAAAGTATCCAGCTCTTGGTATTTTATTGCTTGCATTAAGGCAGCGCTTTCTACCAATTCATCACGAGACAAAGGGAAGAGCCGGCCTTTGGGGGTACCATGTACACTATGGCCTGACCTGCCCACACGTTGCAGAAAATTGGCAATGCTCCTTGGTGATCCCATTTGACAAACCAGGTCCACCGTACCAATATCAATTCCCAATTCCATTGAGGCGGTAGCAATTAGGGCCTTCAACTGACCGGATTTTAATTTTTGCTCTGCTTCCAATCTATGTTCTTTTGACATGCTGCCATGATGGGCGGTGATATAATTCGATCCCATTAATTCGGTTAGTCTATAAGCCATACGTTCAGCCAGCCTACGGGTATTAACAAAGATCAGTGTGGTACGGTGATTTTTGATAAGGGTTTCCAGTCTTTGATACAATTCTGTCCAAACCTCATTCGACATTACTGACTCCAGTGGTGAACCGGTTACTTCAATGGCAACATCCATTTTTCGACTATGACCGGCATTGATGATGTTGCAGTTGGCAGTTCCTGCCAGGAACTTTGCTACAGTTTCAATGGGTTTTTGAGTGGCGGAAAGACCGATACGCATTAAAGGACTTTTGCATAAGTGGTCCAATCGTTCAACCGACAAGGCAAGGTGTGATCCTCTTTTACTTTCAAGTATGGCATGAATTTCATCTATAATGACAGTGTTTATTGACGATAGCATTTTTCGGCCATTGATACTGGTCAACAGTAAATACAGTGATTCGGGAGTGGTCACTAAAATATGTGGTGGATTTTTATACATTGCTGTACGCTGGGAGCTGGTGGTGTCACCCGTTCTTAAGGCCACTTTAATATCAAACGGAAGGTCCTTGCTTTTACCCAGGAGGGTCTTTATTCCCTGAAGAGGTACTTGCAGGTTTTTGTGAATATCATTGCTTAGGGCTTTAAGTGGGCTAACATAAACTACCGTGGTTTTATCAGACAACTGACCTGAAATTCCTGCCCTCACCATGTTGTCTATGATGGCCAGAAATGCCGCCAAGGTCTTTCCGGAGCCGGTAGGGGCTGAAATCAGGGTATGCTGTTTTTTCTTAATGGATAACCAGGCCTCAATCTGTATGTCTGTTGGTTTTCCAAGATTCTTTTCAAACCAGTGTACTACTTTAGTGTGAAATATATCAACCATCATGATACATTGAAGTTCCCCAAATCCTGTCAAATAAAAAAGTCCCTCTTGTCATTTTAGAGTATCTAATGACTTTTACGAACTAACTTAGTTGAACATTCATTAAATTAGTTGATTCTTATTTAGGCTAATTTTGAAATTGCGATACTCAACTGCCATGCTTTTGACCTTATTGCTGTTTTCCTGTGAAACGGTCGATCCTCTTGAGCCTGACAGGGTCATTCCAAACCAGATTCAACCGTTTGTAGATCAGTTCATCTGGGAAGCTGAGAAAAGGGGAGTGGATCTGGATGTCAGTAAACTTAGTTTTGAATTTGAAACCGGTATTCAAGGAGGATCCGCAGAGAATTCTATTGTAGGAATCTGCACCCGATCTGATAATCTTCACCTAATAAAAATAGACACCCTAAATAGCTTGTGGCTGCTAAGCGGGGACCTTGGGAAGGAAGAAATTGTTTTCCATGAATTGGGTCACTGTTTGCTCGGGCGCTTCCATAGAGATGAAAAGTTCATATCTGATGATTTCGCCAGTATTATGAGGACCGTAGGGCTTCTTCTGTATGGAGACCTTAACAAATTTTCTTCATTGTTCATAGTTCCCGGTGACCTAAAGGCCCATAGACGGGATTATTATATTGAAGAACTTTTTAATGAAAATATTCCAAGCCCATGCTGGTCTGATCCGGATATTATTTCATCATACCCACTGACTTTTTTTAAAGAATCATTTATTGAAGAACGGAAGTATCGTCGTATGTGGCTGGACCCTGATGATAACTTATGGTTTTACGGAAAAGAAAAGAATTACCTATTGGTTGGAGGTGTATTTCAAGAGCAATTGCCAGGTTTGGAAATTGCTGCCATGAGCAAGGACAGCCAGGATAAAATCTGGATTGCTGGCTTTCAGGAAGGAAAAATACTCATAGGAACATACAATTCTGGAATATTTGAACCAAAGTATGACTCAGGAGATTTTTCCTTGGCCTTTTCAGGTATTGATCAGTTCATAGTGGATGGATCCAACAGGTTATGGCTTGGGGACAATTTTGGAAATTTACACGTGCGGACCGAAAATGAATTTAATCTGGTTACAGGGCTTCCTGAAGGACGGGTTTGGACTATGCGGAATGGTCCCGATAACAGTGTTTATGCGCTGAAAGGAGGTCAGTTCTATATTTTTGAAAGTCCTCAGAAATTTATTCAAGTGGGAAAACACAACTCAGAGCTACCCTCTGATTTTTTCAGAAGCTTGGAAGTAGATGCCCAAGGTGTTGCCTGGATGCAAGTAAGTGGGTCAGCATCTTATCTGCTTCAGTTTATGCCCAATTTCGAGGTGAAAAGGCTGGAACTTCACAAAATTAATTTATCGGAAATTAGGATTAACAGTCTTACTACTGATGGTAATGGTAATATATGGGCTGCTACCTCCAACGGCATTAAAAGATGGGAAGGAGAAACGTTTTCCAAATATTGTGCCTATAACACTGGTGTACCTATACTTAGTTTTAGCAGCATGGCCATTGGAGTAAATGGCAATATTTGGTCCATAGGAAAAGACACTGCTAGCTTACAACCGATATTAATGCTGTCTAAAGCAGGGATTTAACGGCCTGGTTGGTGTGGAGTATTCAAGCTATAAGTGCGCTCCAGAAGACCGAAGGGCTTGAATTTTGGCCAATATTTTTTGCCACAGAAACCGCAATGAGGTATTAGTTCCAGTTCCTTTTTCATAGGAAAAGACCAATCCATTTGGTTTTCACTACCACACCGCCGACAAATGTATTGGTGTATTAAACCCTCGGCGGGAGCTTTTTTGTGGTCATGAACCTGCTCTGTATCTCCTTTTCGTACATTATTTGCCTGAACTTCCTGGGCATTGATTGCAGTCACACTTGCCAGCATCAAACTAACGAGGATATATAAATATCGCATGATATAAACTTAGAGAATACCATACTTATTGTAAACACGATTTAATAAGAGACCTTGGCTTTGTAAGGTTTGGCTGAATATTAAAAAAAGAAAAAAAGTAAAGCTTTCCGGTTGCCAGATTAGTACTTGGTCAGAATGAGTTGATAATTAAAGAGTTAAATTGATTCTGCTATATTTTCTGTGCACGCCTGACATTCATCCATAAAATCAAACGGCACCACCCCATGACATCCGCCCCAGTAGAATGGTTTACATTCTTTATCAGTCTTGTCGTAGTAATATTTTTCAATTACATCATTACAGGGTCCCCGATCGGGCTTTATACGACATCTACGGTCTTGTTGCAGGGTCTTGCAACTAAGTAAAAAAATAACCAATAAACCTAGATATTTCACTATGTAGCTGGTGGTTATGCTATAATTTAATAAAAACTGTTATGGAATGCAATTGTTAGAGAAGTTGTAAATCCAATTAAAAATTCCTATCATAATTTTCTTTCACTGGTAACTACAATAATAATGACAAATTTCATAGGAGAATTGGTTGGGACCATGCTGCTGGTTCTTTTAGGCAATGGTGTGGTTGCCGGTGTTTTACTAAAAGATAGTAAAGCTGAAAATGGCGGTTGGATTATAATAACGGTAGGATGGGGCCTTGCGGTGACACTGGCAATTTACGCAGTGGGTAGTATCAGTGGTGCGCATATTAACCCTGCAGTTACCTTGGGATTGGCCTCAGCGGGTGAATTTCCCTGGTCTAAGGTTCCATATTATATATTGGCGCAAGTTATTGGTGCAATTATCGGAGCTGTATTGGTATGGGTTCATTATTTACCACATTGGCGACAAACTGAAAGTGCCGATTTAAAGCTGGCGACATTTGCCACTGCACCGGCGTTTCGAAGAACCTGGGCTAACCTGGTCAGTGAAATTATTGCAACTTTCGTTCTTGTTATGGGCCTGTTGTTCATAGGAGCTAATGAATTCACCGAGGGATTGAATCCGCTTATTATAGGTTTTCTGATCTTGTCTATCGGGTTGTCCCTGGGAGGAACTACCGGCTATGCAATTAATCCTGCCAGGGACCTTGGGCCCCGAATTGCCCATGCTTTTCTCCCCATAGCAGGTAAAGGAAAGTCCGATTGGTCTTACAGTTGGATTCCTGTAGTTGGACCAGTCTTGGGTGGAATTTATGGCGCCCTGTTTTATAATGCTGTATTCGTAAACCAGCCGAATACTTGGTTTTGGATGGCTAGTATTCTGTGCTTTTGCATTGTTTTAGTAGCGATCATAAAACAATTGAAAGAAGATAATCATTAATACAATCATGGAAGACCAATATATTCTGGCAATTGACCAGGGGACTACCAGCTGTAGGGCACTGCTTGTTGACCATCAGGGGACCATTCAAAGAGTAGCTCAGCAAGAATTTAAACAAATTTTCCCTAAACCAGGATGGGTTGAACATGACCCCGAAGAAATCTGGACCACACAAAAAAGAATGCTGGAAAGGGTTTTGGAAGAAAGCCAATTGGAACCCCGGCAAATTGCCGCCATAGGTATAACCAACCAAAGAGAAACCACCGTTGTTTGGGACAAGCATACGGGAAAACCCATTTATAATGCTATTGTGTGGCAGGATATACGTACGGCGGACATCTGTGAAGATATGAAAGCAAACAATCTTGAAGACCATGTACGCACAGAAACAGGATTGGTGATCGATGCATATTTCAGCGGCACAAAAATTAAATGGATACTTGATCATGTTGCCGGTGCCAGGGAAAAGGCAGATGGGGGAGAATTACTTTTTGGCACCATTGACAGCTGGTTGATCTGGAATATGACCGCTGGTGAAAATCATGTCACGGACCACACCAATGCTTCACGTACCATGCTTTATAACATTCGGGAAATGAATTGGGACACCACTCTGCGGGAATATTTTGATATTCCCTCCGATATGCTTCCTGCTGTTCAACCCTCTTCATCGCTCTTTGGGGAAATGAAGATAGGTGATGCCAAAATTCCTATTTGCGGAGTAGCAGGGGATCAGCAAGCGGCACTTTTTGGGCAGGCTTGCTTTGCTCCGGGAATGGCTAAAAATACTTACGGTACCGGGTGTTTCATGTTACTACATACTGGAGACCAATTATCGCATTCTAAGAACGGACTACTTACTACCATGGCCTGTACATTCAATGAAAGACCTCAATATGCGCTGGAAGGTAGTATATTTATTGCCGGCGCGGCCATTCAATGGCTTAGGGATGGGTTGCAAATCATTGAATCCGCTGCCGAATCAGAGGCAATGGCCGGATCCGTTAGGGACGCCCATGACGTGTATTTTGTCCCTGCTTTCGTGGGTTTAGGAGCGCCCTATTGGGACATGTATGCCCGGGGTGCCATATTTGGCCTAACCAGGGATACTTCAAGAGAGCACATAGTAAAAGCAACCTTGGAGTCGCTGGCATATCAAACCAGGGACGTGCTAGATGCCATGGAACAAGATTCTGCCCTTAAACTTGAGAATTTGAAAGTTGATGGTGGTGCGGTGGCAAATAATTACCTGATGCAGTTTCAGGCAGATATTTTGGGAGTTTCAGTTGAACGCCCGGAGGTGATAGAAACTACTGCCATGGGAGCTGCATATCTGGCGGGCATACAAATTGGCATGTGGGCCCCCGAAGATGTTTCCGCTCGCCGGCGAATTGATAAAGTATTCAATCCAGCCATGGATGAGTCACTTAGAGCGTCTTTGTATGCTGGGTGGAAAAAGGCAGTGAAGCGGTCGGGCGGTTGGATTGATAAAGTTTAATTAGCGCTATTACAATAGGACTGTATGGCTTTGGACGCCATTTTTACACCCATTGTTTTTGCTTTTTCAAGGTCTGCACAGGATTGGTCCAGATTGCCAATATGTTGATGAACCAGGGCACGGTTAAAAAAAGTACCTCCATGTTCAGGGTCCAGCCTAATAGCTTCATCCAGGTCCTCCAGGGCCAGCTGAAACTCCCCCAATTCAAACAACGCTCTGCCGCGGCCCTTATAAGCAATTACAGCACTTGGGTCCAACCGGAGGGCCATATTGTAGTCTGCAAGAGCAGATCGGAAATTCTTAATCTTCTCTTGTGCTAATGCCCTGTTCACATAGATCAAAGAATTATTGGGGTCCAACGCAATTGCCTGATGGTAATCTTTTAGAGCCCCCGTTATATTGCCTGCGTTTATTTTTGCTAATGCCCTGTTCACATAAGCAGAGGCGAAATCCGGGTTGTTCTCTATGATTTCATCATAAGCTGCCAACTCCAGGTTACCAGTACTTTCCAATTCCTGGGTGAGGTTGAATTGAGCGATGGGATGCTCTGGAACCAGTGACAATGCTGCCCTGAAATCAGCTAATGCCATTTCACTATTACCTTGTGATGATTCACATAGCCCGCGATTGACGTAGTAATTTGCATCATGGGGATTTAGTGACAGGGCATCATTAAAGGCATTAACCGAAGCCTCAAAATTTTCCATAGCATAGTAGCATAGCCCAATGTAATGGTAAATATCGGCCTCCATGGTATAAGTAGTGGCCATACTCTGAACTAGAACTTCCCCATTTCCAGTTATTGAGGTTCCTTTAAAATACAACATACGTGTCTCTCCACTGCTCATGGTCAGTACTTTCTTGAAATCTGTTAAGGATCGCTGATACTGTTTTAACTGATACCTCAACTTAGCCCGGTTGAAGGCAGCCTCCCGATAAGTACTGTCTATTAAAAGTACAATTTGGTAATCGGTCAATGCCCCTTGTGGGTCTGATATTTTTTCCTTAGACAGCGCTCTGTTGAAATAAGCATCAACATGATCAGACTGATACTGAAGGGCTTGGTTCAGCAAATCTATTGATTGAGAAAAATTTTGCTTATCCATGCTTTCCTTGGCTAGTTCAACCAACCGATTCGCTTCGCGATACTTCGAAGAGTAAACCTGTGGTTGGATTTGGCTCTGGGCGTGAAAGGAACCTCCCAATAGAGCCAGGGATAAATACAAACTGACCAAACAATGGCAAGAGCTCATTTTGTGTTAATTGAATATTAGATAAATTTACAAATTACCGGGTTAATCAGCTTAACATGGGCAGAATGAATCCTGTCTAATATTGAATTTTGGTTATTTAAAAAAAAATACTTATCAAATTGATAATCAATACTTTTTGAGCTTTATTTGACGTTGATTTTTAGGGATTCTTACGCTCTTACCAATCTTGGTATGATTTTTACACTGGTATCATCAATTATTAATTGCGGGGAACTTAGATTTGTATTATTATAAGCAGCAGTAAATATGGATAGTATTACTATGAACAAGTACGTTTGGTTGATTTTCTATTTAATCCTCATAATCGGCAGCACAGGCTGTAAAAACCAACAGAAAATTGCAGAAGAAGCGGATAAAGTTAAGACAGAAAATGCCGCTCAGGCAAAGGCCATACTAAATTCGATACTCAATGATGACGGTCAGATGACACTTGCCGAAAAAGAAAAGAAATTAAGGCAGGCCCGGGCGCTGAATTCGGATGATACCGAAGTTAAATATTTGATTTCTGAGGTAGAAAAAATGCTTGACAGAGAGCGCGAAGCCCAGAGATTAGCTCAAGAGCCACCACCAAGACCTGACCCCGCACTGGAAGATACACTAAGCAATTTGTTTGGTAAAATTGCTGCTGCAGGAAATACTACTGCAGCTAATAACATCATAGAGGAAGGACTAACAATGTTTAGTTCTCCACAAGTACCTGTACTGATCATTATTAGTAAATCGGGAAATCTTAAGGACTATGATGAACCTACTACCATTTTGCGGTACCTAAATTATTTAAAAGACCAGCAAACATCACCTAACCTGGTTCATAACCTGGTAAAGGATGACAATGGGAAGATAAATGAGTTGGAATTGATAAAGAAGTCCAATCGGTAATTTTATAAAACACATTATGCGAAAGTATATTTTTACAATTATGGCCTTGTGTTGCCTGTCTATTTTAAAAGGCCAGGATATCATAAGCCCTGAAAGAAAGCAGGCAATCGATTCTTTAGCGCTGGAGAAAGTGAGGGACCTCAGTCGGTATATCAGTATCATCGGTAACAAGGATACACCATTTTCGGAGGCAAACAGGGTTATTGACAGGGCCGAGGAATTATTTGCCGATGCCAGTGAGATCGGGGTGAGTTCTATCAACCGGTCTGATATCAACTACTATGTAGTAAAGGAGTATTTTAAACGCCTGATGGCCTTGAATTATGACAGGGTAACCATCAAATGGTTCAACATACAATACATCAGTGATCTGGAATTGCAACCCGACGGTCGATATGTGGGGGTAATTACTATATATCAACGATTCGAAGGAGTTACCAAGGATGGCCTCAGATATATGGACACCACCAAAAAAGACATTACCGTGTATGTGGAACGTAAACAAACACAAATTGGAGGTAGGTTAATTGGATTTTGGGACGTAATGCTAGGGGATATCAGAGTTACCGAAACCAGTACATGAGGATCAATTTTTTTTGTGTTATTATTTTTTTACTTACAGGACCGTGCTACGGACAGGTGGGGGAATATCTGGGTGACGAAAAGGCGTTTTATGCCGCTACCAAGCAAGTCAATCAATTTTTTCGGCGTTTCAACGGTGAGGAGGACTTGTTGGGGACCCGGTACTACATGCAGGATTCAAATTATCGAGATCCGGTCCTGAGAAGCAAATACATTAAAGCACTTTTTGATAATAAGCAAAAAAATATCAGTCTTGAATCCAAGAAACAATTCTTAGCAGAGGTTATTGACTCTGACCGTCCCCAATATCTTGAATTGCATGGAGGAAGCTGGTTTGCCGAAGTTTCTGCCAAGTTTAAATATAAAGGGAGAGATGAAAAATTACTGCTCTTTCTTCGCCTTCAGGAGGAAGCTGTGGGCAGTAAATGGGTGATCTTTAAGGCATATTTTGATCCATTCAAAGAGTATTTTGTGGTAGATACTGCTGACAAAAATAAGTTTATTCATCCAATGAGTCATGAGCTAGACTTTATGAATCTGAGAAAAATATTTGATGATCCTGAGATAGCTGCGGCATATACAGACCAAAACTTCCAGCCGGATTACCTGTCGTTGGTTCTTTATGAGATAAAACAAACCAATCTAATGTTCAAAACCGTTAACCAGGTTAAATTCCATTTTTTCCAGTTGGAGAACTGGTACATTGAACTTTCAGAATTCAATCGTCGCGGATCAAATACCGGCTGGCTTATTTCCAATTTAATAAATGTCAATGCGCAGCAAAAGGATCTATTAAGGAAGTTTATATATTATGAAGGGATGTAAACTTTTCTGTGCTTTTATCGCTATGTGTCTTTTTGTGGTTTCACCCTGTCAGGCACAAAATCTGGTTGATATGACCCCTATGGCGGAGGTGGAATCTTACAAATCCAGAGTCAGGGACCTGGTGGAGTTTTTGGAGTTTGCCCTCAACACAATTGGTAGCAGCAACACACCAACCCGCGATAAGAACATCATCATAAACCAGAGTTACTTGAAAATATTTGAACACTCAAAGGTTCAAATAGAAGATGACCTGAATGAAAATCGGGATATAATCACCCGGAAGGATATCCAGGCTTATTTAAGCGATATCGATTTTTTCTTCAAACATGTGGAATTTAGGTTCGATATTGAGGACATTAGTCATTATATCAATGATAATGGAGATATTTATTTTGTGGTGTCAATGACTCGAAATCTAAAGGGTGTTACCATTGAAAATGACAGCGTAAATTCCATGATGATCCGTTATTTGGAAGTAAATTTTAATGAAAAGGAACGGGACCTTAAAATTGTCAGTATTTACTCCAACCGGTTAAGCGAAGCTGAAGAATTGATGAATTGGTGGCAAAATCTACCCTATCCCTGGACTGATATATGTTATAACCAGCTTGGAGCAGTCGACAGCATGGATGTGGCAAGCTTGCGCAAATTGATGAACTTGGAAAAACTGGATCTGTCTGTATATCCCAGACTACGGAATCTCGAACCGGTGGCCAAAATGACAAACTTGAAAAGAGTGGATATATCAGGGACCCAGATCAGTGATATCATTCCCTTAAAAAACCTCACCAGGTTGGAGATTTTGGACTGTAGCAATACAGAGGTCACAAATTTAGATCCACTAAAATACGCCCTGAGTCTAAAGGCATTGAGAATTGACAGTACTAAAATCAGTGATATTTCTGCGCTGATTAGTATGGAAAATTTACAACAATTTAGCGCATCCTACACCTATATTAGCTCATTAGAGGCTTTGTCTGGACTGAAAAATATTAAAAAATTAAACCTGTCGAAGACCCGTATTCGAAGTCTAACGGGATTAGAGTCTATGAATAAGCTGGAAGTGCTGTTGTGTTCTGACAATCATATTAAAAACCTTGAGCCTATTAAGGATTTAAAGAATCTCAGTTATTTACAAATTGACAATACATTGGTCACCAGCCTGAGCCCATTGAGAGAATTAGACAATCTTCGGGTACTATCATGTAACAGTACGCTTATTACTTCTCTAATGCCACTTGGTGTTTTACCTAACCTGGAGACCGTTTATAGTGACAATACATTAATGGTGAGTAGCGATGCTAAGGAGTTCATCACTCAACACCCACAGATACTGGTGATCTATGGTACCGAAAGTTTAAGGGGTTGGTGGAATGGACTAAGCAAACCCTGGAAAATAGTACTAATGAAGGAAGCGGATATAGCAAGAACTAATCCCAGCAGGGAAGAAATGGCCAGGGTCGCAAATATTATCAAAATTGATATATCCGGAATTGAAGACATAGTGAGTTTGGAGCCGGTAAAGATCCTGAAGAATCTTAAGGAAATAAAATTCGCATCCACCGGCGTGAGCAGTATATCCCCGTTGAGAGGATTATTGGAATTGGAGTTTGTAGATGCCAGCAATACTGGTGTCAACGAATTGTATAGTTTGGAAAAACATCCTAAACTAGATCGGCTTAGAATTGATAATACTCAAATTCGTCCACAGGAAATCAAACGGTTCATAGCTAATCATCCTGATTGCTTACTTATGTTCAAGACAGAGGAACTTTTAAAGTGGTATGGATCTCTTTCAAAAGACTGGCGTACTATATTGATGTCAAAGGTCGACCGGGGTAGCATGAGTGATAGTGAACTGTTACACACTTTTATTTATTTGGAGCAACTTCATTTTGATGCCCCAGTCAATACATTGCAGCCTGTTATAAAATTCATTAAACTTAAAGAGTTGGGTTTTAACGGAACCATGATTAGCAGCCTGGAACCATTACGAAGTATTGGTACTTTGGAATCATTAAGATGTTCACACAGCCCGATTGCCAGTTTAGAGCCTATCAGCAAATTACGCAAGTTAAAAATTCTTAATTTTGAGGGTACCTTAGTTGATGACCTGGAGCCATTAATAAATTTAATTGGACTATCGGACCTTGTTTTATCAGGCACTCCGGTTAAGGACCTTAAACCTCTTAAGGAGATGACCTATTTAAGAACATTGGCTATTAATAATACTGGTGTGAAATCACTAAAGTCCATTGAGGGACTGCGAGGATTACGATCCTTAAAATGTTACAATACCAAAGTCAACTCTCGAGAAGTGGAAAACTTCAAGAAAGCAGTACCTCAATGTGAAGTAGTTTATTACTAGTTTTTAGTTTCAACTGATAATTCATAATTTCTAATTCATAATTTCTAATTAAGATATGCCTGGACGGCCCTTTATTCTTGCAGAAACCAACTGGCGAGATGTTAAATCGCAGCAATACAATTTGGCAGTACTTCCCTGGGGTGCTACAGAAGCACATAACTACCACTTACCTTATGCCACTGACAATATACAGTGCGACTATATCGCCGCAAGGTCAGCTGAGATAGCATGGGAGGGAGGGGCCAAGGTTATTGTTTTGCCCACTGTCCCTTTTGGTGTAAACACTGGTCAGGTGGATATTCCATTATGCTTGAACATGAATCCGACTACGCAGTTGGCCTTGTTAATGGATCTGGTCCAGGTTTTGACCACACATGATATTGATAAATTAGTGATATTGAATGGACATGGCGGAAACAATTTTAAGGCAATGATCCGGGAATTGTCGGTGCATTACCCTGAAGTGTTTATTTGTAGCGCAAATTGGTATCAGGCCTCAGATCAAAGTACAATATTTCATGAACCAGGTGACCATGCCGGTGAAATGGAAACCAGTTGTATCATGCACATTGCCCCTGACTGGGTGTTAGACCTTTCAGAAGCCGGCAGCGGTGCAGCTAAACAATTTCGAATGGAAGGGCTCAAAAAGGGATGGGTTACCGCCCAAAGGGCATGGACCCAGGTTACCGAAGACACCGGTGTAGGCAATCCGTCACAAGCTACTGCAGAAAAGGGTAAACGATACCTGGAAGAATCTGCCAGGGAAATTGCTAAGTTCTTCATTCAATTGGAGTCACTGGATAATAGAGACCTCTATGAATGAGCGTATTTTTTAATGCTGGCGTCTAAAATTTCCCCTATTTCTTGCTGCTTTTTTTCGATATCCGCCACCAAATGGAACTGGTTGCGCGCACGGTCCAGATTTTGACGGGCATATCCGATCTTGTAATAAACATCACCAGACAAAAAATCCGTAAGGAACCTGATCCCCATAATATAGGTCATCCACCAGGGCCCGACTTTAAGGCTTTCTACCTCTGCCTTAGTTAACGGAATGCCAATGGTACTAAAAAAACCTTCGCACAATGACTGAAAAATATCGATCCTGAAAATAGCGTCCTCAGCTTTGCCTTCTTCCAGCACACTGTTACAAAAAGTACGACCCATGTCCCCAAAGTCATATAATAAGAGTCCCGGCATGATGGTATCCAAGTCCACCACACATATGCCCTGGGTGGTTCCCCGTCTGAACAAAACGTTGTTGATCTTGGTGTCATTATGGGTTACCCGGATTGGTATCAGATTGTTATTTATTAGTTTTGAATATTCCGCCACTTGCTCCTTTCGACTTAAAGCAAATTCTACTTCTTTCTTATAAGAGTTAACTTTTCCCACTGCGTCCTTATCTACGGCCTGCTTTAGTTGTTGGAAGCGGATTGTTAGGTGGTGAAAGTCAGGAATTGTGGTAAACAGATTCTCTGGGTTCAAACCACTTACCAACCTAAAGAACCGGCCGAAAGCTTTGGCCGCCCCCAGGGCCTGATTTAGGTGTGTAACCTTATCGAACGAGTCGGACTGATCGATAAAATTGTAAACCCTCCAAAAGCTGCCGGACTGATTCTGATATATTAATTCACCGTTTCGTGATTTGATAATATACAAAGGTCGCAGTGTATCGTCCATGTTGGCCTTGTTCAAATGGTCCAAAACCTGAGCGATGTTACTCATCACCTCTTGAGGGTTTTTAAACACCTTCTGGTTGAATTTTTGTAAGACAAATTTTGAGGAATGAGCGTCAGAACAGGTAACTAGGTAGGTGTCGTGAATATGACCTGACCCCAGTGAAGATATATTTTGAACTGGCCCTGGAAACTCAAACTCTTGATCCAGAAATGAAAAATCTTCCTTCATGATCTAGTGTTAAGTTCAGTGTACTGTGTCGTATAAGTCGCAGGTATTTTTGTTCCAGGCGATGCAAAAAATATGCGCATAACTAAAGTTACGTAAGTATTTTTTAAAGAAGTATGGGGCAAAAAGAGCAAGACTTGGTTTGGCTAAAGTATGCTGAACTTAACACTAGTTCCATAGACTTTTTGGATAGATGCCCTGGTCAATAAAGGAGTTGATTTCGTTCATTACCATGGCCTTATCTTCTTTATATGTGACACCCATCCAATGATCCTGACAGGTAAGTACATTTACAGAAGCTGTGTCAGATTCAACCAGGTTGTTTACGGCATAAGGAATAAAAAACTCAGATTTTGGATTGTCTCCCTGCATTGCTACAAATTCAGAGAATTGTTGTTGCAACTCATTGAAGATTGCAGGTGTAAAACCCCAGAAATTAGTTGATACCAGGGTTCCGGCAGGTATGATGACTGAGGTGTCATTTTGGTAGTACTGTATTTTATTATCAGATATTGCTATTTGTGTGCGTTCCACCACTTTGTTCAGGTTATGCTGCCCATTTAATTCTAACACCGCTCGTGACACTGTTCCGTGTGGGGATAAGGTACCTTCTATAGGGTATCCTACCACTGCGTACTGTTGTTTACCTCTCTCAGTTTGTTGAAGGAATTCACTCATTTCCCTATAGGCACTGGGTCCATAAAAATCATCAGCATTGATCACTGCAAAAGGTTCATCGATAGCAGTGGCAGCGCTTAATATTGCATGAGCGGTGCCCCAAGGTTTTTCACGCGGGGTATAATTAAGTTTTTCTGTCCCAAGGGTAACATCAGGGTTGATATCCTGAAAAGCATATTTAACCTCTATATGCTCAACAAGCTTCTTATAATTGTCCTCAAACGCGGAAACAATATTATCTCTAAAAAGAAATACTACTTTCTTGAAGCCGGCATTGATAGCATCATAAACCCCATACTCCATCAAAGTTTCTCCTGTGGGGCCCATGGGGTCTATTTGTTTAAGACCGCCGTATCGATTGCCCATACCTGCCGCCAAAATCAGTAAAGTAGGCTTCATAAATAAATTTAGCTATATTCAAAATTCAATTCGCGCAAATATAAGACAATTGATTAATTTAACGCTGCTTACCTATGGTATTATCTAATTTAGACTGGGCCCTGATTGGGGCTTTCTTTATTATGTCATTGGTTATCGGCCTGGTAGTTTCCAAACGGGCAGGCTCCAGTACTACTGAATTTTTTTTGTCAGGTAGAAACATGCCATGGTGGCTGCTGGGGGTGTCCATGGTTGCCACTACTTTCTCGGCGGATACTCCCAACCTGGTAACCAATCTTGTGAGGGAAAATGGTGTGTCCGGTAACTGGGCATGGTGGGCATTCTTGTTGACAGGAATGTTAACGGTTTTCGTTTATGCCAAGCTTTGGAGAAGGTCTAAAGTAATGACAGATGTTGAGTTTTATGAACTGCGCTACAGTGGAAAAGCAGCGGCATTTTTAAGAGGATTCCGTGCTCTGTACTTAGGATTGATATTTAACGTGCTGGTTATGGGGACTGTGTCCCTGGCAGCCATCAAATTTGGTGAAATAATTTTGGACTTGCGCGGTTGGCAAACTTTGTTGATTGCTGGTTCTGTTACTCTTATATACAGCGCATTAGGTGGGATTAAAGCAGTTATTATCACAGATTTTGTGCAATTTATTTTGGCAATGATCGGCTCGGTCTTGGCCTGTATCTATCTGGTGAACCTCGAGGAAGTGGGGGGAATAACCAGCCTCCTGCAGAATGAACTTGTCCGCACAAAACTTTCAATATTACCTGACCTTTCTGATCCTCAGATCTGGGGGCCAATGTTATTCGTTCCTCTGGCAGTTCAATGGTGGGCTTCATACTATCCGGGCGCCGA
>CAZOJZ010000563.1:0-3146 GCA_964580205.1 uncultured Roseivirgaceae bacterium
CTCATTGGTCCCAAATTTTATATTAGCATTCATGTTATTTCTAAACCACCTCATACAATCGTCCAAAGTTTCACTAATAGGTGTGAATTCAAATCCAGTTTGAATCAATTTATTATTACTTATCTGCATGAATCCGTCCTCCGATAATGGTGTCCATAGTGGTAAATCAGTAAATGATGACACTTTATTCGTTTTTAGGAAATCTTCACTCGCCCAAATTAATTTGGTTTGAGAATTAAATTGTTCCTTCGAAATTTCTAGAAAATCTTCCCATAATAATGGCTCCTTTTTTGGACCAGTACAATTATAGACACCCAAAATTTTGTTTTCTGATGCCATAATAGCAAATCTTCCTACATCATTCACATCAATAAATTGCAAATGATCCAAACCTGAACCAGGAGCAATAATTGAATCATCACGATTTAGCTTTATGCACCAATACAATATGTCCAAAGCTGGATCTCTCCATCCTTTAATAGGTCCTGCGCGTAATATGGTGTGATTATCTTGGAAACGGTCTCTTACAAATAACTCAGCAGCCAATTTCTCCTCAGGATAACCCCATTCGTTTTTCTCTAATGCAAGGTTAACAACTTCATATTCCTCATTCAATCCTACTTGCTGATAGTTATTATATACCGCTATACTTGAAATGAAAACATAGTGCTTTGTATGATTCATTAAGGCACTTGTTGCTTCATCAACTAAATTTGATTTTTCTGGCCAAACATCGATGACTACATCCCATTGTTCTTTCTTTAAAGGAGCATAGGCCTCTATACCTTGTTCACGATCTCCCTTAATTAAATTCAATGTTGGAAATAATTTCGGATTTGTAATCCCTCTATTGAATAAAGTAACGGAATGGTTATTTTGCAATGCGGCATTAACAATCGATGGTCCAACAAAATAGGTGCCACCCAAAACAAGTATTTTCAGTTTGTCTTTTGGTGAACCACATGAGAGCATCGAGTTCATGCTTAATATGACACTCGCCGCAGCTGATTTTTTTATAAACTTTCGTCTTTCCATTTATTTTCAATTTTACTAGTGCCTAACTATTGTTTATATACGGACATTTGTTCCGCTTAGCACTACTAAAATGTTAATAAAGCGGAACAAAAGGAAAAATATACAAACCTTCAATGGCCGCTTTCGGCCGAAAAGCGGTTTAGATGGTAAAACCATCATCTATTCGACAGAGAATAATAATGATTCAGGGATCTCTATTATTAACAGCGAAGGAGGAAATTCAAGGCAGATCCTGACTTACGGATCTGACCCATTGTATTCAAATGACGGCAGAAAGATTTCCTTTGGTTATAATAATGACGTTTATGTTTATGACTTTGACAGTAGAGATACTTTAAAACTAGCCGATGGGGCATTGCTGAACTCTAGTTGTGTTTGGACAAATGATGATCAATATATTCTCTTTTGGAGTCTTAGCTTAATGGATATTGCAAGAATAAATGTAAGCGATAAATCAATTCTTCCATTACAATTGATAAATACGGGTGAAGAAGTCCGTAGCATGGCATTTTCTAATGATGGACCGACTCTGGTGATCAGCAAGGGCGAGTTTGGAGGAAAAATGAATCTATGGCAAGTTAGGTTTAATACTACAACGAATCTACCTAACGGTAAGCCCATACTTTTAAATGGGATTAGCTCCACCGATGATATAAATCCCAGTTTCTCAGCGGATGGAAAAATTGCATATTCTAAAAGAGTATTTGAACGCCATTTATGGATGATTTCTGCAGAGAACAATAATGTGGACCCGGAACAATTGACCACTACCGGCCAACTAAATTACTATCCTGAATTAACTTATGATGGGAAGATATTGGGATTCACATCACATAGATCTGGCAACGGATTAATCTACACATACAATTTTCAAACACAAAAATCGGAGCGCATTTCTAATGATTGGGAGAAGAATCTAAGGGAGGTATGGATTTCATTCTCCCAAGACACTTATCCCATTTATTATACCTCAACAAAAGGTGGATCTTTCCAGATTTGGACAATGCAATCACCAAATAGCCCTCCCTTGACGATTACTAAAACCATTTCACCACAAAAGGATATTAGCGCAAGTATTTCTCCCGATGGTAATACACTGGTTTTCTTATCAAACAGAAATGGAAATGATGATGTATGGACGTATGATTTGCGGTCGGCAAAGATTAATCAGCTAACAAGTGACCATAGTAATGAAAGGTTTCCTGTATGGTCCCCGGATGGGAATCAAATTGCCTTTTTATCGGATAAAACGGATCGAGGGACATTTGGGTAATGGATTCTGATGGTAATAATCAAAGGGCCCTTGCTTTTTTTATTTGTTTAAAATTAGTTCAAGCGTCTTGTCCGAACAACAACCTCCATATTGAATGAAAGCATTATGATCAGCAATGTAAACCATTGCAGCATGTTCGATATAAACATCGGGCATAGATTGCGGAGTAATATTTGTCCAGTTGTTTTCTAAATAATTGAATGCCCATGTTAACATGTCATTGGAGCCTTGTGAGTTTCCGAACAGAATGGTTTTTTCATGATATGGGTCATAAACCAAACTGCTATGATCACTATCTGGCGAGTGAACCGGGTTAAGGTTCGTCCAGCTATTAGAGTCAAAATCATAAGCCCATGTTTTTGAACTGTTACCGCTTCCTGGGCCGGCAAATAAAAGGACCTTGTTGGATGAGTAATCATAGGTGATGTTAACATGATCCTGGAATGGTGGAGAATTTGATGGGAAAAACTCTTGCCATTCATTCGAGGCGTAGCTGTACTTCCATGAATCGTTAAAAGAAGCACCTCCTCCGTTTCTTCTTCCACCGAACATCATTAAAATATCTTGGTTTGGTATGTAAACCATTCCATGCATTTGTCTGGCTTCAGGGGAATTAGCAGAGGAGAGTTCTATCCATGTATTTTGATCGTAATCATATTCCCAAACGTCATTAAAAACTTGATTAAAATTAGTCCCACCAAACATTAAAACTTTGTGTCTTAAGGGATCATATACCATAGTATGATTTGCTCTCCATGGTGGGGAAATTAAAGGCTCTAAGTTTGTCCAACTTCTTGATTGGTAATCAAATGCCCATGTTTCATCGATATTTTGAAAG
>CAZOJZ010000564.1:0-2916 GCA_964580205.1 uncultured Roseivirgaceae bacterium
CTCCAAAACTGGTGAAGCCGGTTTCTTCACCTGCCTGATCAACCGCTCCTACGGTCAGGATGTTGGGCAATTCAAACGATGAGGGAATGTCATCATAAAATTCACTGTCCTGATCGCTGTTGCCTGCGGAAGTGACAAACAAGATTTCAGGAGCTCCTTTTATTGCTTCAAATAAACCCTTCTTCCCAATATCAAAGATCTCTCGGGCCATCTTTTTCCGTTCTTCGGCAGTTTCCCCGATTCCGTTTACTTCCAATGCCCCTTCAACAGATTCAGGAGAATCACCCCAGCTCATATTCACCACCTTAACCCCGGCATTCTTGAAATAGTCAACTGCATCATTCGCAGATTGAGCGAATTGTGCATAATCTTCTTTAGTGGGAGCTTCAGGAACCATGCGGTAATCAAAAGTGATACGTGCAGGCAATACTATGGCCTGTGGATTGCCTTTGGCGGCTATACCAGCTACATGGGTCCCATGGGCGTAATTAGCAAACAGATTTAACTCCTCTATGAATGGTTTAACCTCCTCCGGCTTAATTTGTGACATCCTTTTTTTAAGCTCAGAAGCTTCCTTGCTGCTTACGTTTGCCTGAAGGTCCTGTAGTCCCTTCATCATGCCTACCATCTCCGGCAACCTCGCTTTCTGCTCATCCGTCAGCGGATAAAGTACTGCACTTGTTTTTCGGTTCTTCAAATCAAATGCTATGCCGTTCACATCGTCTACGAATCCATTGCCATCGGTATCCTTCCCGTCAAATTTTTCATTGAGATTGAGATACACCTGGTTTTCAAAAATTGGAACATCCACACCGCTGTCCCAAATGGCCATCACCACCGGGCTTAGGTTTGGTTCTTTAGAAATATCCACCTCCCTATCAGCCCAGATATCAGCTTTTTCAACCTTATTAGCAGCTATATAGCTCTCATAAACTGAGATCATTTCATGCTTAACAGGCAGCACATGATTGACTATGTAATTCATATTTACCAATGTGGAGGCGTTATCGTCACTGATTTTTCCGGTTTTGACAACTCCCGGGTCAATCCGCTCTTTGATTATACCCAACACCAGGTTTTCGCTGTATATCTCCAGTGATCCCTTGGTGCTCTCCACATCGTCCTGCACCACATCCCATGGAAGTTGGTTGACTGATTCAGAGAAGTACTGCTTAAATTTTTCATGGAACCGTTCATTCTTGACATGGTTTGTCTCTTGCAAAGCCTTTAGGTAGGCCATATTGGACAAACCGCTCATTAGGCGATCAGAGGGCTTTTCCTGTAATTCTCGAATCTTTTTTACTTTTTTCAAACCCTTTTCATACTGCTCATTATACAAGTCGATGTTCTTTAATGTGCCGTATATTCCTTTCAACAAGGTCTTATCCTGTATATCGTATTCTTGCAACATTTTCTCATAATCAGCTTGCAGCTTGACAACCAAGGCATCCATGGACTCTTTGGAGGCAAAAACTGCAGAGGCACTAGTGGGCAATTCGTAGGTAAATCGGGGTACATCATCCTGCGACTTTATTACCTTTTTCTGCTGAGATAAAACGGGGGTTACAGAGAACAGGCTTACGAACAAGATGAGGGCTATACTGGTAAGTGGCTTCATGGCTAAATATTGATTTTGTGGTATCATGCTAAATATGCTTTATTTATCAATGAAAAAAATAATTTTATGCGGATGGTCGGAACAGTGTCTTTAACGGCATTATGAAATTGTTTTAATGTCCGCTTTTACGATAACTCAATACCGCCCATCCATTAGAAAACACCGCAAACCCAACCAGCGCTGCAAGTTGTGGAAACAGGTCCTGTATCCCACTTCCTTTGAGATATACCATTCTAAGCACCTCAATAATATATTTTAAGGGACTTATACTGCTTATTAACTGTGCCCACTGGGGCATATTGGCTACAGGAGTATAAAGACCACTTAAAAATATAAATGTGAGCACAAAAAAGAATATCATAAACATAGCCTGTTGTGTAGTAACCGCATAGTTAGAAACTACCAGCCCAAAGCCCGAAAATCCCAATACAAACAAGGTAACGAACAGATATATTATCGCAAGGCTGCCGGATGGCAACAAATCCCATACGAACAGCGCCACCCCGATGCAAACTGTAAGTACCACATAGCCGAAAACCCAATATGGGAGCAGTTTTGATAAAATCAAGGTAAATTTACTCACTGGTGTCACATTCATTTGCTCAAGGGTCCCCTGTTCCTTTTCACTTACAATATTCAGGGCAGGCAAGAACCCGCACACCATCGCCAGCACCATTACCATTAGCGCCGGTACCATGAATACTTCATAAAGCAGTTGTGGATTGTATCTGTACAAGGGTATTATTTCAAGACCTGGTGCGTTCAAGCGATTATTGTTTTGAGTGAGTTCCATTCGGATGTTGGTATGTAGATCTGACATTTTCCATATATCGGTGCACTACTATTCATATCAGAGTACTAGGGTTGGATACTTTTAAGAATGATATCCACATTGTCCTTTTTTCGGCGCTTCACCAGCTGAGCATATTCTTGGTCAGAGATATTTGTTATTGTTTTGAACAATGGCTCAGCCAGAAACATGGTCATATTTAGTGATATCATGGTCATTAGAAGATCATGTATGGTCATTGGCCTGACTTTCCCCTTCTTAATTTCTGCATTCAACTCCTGCTCAAATAGTCGAATTGCCGTCTTGGGAAGATCGGAAATCTTCTCCCTTACTGAATTTAATCTATCGGGATTCGAATTCATTTCCGAGAAGAAGAGAAAAGGTAGCCTGGGGTTTCTTTCGATCATTTCAAAATGAGATTCCACCTTCTTCCTCAATTTCTCTTCAAATGGAATGTCCTCATTGCTAATTTGAACTAGTTCGGAAGCCAGCATTTTTACCTTTTTTT
>CAZOJZ010000565.1:0-3093 GCA_964580205.1 uncultured Roseivirgaceae bacterium
CTGTAAGGCTTTTTTCTGGTAAGGCTTGTGGCAGAAGCGAGAGGCAAAGCCGTCCAGCGCCAGCGCTTCCAGCTTTTGAAGATCTTGCTGCCTGCTGCCGGTGACTACGGTTTTGTTTTTATCGGTTCCAAATTCAAACTCGATACTACACTGGGATAATAGGTTTTCAGTATTGGCAATTATTTGAGGAAACCGCTGAAACTGTTTTTTTGAGTTGACTGATGGGTACCATTACCTCTTCGGTGCTAGCCTGCTGCTCCGAAGACAATTTGCTCAATATGGTGTTCAGGTCGATGGCCCGTAAAAGCCGGTGGACGTTGTAGGTGCTTTTGTCTTTAAAAGTGACAGGATGCCATACTACCAGATGGTTATGGTTCCTGGCGTGGTGGCTGGTGATTACTTTATTAAGGTCCCGGGAACGGACTCCAATGAACTCATGCCCTCGTAGATCTTCCGGGGCCTGTCCCCAAGGATAGATGATAAAAACATTTTCGAAAAGAGGAGCCTTGCTAAGTAAAGGTAAGGCCCGTTGATTGTGATGAGACAGGTACCGGTTTAATTCCTGATAACCCTGGTTGTTACGGGCCACCCCAATATACAATAGTTGATGATTTTGCCTGAATTCAATTCCCAAAGCCACTTTCAGAGGGTATTCGTGTTGCTTCATCCGGCAGATCCTCATCATTTCAATATGTCCGGCGGTACTGTTGATGTCTGTGAGCACTAATTTTTGTACTCCATGCTTGCGGGCTTCATCAAATAGTGCTTGTGGTGAAAGTGTACCGTATTTGAAACTAAAATAGCTGTGACAATTAAGGAACATGGCCAATATTTATAGCAAAAAGACTAAAAATATTGGAATATAGAAATATAATAGCTAATATTATGGGTATAATACTAAAAAAAATAGTAATAGAATCTGATTGTTTCTACCAAGCTTGAATGTTAAATTGGGGCCTCGTATTAATTCAATGAACGTGATTGCCAATAATATTAAAACGCTTCGAAAAAGAGATGGCTTGACTCAAGGGGTTTTAGCTGAAAAAATGGGTATTAAACGGTCCCTGATTGGGGCCTATGAAGAGGGTAGGGCGGAGCCAAGAATCAACAATCTGATCAAATTGTCAGAAGTATTTGGTACACCTATTGATGCCCTGGTGCAGCAAGATTTATCGGAACCTACTGCTCACTCATTAACCAGAGCTTCAGGAGCTCAATTAAGGGTGCTTTCGGTTACCGTCAGCGATGCTGATGATGACCAGGTGCAATGGGTGCCTCAGAAAGCTGCAGCAGGATACCTGAACGGTTATGCCGATACCGATTACCTGCAGGAGCTTCCCCGGTTTAAATTACCAAACCTGCCCAGGGGGGGCACCTACAGAGCTTTTGAGTTGAACGGTGATTCAATGTTGCCATTACAGTCAGGAACCATAGTAGTCGGTAAATACATAGAAGATTGGAGAGACATTAAAAATGGAGACACCTACATACTGTTGACAGATAAGGAAGGCATTGTTTATAAAAGGGTTTTTAACTATGTGGAAGAAAGTCAGAAGCTGTATTTGGTTTCTGATAATCGAAGTTATACTCCCTATGAGATTTCAATCGACCAGGTATTAGAAGTTTGGTCCGCTCAGGCTTTTATAAGTGTTTCGTTCCCTGATCCCTCCACAGATCCGCAAATGTCTCTGGAAAAGCTTACTGGAATGGTGTTGGAATTGCAGCAAGAAATCACCAAGTTGAAGAAATGACAGGGTAGTCTCCCTGAAAATTATGAGTAAAGAACATACCGCTGCCTTTCTGTTCATATGTACCACATTGCTATTAATATCTGGTAGCGCCTGGATAATGCCGGGTGCTCTACCTGCAGATGGGCCTGTACCGGCACTGACTGGTGGTACCGGCCATTATCTTTATGTAGCAACTCCTGGTATCAGGGATTACTTGGGTTATGGGGGGCACGGATTGCTGGTTTTTGACATAGACAACAACCACAAATTTGTAAAACGAATCAGCACTAAAGGGTTTCATGATGATGGCAGCCCATCAAATGTCAAGGGGATAGCTGTTAGCGTGCCACTCAACAGTATCTATATCACCACCTTACAGTCCATGCAACGGATAGATCTGGCTACTGAAGAGGTGCTGTGGGAAATCCGTTATGAAGGTGGCTGTGACCGTATGTCAATTGCACCGGACGGCTTGACTATGTATTTGCCATCCTTAGAAAAAGATTTTTGGAATGTAGTCAATTGCAAAACCGGTGATGTGCTTGCCAATATCAAAGTGCACTCAAGAGCACACAATACAATATATGGCCCATCAGGTAAAAGAGCTTATATGGCGGATATTGGATCTCCGCTGTTGCACGTTGCCGATACTAAAACACACACGGTGGTACAAAAGATAGGCCCTTTTAGCGCTGGTATTCGACCGTTTACCATCAATCACGATGAATCACTGGTATTTGTGACCGTCAATGAGTTACTGGGCTTTGAAGTGGGAGATTTGAAAACAGGAGAAAAAGTAGCCAGTGTTCAGGTATTGGGTTGGGACAAGGGACCCGTACGGCGACATGGTAATCCGAGTCATGGTATAGGTTTGACCCCGGATGAAAAAGAGCTATGGGTTTGCGATGGACATAATATGCGATTACATGTTTTTAGCGGGGAAGCCCCCTATCAGCAGCTCACTACCATTGCCTTAGGTGATATGCCAGGTTGGGTCACTTTTAGTATGGATGGTCAGTATGCCTATCCATCAAGTGGCGAGGTGATCCAGGTCAAAACGCGGAAAGTATTATCAATGCTGCAAGATGAAAATTACAATACTGTTTCCAGTGAAAAGATGGTTGAAATATTTATGGAAGACGGTAAAGTAACCAGGGCAGGCGACCAATTTGGCTTGGGTAGATTGCATCAGAGAGATGAGTAGGTTTATGGAAAAGATCTCACAAATAGACTGATATGGTTAAAAACCAAAGCCGAAATGAATTCGGCTTTGGTAAATTTCGGGTTCTATTTTTTCTTCACATAGAATTAATTCTTCTGAGCGTTTTTCATTGCGTCAAGTACTTTATCTAAACTAAAACTT
>CAZOJZ010000566.1:0-2031 GCA_964580205.1 uncultured Roseivirgaceae bacterium
CCGTTGCATGCATTGACCACCCTAAACGATATCACCTTTATGGAAGCCGCCAGGGTAATGGCGTCCCGGGTTATAAATGCAGAAAACAGTGATCAGGCACGATTGACCATGGCCTTCGAGCTGGCTACTTCCAGAAGACCCAATGAGGATGAATTTTATATCCTGGAACAACGGTTACAAAAATTACGAAGTGAATACTCCGGATCCATTGATGAAGCCGAAAAGATCATCAGTATTGGGGAGCACCCGGCAGACCCGAACCTAAGTATTACGGACCATGCTGCTTTTACCGCCCTGTGCTCACTATTGTTGAATTTAGATGAAACCATTACCAGACAATAATGACTAACTTAAGTTTGTAAGCTATGCATCCGGTCAAGCACTTTCAGGCATCAATGAATAGAAGAAATTTCTTCGGGAAGATGGCCCATGGTATTGGCATTGCGGCGCTGGGTTCTTTGTTAAATCCAGCAGTATTTTCCGCAAGGGGTCAGAGTGCCCCTGGACTCTCAACTTACCTAAACTCAGGCTTGCCCCACTTTGCACCCAAAGCCAAACGTGTCATTTACTTGTTTCAGAACGGTGCACCTTCTCATGTTGATCTCTTTGATTACAAGCCTATGCTTCAAAAATGGCATGGGACCCAAATCCCTGACGAGCTGGTAGCAGGAAAACGTTTCTCCACCATGACTGGCAAGCAATTGAATCGCCCTTTGATCTCCGGAATTGGTGAGTTTGCCCAACATGGTAAGAGCGGTGCCTGGGTCTCAGATTTAATGCCCGAAACTGCCAAAATAGTGGATGATCTGTGTTTTATAAAGTCTATGTACACTGAGTCTGTCAACCATGCCCCTGCCATTACCTTCATCCTCACAGGATCCGAACAACCGGGACGGCCCAGTATGGGATCGTGGCTGACCTATGGGCTGGGAAGTACTTCGGAAGATCTGCCGGCATTTGTGGCCATGACTTCCCGGGACAAAGAAGCCAGTTGCGGTCAGATTTTTTACGACTATTATTGGGGCAGTGGATTTCTGCCCACTCAATTTCAGGGAGTAAAATTCAGAGGTGGCGGCGATCCGGTGCTCTATTTGAAAAATCCTCAGGGAGTGAGCCGGCAAATGCGCCTGGACATTCTTGGGGATATTGAAGCATTAAATGAGATCAACCTTCAGGAATATGGAGATCCTGAGATTGCCACCCGAATTGCCCAATATGAAATGGCCTATAAAATGCAAATGAGTGTTCCGGAGCTCACGGACTTTTCTTCTGAACCCCAGCATATACTGGATATGTATGGACCGGACGTGCATCTCAAAGGAAGTTTTGCCTACAATTGCCTGATGGCCAGAAGGCTGGCAGAGAGAGGTGTGCGCTTTGTTCAATGTATGCATGCAGGCTGGGACCAACATAGAAATTTGAACTATCAGTTAAAAGTACAGTGCCAGGACACCGATGCTCCCAGTGCCGCTTTGATCAAAGACCTCAAACAAAGGGGCATGCTGGATGACACACTGGTAATTTGGGGTGGAGAATTTGGGAGGACACCATTCCTTCAGGGTAAAATTGAAGATTTTAAAAACTGGGGCCGCGACCATCATCCCTATGTATTTACCATATGGATGGCCGGCGCTGGAGTAAAGCCGGGTTTATCCTTTGGGGCTTCTGATGATTTTGGTTTTAACCCTGTCGAAAACCCAGTACATGTGCACGATTTTCAAGCCACCATAATGCATCTCCTGGGTATTGACCATGAGTTATTTACTTTCAAACATCAGGGCCGGCGATATCGATTGACAGATGTACATGGACGGGTAGTACGTGACGTTTTAGCCTAAAGGCCGAAGGCAAATCACAAATATCAACCATCAATTGGTAATCCGTTAATTTGCAATTGAATTAGACTTTCTCAAATACCAATCTAAAGTGGTCCATGATCTCCTTTTCGAAACACACCCGGTTGGGACTTACTTTGAATACCTCTACTTGATGCCTGAACGGCGGATCTGTTATATACCTTAAGGCCAGGGA
>CAZOJZ010000567.1:0-3972 GCA_964580205.1 uncultured Roseivirgaceae bacterium
TGATCACAACTACAAATCCACGGATGTTCTGATTTCCATTAAATTAAAGGAAGAAAATAAGGCCTTTAAAGTTGAAAAGTACGAGCACTCGTACCCTCACTGCTGGAGAACTGATAAACCAGTATTGTACTACCCATTGGACAGCTGGTTTATTAAAACCACAGCCTTCAAGGAAAGGTTAGTAGAGTTGAACCAACAAATTAACTGGAAGCCAGCATCTACCGGTAGTGGGCGATTCGGCAACTGGCTGAAAAATCTGGTAGACTGGAATCTTAGTCGTTCAAGATTTTGGGGCACACCCTTACCAATCTGGAGAACTGAAGATAGTACCGAGGAGCGCTGCATAGGTTCGTTTGAAGAACTAAAACAAGCAGTTGTAAAATCCGTGGCAAAGGGTTTTATGAAGGAATCCCTAACTGATGATTTTGATTTTCACCGCCCATTTGTTGATGAGGTAATATTGGTAAGCTCCCAAGGCCATAAAATGTTTAGAGAACCGGACCTTATCGATGTTTGGTTTGACTCTGGTGCAATGCCCTATGCGCAGTGGCATTTTCCGTTTGAAAATAAAGAGAAGTTCAAAGCGGCATTTCCAGCTGATTTTATTGCAGAAGGCGTAGATCAGACGCGTGGTTGGTTTTTCACGCTACACGCCATTGCAGGAATGTTGTTTGATTCGGTGGCATTTAAAAACGTGATTTCCAATGGACTCGTTTTGGATAAAAACGGCAATAAAATGTCTAAACGTTTGGGGAATACCGTAGATCCTTTCAATACCATCGATGAGTATGGGGCTGATGCCACTCGATGGTACATGATCACCAACGCCAATCCCTGGGATAATCTGAAATTTGATATATCAGGGGTCCAGGAAACCCAGAGAAGATTTTTCGGGACCTTGCAAAACACATATGCTTTTTTTGCAATGTACGCCAATATTGACGGCTTTACATTCTCTCAGGAAGATGTTGATCCGCAACATCTAAAAGAAAGTGACCGCTGGATAATGTCAAGGTTGAATAGCCTGATAAAAGAAGTGGACAAAGCTTATGACGACTATGAGCCAACCAAAGCCACCCGTGCAATCCAGGACTTTGTAGTTGCGGATCTTAGCAACTGGTATGTGAGGTTGAATCGCAAGCGTTTTTGGAACCCCGCTTCGCTGGAATCCGCAGCTAGCATGGACAAGGTAGCGGCATACCAGACCTTATATCATTGTCTGAAGGTAATTGCAAAGCTTTCAGCTTCAGTGGCCCCATTCTATTCTGATCATCTGTATCGTGACTTGAATATCGTAAGTGGAAAGGAAGCTCATGATTCTGTGCATTTGAGTAGTTTCCCGGTCTCAGACGAGGGTAAAGTGGACCAGGAATTGGAAGAAAAGATGCACCTGGCACAGGATATAAGCTCCTTGGTACACCGCCTACGGAAAAAGCATAGAATTAAGGTACGACAACCTTTGACTAAGGTGTTAATTCCCATACTCAGAGAGAAAACCCGACATCAGATCCAATCTGTGGAGGATTTGATCAAGTGGGAGGTAAATGTTAAGGAAGTTGAATACGTAGATGACACTTCCGGTATTCTGGTAAAAAGAGCAAAACCAAATTTCAGAAGACTGGGTAAAAAATATGGCCCACTCATGAAGGAGTTGAGTAATAAGATACAGCATTTCCATCATGACGAAATCAAGGTATTGGAACAGGGAAGTCAACTTGAGGTCCACATAGGCAATCAAACAGTGTACTTAACAGTAGAAGATATCGAGATCATTTCCGAAGACATCCCAGGTTGGTCCGTAGCAAATGAAGGGTCGCTAACAGTGGCTTTGGATATTACTATAACCGAGGACCTTAAAAAGGAAGGTATTGCACGGGACGTGATCAATAGGGTTCAGAATTTGAGGAAAGAGATGGGACTGGAAGTTCAAGACAAGATTAATATTGTTTTTGAAAAGAACAATCACCTGGTAAACAAGGCCTTGGAAGCTAATCAGAAGTATATATGCCAGGAAACTCAAGCGCTGTCACTAAAATTTCAGGAAAAGTTGAAGGACGGGAAACTGTTAGAAATGGATGAGATTAAGCTAAAGGTGAAAATTGGAGTTTAATCCCTGATGGAGTATATTAAATATTATATTATAAGCTTGTTCATTGTTTTGGCAGATCAAAGCTCCAAGTTAATGGTTCATCTAAATATGGAACTGGGCGAAGAAACTGCAGTACTTGGAGATTGGTTTAAATTGCACTATGTACTGAACCCGGGCATAGCTTTCGGAATAGAATTCGATTTCATATACGGTAAACTTCTGCTGAGTATCTTCCGGATACTGGCTGTGGTAGGTATTGCTTATTATCTCTACTTCATGGCCAGAAAGAACATCCATAGTTCCATGTTGATTTCCTTGTCATTGATTCTGGCAGGTGCTCTGGGTAACGTGATCGATAGCACGTTTTATGGGGTTATACTTGATAATGCCCCTGGCAATGCAGTTTCTCCCTGGTTTCATGGGCAGGTGATTGATATGCTGTATTTCCCATTGTACCATGGAACCTTTCCAGAATGGTTCCCGGTTTGGGGCAGTCAGGCTTTTCAGTTTTTTAGACCTGTTTTTAATATAGCGGATGCCAGTATTTTTGTTGGAGTCACATTTATATTAGTTTTTCAGAAACGATTCGTATTTACTGAATCATCTTCCCCTGATGAGGTAGCATTTAAAACCAGGTCCCTTTGAAATACACAAAATATTTACTGATCTCAGTATTAGTGATTACTGTTGACCAGGCGGTTAAGTTGGCAGTACATTCCAATATGGCACTGAACAGTGAGTTTTCCGTCTTCGGTGATTGGTTTCGGATCCACTACATACTTAACAGTGGTATGGCGTTTGGGCTCAAGGTTGACTGGGAATACGGCAAATTGCTGTTGACGGTGTTTCGCTTGATTGCCATGGGAGGGATCGGATATTACTTGATTTCTCTAATCAATAGACAGGTACCGCAAGGCTTATGTTGGTCAATAGCGTTAATTCTTGGCGGTGCGGTGGGAAACCTGATTGACAGTGTATTTTATGGGGTATTTCTAGATAACGCTCCCCTGGATGCAGTTACCCCCTGGTTTCATGGCCAGGTAATTGACATGCTCTATTTTCCCATAATCCAATCCACTTTTCCAAGTTGGTTGCCGATTTGGGCAGGGCAAAGCTTTGAATTTTTTCGACCAATCTTCAATGTGGCTGATGCGTCAATTTTCATCGGCGTTGCCATAATCCTTATTTTTCAAAAGCACTTCTTCCCTGATAAATCCAAAAAGTGAAACTCGCCGATTGCATAGCTTAGAATACTGCAACAACGCAACCCGCCAGGCGCTAAGCACCATAAGCCACGCGCCACACGCAACAAATTCTCTGCAGACCTTACACGTGCTAATTAATGCCCCTGTTTAAATTCTTAATCAGGGGTGAAACCAATACTTTGTATTTAATAAAAGTTCATACTTCAGGGACTAAAGCAGGCCTTTTTATACCTGTGAAGTTCTAAAAACCTAATATAATGATAAAAACTGGTCTCACCTGTAATCTATTGCTTGCCTGTTCCCTGGTAATATTTGCACTGATACTGAGTGAATCTGACATAAAAGCGCAAAATACTGTCGGAATCGGCACTCCAACCCCTAATTCCAATGCTGTCTTGGATTTGGTAAGCCCCAATGGAAATCAGGGAATGTTGATGCCCAGAATTACCACTACACAACGTCAGGGAATGACCTCATCTTTGGGAAGTGGAGAAACCGGACTGGTAGTATTTGATACCGATCTTAAGCAGTTCTTTCACTGGGTTGACACCACCTGGGTTGTGGGCCTTGGAGCATTTTCAGATATTGCCGGGGGTGATCTTCAGGGAAGCTATCCAAACCCTACTTTGCGATCGGATGTAGTTACTTCAACTACCATTCTGGATGGATCCATATCTA
>CAZOJZ010000568.1:0-9198 GCA_964580205.1 uncultured Roseivirgaceae bacterium
TCCAACCTCCTGATTCGTAGTCAGGTGCACTATCCAGTTATGCTACGGGTCCTGGGTGCTTTAGCGGCAACCGATGGTTCCAACCGTTAAAAAATGTTATTCAAGGCTGCAAATGTAAGTAATAAATTAGCTTTATAAAATATATCCATTGCTAATGGACACAAAATAGTATCTTTGCCGGATAAATTTTACAAAATTGCTTTTGAACACAATGAGGTTACTTATTGCCGCTCTGGCGCTCCTTTATAGTTCAAGTTTATATTCCCAATCAGCCTCCTCTCCAGATCTGCCCGGTGCACTCAGGATTCAGTTGGGATTTAACTTCCTGATTGATAATCCGGAAAGCATGGATATAGGGTTTTGGGGATCAAAGGCATTCAATGCACAATATCTATATTCTGTTCGTTTGGGTAAATCTGCTTTTTCCCTTCATCCCGGATTTGGGATTGGCACCGATAAGTTCAGTTTTGATGAAAACGTAACCCTGGTCCGAAATCTTGACAACACAATAAGTCTAGAGCCTTTAGATGTGCTTGAATTTGGTGAAGTGAAAAAGACCAAACTGGCTACTACCTATATTGAAGTGCCGTTGGAATTGCGGTTTCATTTTAACAAGAATAATTTCAAGAAAAGTATCAAATTGGCCGTAGGTGGAAAGGTAGGAATATTGATTAGTAGTCATACTAAAATCAAAAATGAAAGGCTAGGTGAAGGTCAAAAGTTAAAAACCAAAGACCGTTTTGAACTCAACCGTTTTCGATACGGACTGCAAGGGAGCCTGGGGATTGCAGGTATTTCTGTGTATTATTATTATGCGCTAAACGACATGTTTGAGAAAGGACTGGGGCCAGAAGCTACAGAAACCTTTCAAACTCAGGTGGGATTAGCCATTAGTATTTTTTGACCTGGTTTATTTGCCTTGAAATTCAGGCGGACGCTTTTCCAAAAAAGCCCGGATTCCTTCCTGATGGTCTTCAGTTGCTCCCGCTATATCTTGACAATAAGCTTCATACTCAAGCATTTCATCCAAAGTAGATCCCTGAGACTTATTAAGCATCTTCTTGATCAATCCAATGGATTTGGTCGGCGCTTTGGCAAAGTATTCTGTATAAGTTTGCACTAATGCATTAAGTTCCTCCAACGGAGCCACAGCATTAATCATCCCCCATTCCAGGGCCTGAGCAGCTGATAACCGGGTCCCCATGGTACTAAGTTCAAAGGCCCTGGCATAGCCTACCGCTCTGGGAAGAAAATAACTGGAGCCAGAATCCAGAACAAGTCCAATATTTACAAATACTTCAATGAGCTGGGCTGATTCTGCCGCCAATATTAGATCACAGGCCAGCGCCAAGCTGCAACCGGCTCCGGCAGCCACGCCGTTCAAACGGCAAATTACCGGCTTTGGCAGGGTACGGACAGCCTTGATCAATGGATTGTACCGCTTGTGAATGGATTCAGAAAACACTCGATTAGGGTGGTTAGAGGCATCTTTCAGGTCCTGTCCTGAACAAAAGGCTTTACCGGCTCCGGTGATAACCACTACTCTTGCCTCTGGATCTTTCCTGACAGATTTTAATGCGGTTTGCAATTCATAGGTTAGGCCGTCATTAAAGGCGTTATAGACTTCCGGACGATCCAGGGTTATAGTGGCCACGCCATTATCAAGCCTATACTCCAAATAATTAAAGTTGATGGATTTAGATTTCATGCTGTAAGTTCAGGTTGCGACAATGGAAGACAAGCGCCAATTCATAATTTCTAACTCATAATTCATAATTATATTAAAAGTACATCCATGTTGCATAAAAACTGATTAAGAAGCCGGTCAAACAGCCCCATGCTACCTGCGATGGTGTATGTACATTCAAGTATAATCTTGAAGACATAACTGCCCCGGCAATGGTAATACAACCTGCCGAAGGGAATAACAAGGCCGTTTCTGCTCTTAATAATGTAACCGCCAGTAGAAATCCCACCAGGCTGCTGACAGCAACGCTGTGCACACTTATCTTCCAATACAGGGTAATTATGGAAACCATCAGGCTGGTTACGGTGATGGTGAGCATAACCATGATGAAGAAACTCCCCCATCCTAACCGGCTGCTCATCATTACACAAATGGCCATGTAGAAAGCGGTAATTACAAAGAAAGGGATTACTCGTTCAGAGCGCGTATACATGTCCAAACTTCTTATCAGAGATTGTCTTTGGACCATGGTCATTTGATGCCGTAACTGCAGTGATGATTTGGGGATACCACCATTGCTCAACTGCCTGGCCCATAGCCGGGCGATCATTTTGAAATACGGCAATCGAATTACCATCATGGTTACCAATGGAATGATACCCGTTAAGGCAAAAATTATTGCCAACATCCTGGGCATTATCTCTATGGTAATTGGCGCGGCCAGTTCCGGCTTATACCTAAAAATAATAGCAAAAAGATAGGTGGGTATCCAAAGAGGATGAAATATAATTGTTAAAAGCCTGGCTAGTTTCCCTACCACTACAGCTCTTTCCTTAATCTAGCCACTGGAATAGCCAATTGTTCCCGATATTTTGCTACCGTCCTGCGAGCAATTATGTAACCCTTTTCCTTCAGAAGTTTCTCAAGTTTATCATCAGAAAGCGGCTTGCGCTTATCTTCCATTTCAATTAATGATTTAAGGAAATGTTTTACCTCCCGGCTGCTCACTTCTTCCCCTGATTCGGTGGAAATCCCTTCTGAGAAGAAATACTTTAATGGGATAACACCAAACTCTGTTTGAACACTTTTGCTGTTAGCTACCCGGGATACCGTTGAGATGTCCATATGTATTTTTTCTGCAATATCCTTCAAAATCATAGGACGGAGACTACTTTCTTCACCTTCCAGGAAAAAATTGTATTGATATTCCATAATGGCGGTCATGGTGTTTAAAAGGGTTTGCTGCCTTTGTTTAATTGCGTCAATAAACCACTTTGCGGAATCTAGTTTTTGTTTAACAAATGTGACGGTCTCTTTTAATTTCTTATCCTTCTTGTCACTTTTTTTGTAGCTGTCCATCATTTCAGAATAAGACCTGCTTATCCTCAGTTCAGGGGCGTTCCGTGAATTTAATGTCACCACTAGAACGCCGTCCTCATTTTCAATTGTGAAGTCGGGAATACGGTATTGCGTCTTTACCAGGCTACTGGAAACACCCCCTGGTTTGGGGTTTAGTTTGGTGATCAATTGAATGGCATCCTTGAGTTCCTCCTCCGATTCCAGGTCCAGCTTTTTAATGATCTTTTGATAGTGTTTCTTGGTAAATTCATTAAAACAACGAGTAAGAATATTTATTGCTGTCTGTACTTCTTTGGAATGCTCTTTCTTCCTTTCCAACTGAATTAGCAGGCACTCCTGAAGATTCCTGGCAGCAATCCCCGGTGGGTCAAAAGTCTGAATCATGAGAAGAATCTCCTCCAATTCTTCCAACTCTGTTTCGATATTTTGAGAGAATGCAAGGTCATTAATTATGGCTTCCAGCTCCCGGCGTATATAACCATCTGCTTCAATACTTCCGATTAGCTGCTTTCCGATGATGGTCTGCCGTTCGTCCAGACCAATAAATCCAAGTTGAGACATCAGTTGGTCATTGAGCGTAGTAGCCATAGGAATAGGCATTTCCTTATCATCCTCTACATAATTCCCATCCCCATGCATTTTGTAACCCCTAAAATCATCCTCTTGCAGATAGTCTTCTACATTGACTTCCTCTTCCTTATCAGACGCCGGTTCTTCCTCTGGTACACTGTCCATCTCATCCTCCTTCTCCTCCAATCCTTCCTCCAGAGCAGGGTTTATCTCCAACTCCTCTTCTATCCGGGTATCCAACTCCGCTGTAGGTATTTGCAGAAGTTTAATGAACTGGATTTGTTGGGGAGAAAGCTTCTGATTTAAACTTTGTATTAAGCCAAGTTTTTGCATGCAGCTAATAGCATAAATACGTCCCGTTACACTTAAACAAATTTATTATAATTCTTTGTTTCTTTGCTAAAACAGCGAAATTATAGTTGTTTTGCACTCGCTTATCCAAGATAACAGCGCGCATAAAGTGCAATATAGTTTGAGTCGGTTATTTTGGTAAGGAAAAGTAAGTATTTAAGCAAAATTCAACAAAATTTCACGGTGTTATCTATTGCCAAGTACAGGATCTCCGAGTTGGTATCCGGCGCCATTCTTGATACTCAAATTGCAGTCCAGGGATGGGTTAGAAATAAAAGAGAAAGTAAAAATGTGGTATTTATTTCTCTGAATGACGGGTCCACCATTCAAAACCTCCAAGTTGTTGGAAATCCTGAACATCTGGGAGAATCGCTATTAAAAAAGATCAACAGTGGTGCTAGTTTATCGGTAACCGGGACTATCAAAGCATCCCAGGGAAAAGGGCAAAAAGTAGAATTAGAAGCCGCTAATATTGAGGTAAATGGTGAAGCAGACCCTGAAAATTACCCGTTACAGGCAAAGAAACACTCTTTGGAGTTCCTCAGGGAAATTGCTCATCTAAGGCCTCGCAGCCAAACCTTCGGTGCGGTGTTTCGATTGAGGCATGCTATGATATTCGCCACGCATCAGTTCTTTAACGACCGGGGATTCTTTAATATACATACTCCCATAATCACCGGATCCGATGCTGAAGGCGCTGGGGAAATGTTTAGAGTAAGTACTCTAGACGGGCTAAATCCCCCGTTAAATGATAAGGGTAAGATTGACCATTCGAAGGATTTTTTTGGTAAAGAAACCAATCTGACAGTTTCTGGCCAACTAGAGGTGGAAGCATTTGCACAGTCCATGGGATTGGTATACACATTTGGGCCAACTTTCCGGGCAGAGAATTCCAATACGTCCAGACACTTGGCCGAATTCTGGATGATCGAACCAGAAATGGCCTATTATGATTTGAACGATAATATGGACCTGGCAGAAGCCTTCCTAAAATACCTGGTAAACTATGCACTTAAACACAGCCCTGATGACCTTGAATTTCTTAACGATCGAGGGGTTAAGGAGGAGCAGCAAAAACCGCAACTTCAGCGACAAGAACTGAACCTGATTGAACGCCTAAAACTTGTAAGTGATCATCAATTCGAACGTATCGATTACACTGAGGCCATTGAGATCCTTAAAAACAGCAAACCCAATAAAAAGGGGAAATTCCAATTTCCTATTGATGGTTGGGGAATTGATCTGCAATCTGAACATGAAAGGTATCTGGTGGAGAAATGTTTCAAAAAGCCTGTGATCATTTATAACTACCCTAAAGATATAAAGGCGTTTTATATGCGTTCAAATGACGATGGACGTACCGTTGCAGCCATGGATGTATTGTTCCCCATTATTGGAGAGGTCATTGGTGGTTCGCAAAGAGAGGAGCGTATGGATCAATTGGAGGCACGAATGAAGGAAATGGACATCCCCGAAAAAGACCTTTGGTGGTATCTCGACCTACGCAGGTTCGGGAGTGTACCCCACAGTGGATTTGGTTTGGGATTTGAACGACTGGTTCAATTTGTTACCGGTATGACCAATATCCGTGATGTAATACCATTTCCCAGGACACCGGGGAATGCAGAATTTTAAGAACTACCGTTTCCCGAATTTAAAGATTCGCCGGTAGCGGCTATAAGGATCCCTAATAATAAGCATGTAGTAACCAGAATGCAAGTCACCAACCGGCACACGGTATTTATTACTGCTTAGTTTTTCAGGATATACCTTTAGGGAGTTCCCTATAATATCATATACCTCGAATTCGATCTGAACCAGACCTTCACCTTTTATATCAATATTTAGGAAATCAATCGCGGGATTGGGATAAATCTCCACAATCTGCTCCAGATCTAAGGACCTCTGGGTCAGCTTATTGTTTTCACCTACATACCCCTTCCCTTCTTTGGATTCTTGTGAAAATCCAATTGAGACGGTTAAAAGTAGTATGATAGATAAAAGTAGGAGTTTCCTCATATACTTTAATATAACTAAAATAAAATCAAAAAGATCCCATCTTTAGGAAGATTTCTATTTTTATTTTAACGATAAAGAGATTTTAATGTTGAAAGCTCTCGAGACAAAAATAATAAATAATAATCTCAAAGTTTGTTCGTTACCGCTGATTTCTTGCTAAAAATATTACAGCTGTAGGTTAGAAATTCTTATTGCAGGCCCAATCTGCTGAATAATATCTCCTGCGGTCAATGCTGGCTTTGAATTGGCCTTAGCTGCCAAGTCACCGGCCAAACCGTGAAGATATACTCCCACCACCGCGGCTAGCACCGGGTCTTTGGTTCTGGTTAACAATCCGGTAATAAGACCTGTTAGAACATCACCGCTACCAGCAGTAGCCATTCCGGAATTTCCAGTGGTATTGAAAAATAGTTTTCCATTTGGAAGAGCTACCGTTGTATGGGCCCCTTTATAAACCACCACAACATCATACCTACTGGCAAACTCCACTTGAAGTTGCAATCGGTGATAATCATCCGTCGCCTCACCTGCCAGACGTTGAAATTCCTTTGGGTGAGGAGTTAGTATGGACTGTTGTGGTAACAATTGCAAACACTCGCGGTACTGGCTTATTATATTTAAACCATCAGCATCAATAACCATCGGGTTATGGGTATTTTCCAATAATTTCTTAAACCCCTTGACAGTTTCCTTTGCGGTGCCAAGGCCGGGACCAACTCCAATGGTGGTAATAGCATCGGATACTGGCACCTCGGTACATTTTTCTTCATCAGCATCCAACTGACACATAGCTTCCGGAACAGCAATTTGAATAATCTGGTGTCCACAAGATGGGGAATGAATGGTTAACAACCCCAGGCCTCCCCTAAGAGCTGCTTTTGCTGCCAGCACCGCTGCTCCCATTTTACCTTTTGCTCCCACCACTAATAGAGCGTGGCCGAAGTTTCCCTTATGTGCAAATTTGTGTTGCTCTCGCTGAAAGCCCTGAATTAGGGGGAGGTCCACTGAAAATTGATCAACCTGCAACTGACCAATGAATTGCTGGTCCAATCCTATGTCCAAGATGCACCAGTCACCCACATATTTTTGATTTTGAGGAAGAAAAAATGCCAATTTTGGCACCTGAAAACTAAGCGTATAATCTGCTTCTATAATTGCACCTGGCGGGTTAGCCTGCTCGCCAAACAACCCGGATGGCATATCCACCGCTACCACAATGCAACTACTTTTGTTTATAATATTGATTACCTCAGCAGCCAAGCCACTGACTTCACGGCCGATTCCAGATCCAAATAAAGCATCGATGATCACTCCCTTCGGCGCCAGCTCTTTCAATTGCCCCGATTCTTCAATTTCCAGCACGCCTCCCAACTCCATCCAGCGCTTCAAATTTGTCTTATTATCTACAGAGTACCTGGGACCCAGCTTTACCAGCCAAACCTCCACCTGATAATTTCTTTGCTTCAATAAACGGGCAATAGCCAATCCGTCACCTCCGTTATTACCTTGCCCACAGACCACAGTAACCGGAGATTGACCCACCGGAATACCTAAATAAGCCTCAACAAACGCTATTGAGGCCCTTTCCATAAGATCAATGGAGTGTATTGGTTCATTGGCAATAGTATGGGCATCTACTGACCTGATCTGTGTGGTGGTCAAAATTTTCATAAATACAAACTACAAAATTTCAGCGGGGCTCGAATATGTGAAGATTCAGTCTTTTCTGTGGAAAGGCCACCAGGTTGAGCGGAAAAAGTGGCAGATAGTAGCTCAACTACATACTGTTGATAATTTCTTGTCCGAATTCGGAACATTTTAATAGAGTAGCTCCATCCATCAAACGTTCAAAATCATAAGTAACCCTTTTTTGGGCGATAGCACCTTCCAGACCCTTGTAAATGAGTCCGGCAGCTTCTTCCCATCCCAAATGCTCCAACATCATGGCTCCAGAGAGTATTAAAGAACCCGGATTCACTTTGTCCTGACCAGCGTATTTTGGGGCTGTACCATGAGTTGCTTCAAAAATTGCATGGCCGGTAGTATAGTTAATATTTGCTCCCGGAGCAATTCCAATTCCACCAACTATTGCAGCTAATGCATCACTAATGTAATCACCATTCAAATTCATAGTGGCAATGACGGAATACTCTTTAGGGCGGGTGAGGATTTGTTGTAAAAAGGCATCTGCAATCACGTCTTTGATCACCACCTGATGTCCATCCTTCTCAATAACCTGCCACGGACCGCCCTGATAATCATGGGCACCGTATTCCCTTTTCGACAGGGCATACCCCCAATCCATAAAAGCACCTTCGGTATATTTCATAATGTTGCCCTTATGTACCAGGGTAACCGATTCCCGTTTCTTGTCAATGGCAAAATCAATTGCTGATTTTACCAGGCGCTCTGTACCTTCCCTGGAAATTGGTTTCAAACCATACCCTGTAGATCCCGGAAATCTAACTTTGTCAAACTTCTCAGGAAAAGCCTCTCTTAATAAATCACTAAAACGATCAGCATCGGGTGATCCTTCCTGAAATTCAATCCCGGCATAAATATCTTCGGTATTTTCACGGAAAATTACCATATCGGTGGTGCTTGGATCTTTTACTGGTGAAGGCACTCCGTTAAACCAACGTACTGGACGTACACATGCGAATAAGTCAAGTTTTTGTCTCAAAGCCACGTTCAATGATCGAATACCCCCACCGATCGGGGTAGTCAACGGGCCTTTAATTCCCACCAGATATTCCCTGAAAGCTTTCAAAGTTTCATCTGGGAGCCAGTTTCCATTATCTTTATAGGACTTCTCACCTGCAAGTACTTCTTTCCACTGGATCTTTCTCGATCCACCATATGCTTTCTCAATGGCAGCATCAATGACCAATTTGGAGACTGGCCATATATCAATACCTGTACCATCTCCCTCAATAAAGGGAATGGTTGGCTGGTTTGGTACTACCAGCTTTCCATCTTCAATGGTTATTATGTTCTCACTCATTATCGGAATTATATTTTAGGTGTATAAAGCATAATGCGAGGGCGAAGATAGGAATTAATTGTCATTCAAACACCCTCAATAGTCAGCCTATTAACAGGTGTTAATAACTTTCCTTCTTATTTGGAAAGTCATTGCTCTTTACATCATTTATGTATTGATCAAACGCATTTTTCATTACCGCATCAAGATCGGCGTATTGCCTTAGAAA
>CAZOJZ010000569.1:0-2482 GCA_964580205.1 uncultured Roseivirgaceae bacterium
TCGTCTGAAATGATCTTGTTACTTAAAATAAATGGCACGGAAATACCAACATAGGCGATATCAGAATAGTAGAACAAACCTGCACCAAAATTGGGATTAAATTCTCCCCGGGTTCCCGCCAGAATTGGGCCACCCGAATTCTTTAGATTCAACTTGTTGAAATCAGATTGAAGATGGTTAAAGCCGCCTTGTAGTCCCATCGACAACGCCCCATTATTAAACTGGATTTTATAACTGTAACTAAGATACACACTAAGGTCACGGTGGATCCCTAATTTATCATTGCTAATCATAATACCCACTCCGGTGCGATTTCTCTTAAACCCGGAATTTACGGTCAATGTTTGGATAGTAGGAGCTCCCTCCAGATTTACCCATTGATTCCTGTATAAAGCAGTGGCGCTGAACTTTTCATGGACTCCGGAATACGCCGGATTGATTACTTGTCCATTGAACATATATTGTGATAATACCGCCTTCTGCTGAGCAGAAGCATGCTGTACAGCCACTACCAGAAAACAAATAATCAGTATTTCCAATCCACCTTTTTTCACTATTATCTCAATAATTCAAGGTATCCGGCCACTGGCTCTGACCCATTTCTTTTATCAATAACATAGTAATAAGTCCCATCAGGCAGTCGGTTTCCTGACAGGTAAATCCCTTCATTACCGAGTCCGTCAAAGAATATGCTACTATTATCATATCCCTCTGCTACATATACCAATTGGCCTGCTCTATTATAGATGTACACAATATTGTTGGGAAAATTCCCAATACAGTCTATATGAAAGATATCGTTGTATCCATCTCCATTGGGCGAAACACCGTTGTATACATTAATTTCAGACTCAATATCTACCATTTGAGAGTTTTCACATCCTAGTGTATCAGTAACAGTGACCATATATCTTCCTGCAGGGTAGTTTCTTAGTTCTGCACCCACCACACCATTTGACCATTGTATTAGCGCTACATTGGCTGTGTCATATACATGGATGGTGGCAGAACCGTTTTGATCCAGACAGGTAGCATTGTCAATGGAAACATCGAACTCCGGTAATTGAATATTTTCTCCTACGGTAACTGTAACTCCGGGTGAAGTACATCCCGTGGTGTTTGATGTGGCAGTTACTGTGTACTGTTCCCCATTGCTCAACCCTATTAGATCAGGGCCGCTAAATATTGCGGCACCAGTAACCTGGTCTCCCGGGTACCAATCGAAGGTATAGTCCTTTACGTTTCCGCCCACAGTAGCTTGAATCGATCCGTTACCTACTAAACAACTGGTGCCATCGGTTACTACGGCATCAGCTGCCGGTATTGGCAAAAACGCTGAACCAAGTGTAAATTCTGCAGTGTTTTGACATTGCGTTATTACATCCGTGGCAACTACGGTATATAAGGTATCGCTTAACCCAGTGGCCACACTACCTATTTGTACAGGTGGCGCTGTAAGGTCGGTCCCCAGGAACCATTCAAACACATGGCTGGTAACATCACCATTAACGGATGCTGATAAAACACCGTTGGGGTTTCCTGGATCGCAGTTCGAAAGTGGCGCTACCGTTTCAATCATTACGTTGAATCCAACGAATCTTGAATCCTGAATAGTTACCGTGTCTTCTAATGAGATACAACCAGGGTCAGATTGATCTATGGCAATCACCGTATAAAGGCCTGGATTTACATTGTCAACTGTTTGTCCGGTAAACAATGGCGGAACTGAGGTATCAGTACCTGCATACCAGTTAAAATCATAGGTGGCTATCGTATTAATAACCGTAGCAAACAGGCTTCCGTTTGGTACATCACAATTGGTAACCGGTTCACTGGAAGCCGAAACGATGGGTACCACCACCTCAGTTTGCAAAGTGTAGCTTGCCATGCTGCTACAACCAGTGGAATTGTTTGTAACAACCACAGTATAAGTACCCACAGCTAAGTTACTGGCAACAAAGTTATTGGCGATTATGGGCGCTCCACCAACTGGTTGACCACCACTGTACCACTCATAGGTGTAAAGAACTACATCCGCGATTCCGTCAGCTGAAATTATTAAGCTACCCGGTTGATTCAAACCATCACATTGAGTAGGATTTGCAAAACTGGTAAGCTCAAGAACAGGAGACGCTGTTTCATCTAACACAACAAAGGCTACCTGACTGCTGCGGCAACCCGTAACCGTATTAATGGCCACTACATAGTAGGTGCCTGCGGCCAGTCCGGTTAGTATGTTGGCCGGTACCGGAGCCGCCATTAAGTTCAAGCCGGCATCGTACCACTCAAAATCATAGTTGGCGCCGTTGTAGGCTACCGCTACTCCATCCTCTCGCACCGCATTTATCATTGCCGTACCATTTTCCGGAGTACAATCGTCCTGAGGGGTGATGGTCATATCCGCCTGAGTTATGGTGAGCTCCGCCGGATCATCCAGAATCTCCATGGTGGCAATTGCGCTACATCCTATGCCCGGATTCAC
>CAZOJZ010000570.1:0-6530 GCA_964580205.1 uncultured Roseivirgaceae bacterium
CGACGCAGACTCTCCGGAACCCTGACCTGAAATGCGCCTGGGTCAGTGGCCAGCATCTGATTGGATTCATCGAAGCTCAAGCCAACTGGATAATACCCACCAGCCCAGGGATTGTGCAAGGAAGTTTGGTCAGATCCCAAATCAACCTTGATGGATTCCACAGCTAATCGTTCCCAAACTTCTACAACATTGCCTATCCAGGCCAGGGAAACTACTTCTTTACTTGCTTTTGCCCCGGTAATACGCTCAATAAGATGATCCATATCTGTGATCAGTTCATCGACCCAACCTTGTTGATGCCTTTTTTTTGCAGGACCAGGATTAACTTCCGCAATTACTGATATGCATCCGGCAATGTTGCCCGCTTTGGGCTGGGCGCCACTCATTCCTCCCAACCCGGAAGAAACAAATAATTTGCCGCTGAGGTCCTGAAAACCAATTTTTCTCCCCGCATTCTTTAAGGTGATGGCGGTACCATGTACGATTCCCTGTGGGCCTATATACATGTAGGAACCTGCAGTCATTTGTCCATATTGAGTGACTCCCAAGGCGTTGTACTTTTCCCAATCATCTGGTTTAGAATAGTTGGGAATCATCATGCCATTGGTGATTACTACTCTGGGAGCTCTGGGGTTTGAGGGAAATAAGCCCATAGGATGACCGGAATACATGTGAAGGGTTTGTTCCCGGGTCATATTTGCCAGGTACTGCATGGTCAAAAGGTACTGTGCCCAATTCTGGAAGACCGCCCCATTTCCTCCATAGGTGATCAGTTCATGAGGATGTTGGGCAACGCTGGGGTCCAAATTATTTTGGATCATTAACATGACCGCTGCTGCCTCTTTACAGCATACCGGGTATTCCTCAATTGGCCGCGCATACATAGGGTACAAAGGTCGAAACCGATACATATAAATACGTCCGAAGTCGCCCAACTCCTGGGCAAACTCAGGAGCCAGCGCAGCATGGTGATCTAGTGGAAAATAACGCAACGCATTGCGCAAAGCCAATTTCTTTTCCTCTTTAGTAAGAATATCCTTGCGAACAGGGGCATGACTTACTTCCGGATCATAAGGTAGTGGGTCAGGAAGTAGGGCGGGAATGCCTTGCAAAATCTGTTGTTTGAGATCTGGCATCTGTTCCTTGGAATTTATTGGTTTTATGAAAATTGTTATTTGTTATTTATAAGAGTTAGGAGTTCCTTCCTTCTACTCATAACATATGAGTACCCAATCTGGTAAATTTCTGAAGCCTTGTCAAAATCTGACCCTATATATTTCCCCAGAGCAGGTGGCTCTATAAATAAATGACATTGTTGTTGACGATGCAGGGTATTATTTCGAATAGCCAACAAGAAGGTTCGCTCCAAAAGCGTTTTGGCATTTTTGGCCCGAAATTCGTGATCAACAGGGTTACAATGAGAACCCACCACTATGTCACAAGTAGGTAGTAAAGGCTCTACCGGCAAATTGTTAAGAATCCCTCCGTCAATATAGGACACACCATCGATCACCATAGGATCAAAGATCACCGGCATACAACTGGATGCCAGAATGGCTGGTATTAAGTCTCCTTTATCGAAATATTTAGATTCGCCCTTTTTTACGTCGGTAGCGTTGATGGTTAATTTTTTGGGTAACTCCTGAAAAGAATTGAAAGGCAGGTGTTTGGAAAAGAGGTCCTGCAGTTTCTGTACCTTAAGTAAACCGGTTTTGCTGATTGCCGGGCGAACAAAAAAGAGCAGCTTAGTCTTTTTTATGATTTCCAATACCTTTTGTGGAGCTACGCCGCTGGCGTAGAAAGCTCCGGCCATAGCACCTGAACTAGTACCAGATAGTGCATTTATCTCAATACCCAGATCGTCAAATGCCTGTAAAACCCCCAGGTGGGCAATCCCCCGGGCGCCGCCGCCAGACAAAACCAATCCTATTCCTGCCATTATATTTCTTCAAGCTTAAAAGTCTGGTCCAGCACCACACCCCTCCCGGTATGTTTCACCGTACAGCATTCTATATTCGGATCGTGCTCAAGGAATAGGATATATTCTTCATCTGCTGCCTTTTGCAAAAAAGCGGCCTTTTCCCTTAAAGTGACCAACGGTCTAACGTCATATGACATCACATACGGCAAAGGCAAATGACCTATGGAAGGCAATAGATCGGCCACAAATATCAGGGTCTTGCCTTTGTAGTTAATTTTTGGAAGCATTTGCTTTTCAGTATGTCCGTCGGCGGTAATGAACTCAAACAGATCCCAGTTGGTTTGGTCAATGTCCACCCAGTTTAGTTGTCCACTTTCTTCAATTGGAATAATGTTTTCCTTAAGGAAACTTGCCTTTTCTCTGCGATTAGGGGCCACTGCCCATTGCCAGTGATCACGGTTGGACCAATATCTGGCGTTTTTAAAGGTAGGTTTAATTACACCATGGTCGCCATTTTTCAAAGCGCCGCCACAATGATCAAAATGCAGATGAGTGAGGAAAACATCAGTTACCTCTTCGATGCTGTATCCGGCAGCTTGTATGGATCCTTCCAGGGTAAGATCCCCGTGTAAATGGTAATGGCTGAAGAACTTTTCGCTTTGTTTGTCGCCAATGCCACAGTCTATTAACACCAGTCGGGACCCGGTTTCCACCAACAGGCAGCGCATGGCCCAGGTACACAAATTATTGGAATCGGCTGGGTTTGATTTTTGCCAGATCACCTTGGGCACTACCCCAAACATGGCCCCGCCATCAAGCTTTAAATACCCGGTATGAATTACATTTAAGTTCATCAGCAGAAGATTTTCGGAAATCTAATGTATATGGATGAACTTCAAAATGAATCCGTCAATATTATGGCATTTCTTCCCGGCCATCTGCATGTTTGGCAAATCGCCCTTTATCCTTATCATGAACCTGCTCTTGATGGGGCCATGGCCAGCCCCCAAATTGTGTTTTTTGGTAATCCATAAATGCCTGCCGTATCTCTTCATCGGTATTCATTACAAACGGACCATGCTGAGCCACAGGTTCACCTATGGGCTTTCCTTGCAGCATTAAGAAATAAGCGTCTTGATCTCCATTTTCTATGACTATATCTTCAGTGGAATTTAGTTGGATTAGATGATTCTCATTGATGATTTGGTCCTCAACAGTTATGCTACTTCCTCTATAGAAATAAAGGGCCCTGTTAGCTGTTCCGTGGGCGGCTGGAAGCGTCCATTTTGCGCCAGCATCCATTTTTATGGTCAATACCGTTACCAGATTATCAGAATTTGCCGCCCACGAATCAGGAGTAGGAGCCAGAGCTTGAATGTCCTTGAAATTTCCTGCGATTACCTCAATCAAGGTGGATTTCCCGTTGTCATCTTTTTCTGAAACCACCGGAATGCTGTCCTTCCATAGCATTTTAAAATGTGGCTCTACGAACTTGCTGGATTTTGGAAGATTTAGCCAAACCTGGAATATCTCCAGTGGGTTGTCCTTGTCTTTATTGATTAGTGGAAACATCTCAGAATGCTGTACTCCTTTGCCTGCAGTCATCCACTGTACGTCTCCTTGCCCAAACCGCCCGGCCGCTCCCAAAGAATCCGAATGGTCCACAAAACCTTCTTTATTAATGGTAATGGTCTCAAATCCTCGATGCGGATGATAAGGAAAGCCGGGGATGGTACGACCATGATACATACGCCAGCCGTCCTTTATGGTAAAATCCTGTCCAATATTTCTGCCTTTTATCAGTGATGGATCCGGCCCCATTTGATCGTTGCCTTTGGGGTACTCATCCCTGTGATAGGCGCAGAACAGAAAAGGGTCCTGCGTTTCCCAAGGGAAATTCATTGGCTTCACTGCAATAATTTTTTCAGTATTCATTATTCTTTTTTCCAGTTAACGGGAATAATAAAATCAGCCCGGCATATTGTAATAAAATCGCTCCTCAATAATTTGATCACCCTGCCACTTTTGTCGGGCAATTTGTTCCCATTTTGGCCGCATGCCACCTTGAAAGGTTACATCCATCCATGATTCTACCATGGTAATACCCTCCGCTTCATTGGAAGTAATCCCAACCGCCCCGCCACCATGCCATTCCTGAATGCTGGCTAGAAATTTTTCCTCCCGTTCCCTATTGGCAGCTTTGCCTTCATGTCTCTCGCCGGTGGCCTCAATCATGACTACATCTTCATGGTAATACTGTTCGAATGCATCCAATAATTGTCCTTTGGACAATTTGTCCTGAATGTCTTGTGCTTTCTCTAAATAATCCATTTGGTTTTTAGTTTACTGCTTGAAATTTTAATTTTATCATTCAAAAAACTCGACTTCAGCTGTGGTTACACTATACAAGGCGCCTACAATTGCAATCTCACTATTTCTTTCCATATTTGATAATATCGAGCTTTCTGCCCTTATTCTTTCAATCGATAATTGCACGTTTCGAATGGCTACTTTTTCAATGGCCTGGTCGTCCATTTCCCTATTTTCCGGATTAATTACACTTACTGCAGGTTTTATTTTTTGCAATAATCCCGTGATATTACCCAATTCAACATTTCTGCAAGCTGCAGTCACCGCACCGCATTTTGTGTGTCCCAAAACTACCACTATTTTTGATCCGGCAACTTTACAAGCATACTCTATAGAACCCAGCACATCTTCATTGATGATGTTCCCGGCCACTCTTACACTAAAGATATCCCCTATCCCCTGATCAAATACGAGTTCAACCGGTACTCTAGAGTCTATACAGCTTAGGATAACCGCGAAAGGAAATTGCCCCTCGCTGGTTTCAATAACTTGCTCCTTTAGGTTTCTTTGAGCTTTTACGTTCTGCACAAATCTTTTATTTCCCTCTGTCAAAATTCTATGGGCATCTTTGGGAGAAAGGTTTTCTTGTATTTCTTTTGTTTGTGTTTTCATATATTATTGGTTTAATAAAATAGTCATTTGTAAATGTGACCAGAAAAGAATAGTTAATTGTCGGCTATTATCTTTGAGCCATCAGGCTCTATTGGTGATATTGCATAATTTACATTTTCTTTAATCCATATCAAGCAGTCTTTAATACTTTTGAAGATCTGATCCTTGGGAACTAAATCGGGAATAATATCAATCCGTTCAAGCATGTATCTTGGCTGTTTGAGCACCTCTACAAACAATACCATTTTGCCTTGCTTTATCAAGTCAATAATCACATCTTCCATTGCATACACTCCAGATTGATCAATGTATTGCATTCTTCCCATTCTCATAATTATGGTGGAAGCAGTTTTTGGAATTTGCCTTGCTAGCTGCTGAAAATCACTGGTAGAGCCAAAAAATAATGGACCTTTAATGTGCTTTATGAAAACTTCTTCATTTAAGCTTTCCGGGAAGTCCAGCTCGTCATCCCAAGCTTTTTCTTTGAGCAGCGATCTAACCTCGGAACGCTCGGCTGTCAAATCTCCAATTTTTTTCATGAACATTAATGATGCTATTTCCAAACCAATTCCCACCGCATATACTAAATTCCACACCGTTGATAATACCAAAACCACCAGCATGATAATTACTTCAGGACTGCCGTTATCCAGGAGGGTCTAGGCCATGCCGCTGAGTCCATGACCCAGACATATTTGGACTCATTTGAGAACAAGGTGGTGGATGATTATGATGAATTGATAATGGGAGAGTGATCGATAATTAGTTATCTTTGAATATATAGACTAATTAATATGGGTGTGCTGGAGTTAAGAACGGAGTTGCAAAAAATGATTGAACAAGAAAACGATGTTGACATCCTGAAAGCCCTTCGTACCATTCTAGAAAAGACCACGTTGGACCCGGTTTTAAAAGTAAAGCTTACTACCAGAGCATTGAAATCAGAAGAAGACATCAAAGCCGGTCGCTTATTAAATAAAGAACAAATGATCAAACGCACCAATAATCATTTGGGTCAATGAAATTAGTTTATACCGCACAGGCGCAAGATGAAAGGGTAGCAGTTGGCTTTGTCCAGATGTAGAGGCCAAGCAAGATATAATTCGATCTGTTACAACATCAACAAGCTAATAAGTGATTCCGGCGTTACCTGGAAAGAGTAAAAAGATGATAGATGCGGATACCAGTTAAAACATGGAGGAAGGGAAAAGTTTATTAAGGGAGCGTTGACAGATGTTGACTTATGGACGGAAATTGAGAAATACGTTGGAATGTAGAGTTGTGTTGAATACGTCTGCTTTCGGCCTATGAGAGTGAAATTACCACCATTTGTTTATAAATAGTTTATAAATAAAAAAGCAGTTACAATTTTCACTTTGTAACTACTTCATTTTTCAACCCGCCTTGGTTATTTTCATAACTCCGGCGGGCAATGGCGGTCTGGACGAGACTGAAAACTATTATTCTATTTAATCATATTTTATGATAAAATGGATAGTAGGCCCAATAAACCGTCTATACTTAATAATATTAACTTGCTCTTATAATATAGAATAAAATAGAATATACTATTTTTGTACGTAAATGTGTACGTACTATGTCTATATCATTAAATTATTATTTAGAT
>CAZOJZ010000571.1:0-11784 GCA_964580205.1 uncultured Roseivirgaceae bacterium
AACATTACCGTAAAATCCCTGTTTTCTTTACAGATTCTGGAAAACAGCAGCGTATCACCATGAACCTCTTCCAATAACCCTTGATCTTGGGCCAGTGTAATCAAAGATTTGGCATATCGGGATGCTACTCGATGTTCCGACATGATTTAGTTAATATTTGTTTCCTTTATGAACTGATCAACCAGTTCTCGCTGGCTTTTGTCATCAGCCAAATTTCGACGCATGAGTTTTTCAGCTATCTCCACCGACAACGAAGCTACCTGATCCTTTATCTCAGCCAAAGCTGCATGCTTCTCGCTGTTGATCAATGCTTGGGCATCCTCAATCATCTTTCCTGAAATCTTAGAGGCGTCAGTTTTAGCCTCTGCCATGATGGTTTTTGCAGTTCCAAGGGCCTCTTTAATAATCTCGTCTCTTTCCAGTCTGGCTTCTTCCAACAATTTCTCGTTATCAGATTTCAGCTTTGCCATTTCCTCTCTGGCCTTCTCAGCGGTTGACAAGGACTCTTTAATAGAATCCTCGCGGTCCTTAAGGCCCTGTAGAATTGGCTTCCAGGCAAATTTTTTCAGTATTGCCATCACCATGGCGAATGACAGAGTCATCCAAAAGATAAGACCAATATCCGGGGTTATTAATTCCATAATTTAAAATCTTAAGTAAAGCTTGTATCCCAACCTAATGTTAAGGATACAAGCTTTTTTACATTAGGTTAGGAAAATGATCAAAGCACAAATAATGATTGCAAAGAACACAGCTCCTTCTACCAAGGCTGCTGCCACAATCATATTTCCCCTAAGATCATTGGAGATTTCAGGCTGACGTGCCATTGCTTCCAAGGCACTGCCATCGATTTTACCGATACCAATTCCGGCACCAATAGCGGCTAATCCAGCCCCAACCCCAGCGCCCAGATATCCGTTCGCTGCATCCAATAAAATTGATAAAATAGACATAACAAGTTATGATTTGAAATTAAATAAAATACAATATTAATGATGTTCCTCTACTTTTGCCATTCCGAAGTATATCGCGGATAGTAAGGTAAATACATATGCCTGTAGAAAGGCCACCAATATCTCCAGTAATAACATCGCCACAGAAAATAGAGTAGAAACCACTGCAGTACCATATCCTACCCATATATTCATGTTCCCAAATATGAATATCATGCTTACGAAAACCAGAATGATCATGTGACCAGCGGTAATATTAGCAAACAATCGAAGCATTAGTACGAAGGGCTTTGAAAACACTCCGAATATTTCAATTATGGGCATTAACGGTATAGGAAATTTCAACCACCAGGGTACTCCCGGCATATTGAATATGTGGATCCAATATCCTTTATTGGTATTGATGGTGGTAATAACGAAGGTAAATAACGCCAGAACCAAGGTCACAGCAATATTCCCGGTCACATTAGCGCCACCGGGAAAGATGGGGATCAAGCCCATCATGTTGTTTATCCAGATAAAGAAGAATGCCGTTAAAAGGAATGGCATATACCTGAAGTAGTCCTCTCCTATTGATGGCTTAGCTATATCATCCCTAATGAAAATTACCAGAGGCTCAATGACCGACTGTATTCCTTTCGGCGCCTTACCCTTGTTCCTGGTATATGCATTACCCACTGAAATTAATACCACACACAGTAACAGAATACTGATCATTATTGCTGCTACGGTTTTGGTAATAGACAAGTCATAAAACGCTGAACCGTCTTCAGCGACAATATGACCATCTTCCAATTTGTATCCATTATAACCAGAATGTCCATGGTGAAACTGACTAGACATAAATACCTCCAGACCTTTTCCCGGGCTGTAAAGAATTACTGGCAAGGGTATTGAAACATGATGACCTTTCCAGGTAAGAATATGCCAATCGTGCGCATCTAAGACGTGCTCAAAAATCAATTTCCCTACGTTTAATTCCTCCGTTTCCTCTTGGGTGTTTTCAGGATTTGCCGTTGCGAAAACTCCGGAAATTGTTAGTCCAAAGGTGAAGATTATCAGTAAGATGCGTCTTATAAAATGACTTTGAATGCTCTCGAATATTCGCATTATTTTTAACACCCTGGAGGTTACATCAGTTTTTCGGAGGGCAAAAATAGACATTAAATATCAAAGAAAAAACAAATGGAACTATTATTAGAAATAATAACCATCCTGTTATTCACATGTGTTTAAGTGCTTTGTGAATTGAGGTGTTTTATTAGAAAATACACCTCCAAGGTGGTGTAGAACAGGTATAAAATCAGAAAGCAAATAAGTAAACCAGCGGCTTGATCACGATACAAGAAGGCCATGGTCAGAATAAAAACGAAATACAATATTAGCTTTAGCATAGTAGCCACCATAAAGACTCTGATGAACTTTTGCGGCTTGCCTTCGCTTACTTTAATCAGTATTATGTGAACAATTGAGGTCACCAATATCAGAAATCCGATCATCATTAAAAAATGATAGGCGTTCAAAGCTTGCGGCATCCAATTGGCGTACAATAAACCCAGACCAACCAAAAATATACTCAGGGAAAAAAGAGCCTTAAAGAACTTACCGGGGCTTAGTTTCAATTTCAAAGGGATCTAACAATTTTATACAAAACCAGTCCCAAAGCAGCAATAATGAAAATTAGCGTAAATACCGGGAACCGGAGGTCAAACAACTCATCTGTTTTAAGGCCGAGCCATGCAGAGAATCCCATAATGGCCATCATCTGAAAGGCAATGGCTGAGTAGCGGGTATACTGTTTAAGCTGGTTTGTAGCCTTGTTGCGGTCGGTTTCCTTGGACATTTTGAAGTCCCTTTAATGGAACGGACGTATCATCTCTATTTGGGGTCTTTACCAGCCCCAATTGAATATCATCAATATGGGCCCCCATGGTACACCCACCATTAAATGTTGCTCCGGATTCAACAATGAGCTTGTTGGTCACTATATCTCCATGAATAACACAGGTGGGTCTTAAGATCAACATCTCAGAAACCACCACTTTTCCTCTCACCTCTCCCGCTACTTCGGCATTCTTTGCAAGTATATTGCCGTCGACATAGGACGATTGCGCCAGTGCAGCCTTACTCTTGGTGATCAGGTTTCCGATCACTCTTCCTTCAATCCGTAGGTTACCAGGTGTCATAATATTACCTTCAAGAATAGTTCCCCGGCTAATTATATTGCTGGAGGTGCTTTGTATTTCAACCGCACGTTTATCATCTTTTTTAAACATAGTGGTTACGTTTAGAATGTAACGAATTCCTCGGGATTTACAGGATTGCCATTATACCATAATTCAAAGTGTAGATGGGGGCCTGACGTTAATTCACCGGTATTTCCTATAATAGAAAGAATATCTCCGGCATTAACAAAATTACCAACTTTTTTTAATAAAGCCGAATTGTGTTTGTAAACGGAGATCAGATTACCCTTATGCTGTACAGAAATGACGAATCCAGCCTCCTGTGTCCAGTCGGAAAATATCACAGTACCGTCTGCCACACAATTAACCGGCTCATTCTTTTTGGACACAACGTCAACCCCATAGTGCTCGTTCTTTACATTGTATGGAGACAGCACAATTCCGGAGATAGGTGAAAATAAAAAAATCTCCTGTAGCTCTCCTGAACTATTACTTCCCAAGTCCAGTAATATATCTCCACCTTCTTCAAACTCCTTACGAAACAGTGAATCAATTGGAGGCAGGTTATCAAGATCAATTTCGGTATTAAGGTTACTCAATCGCTGTCCGGAGGTATTAGTTTGTATGCCTACAGTATCATCCCCTTTAATAATCATAGTAAGATTGTCTATAAACTGATCCTTTAGATCAACTTCGTAAGCCAGGCTGTCCACTGCGGAAGAAAGTACAATTAGCCGTTTGTTTGCTTCTAGTTCGGCGTGTTCTGGATCAAACCATTGCGCAAGCAGAGTTTTAACCAGAAACAGGCTAATTACCATAAATACCATCATCAGAGTTAGGATAAAAACTATTAACTTAGCATAGGTGAAACTGAAGGTGCTTTTTTCGGCAAAATTCTCCTCGTTCCTGATGATCAGAAGATACCTGTTGAACAGCCCATAGGCTAATTTGGATTTAGCGCTCAAAGTATTTGTAAGATTGTTTTGAACAAAATTATATATAACATAGCAATTTTGAGTAAGTAATTTTGTATTAAATATGCATTTTTTACGTTGGATAAGCATATTATTCCGGTTGCATTGAATACCAAAAGATACTCTTATAGCCCTGGTTTTTGGATTGTAATATGGTTACTGGCAGGTTGTTCTTCAGAGAAGGACACTCTGGTCAGTAAGACTTACCATAATATTACAGCCCACTATAACGCCTATTTCTATGCCAATCAAAGGCTAAAGGAAGTGCAGGAGGCTATCGAAACCAGTTTTCAGCCCAACTATGACAAGATTTTAGATGTCTTCACACCGATAGATACTACAATTGTTTCCAGTAACCAGGACAAGCTTGACGATGCCATTAAGAAGGCCGCTGGTGCCATTCAATTCCATAAAAACAGCGACTGGGTTGACGATAGCTATGTACTGATAGGAAAGGTGAAGTTTTATCAAGGGAAATACGAAGAAGCGATCCAGACGTTCAAATATGTAAAGAGTATTAGTGATGATGATGACGCAGTCCATGATGGTTTAATAGCACTACTGCGTACCTATATTGATTATGGCGAAATGAATAATGCCATTGCCGTTTCGGATTTCCTTAAAAAGGAAAATTTGAACAAACAAAATCAGAAGAATTTGTACCTAACCAGGGCTTACATGTACCAGAAAAGAAACGATCTGAACAACATGGTACAAAATCTGGCCGAAGCAGCACCGTTGATGTCATTGAGTGAAGGAAGTGCCAAGATATACTTCATCATTGGGCAAATCTATCAAACCCTGGGATTCGATGCTGAGGCACATAACAACTACCTCGCGTGTGTTAAGAATAACCCACATTTTGAATTAGCATTTTATGCAAGTTTAAAGATGGCCCAGGTATTTGAGCTTGCACGCAGTAATGACCTTAAAAAGGTAAGGCGATACTACGTGAAAATACTTAAGGATCGTAAAAATAAAGAATTCAGAGACAAGATCTATTATGAAATGGCGGAGTTTGAGATGAAACAAGGCGAGTTGGATCCAGCTATTAAATTCTATGAATCTTCAATCGCTGCAAACGTAGGTAATAGAAGGCAAAAGGCCTACTCCTATTTGAAGCTGGGTTTGATTAACTATGATACGCTTAAAGACTTCTCTAAAGCTAAGGCTTATTACGACAGCACCATGATGGTGCTTCCCACAGATGAGCCCGATTACGATTTGATACAGGAAAGACAACAAATACTGAAGGATTTCGTCACTCAGTTGAATACAATTTCTTTGCAAGATAGTTTGTTAACCTTATCCAATATGGATAGTTTAGAATTAAGTGTTTTATTGGACAGTGTAATAATCAAACAAGAGCGCCTGGCGATGGCAGAGGAGGAAAAGCGACTGAAATCAGAGGCCCAATTTTCCGGCAGAAATATCTTTGATGATGCAATTCCAGTAACAACTCAAAGTGGAGCTACATGGTACTTTTACAATACCTCAGCAGTAAGCACCGGTCAGTCTGAGTTCATTCGTCGGTGGGGTAATCGGAAGTTGGAAGATAATTGGAGAAGATCCAACAAAGACGCGCGGATCTCTGTATCCAACGAAGACGTGGTTGGTGAAGATGAACCCGAACCAGAGGAAGTATCCGAGGTAAATATTGAAGATGTCCGTGCAGAACAGAAAGCAGTGTACTATCAAACCATTCCCTTCAGTAATCAGCAGAAGCAAATAGCAGATTCACTGATCGAAATGTCTTATTACAATCTGGGTAACATTTATAATTTTCAACTCAGGGAAAAAGTGAATGCTTACCTAACCTTTGAGACACTAATCAGCCGATATCCAGCTACAGAATATAAACCAGAGTTACTTTATCAATTATATCTCATTTACACAGAGCTTGGTGATCCAGGAGCCCAAAGGTGCCGTGATGAATTGTTAAATGATTTTCCGAACTCGACTTTTACCAAGACATTACTGAATCCACAATACAAACAGGAATATGATGCCCTGGCCGAAAAGATGCAGCTCGAATACAAAAAAGCTTATGAATTATATCAAGGCTACTATTTCGATAGTTCGTTATTTGTTATCAACCAAGCGCTAAATAACCACCCGGAAAACAGCTATACGGACAACTTGAAATTGCTGGGGATCCTGAACAAAGGACAAACTGGCAATCTGTATACCTATCGCTTTGAATTGCAAAAGTTTCTAACGGACTTTCCAGAAAGCGAACTCAATGAATATGCACAGAAACTATTGCGGGCAGCCCATGAATTACCCTTACAACTGGCTCGTCTGGGCGGTGCTACTTTTGAACAAAATCTTAACCGGGACCACATTTTTGTAATGGTGTATCCCACTAAAGCCTTTCAAGATGGAAGTTTTGCCCGCGAGTTTGACCAGTTTAATCTACAGTATTTTGCCCCGCAGAAACTGACGTCCTCATCACTCATTTTCGATAAAGATCGAGCCATGGTATTGGTTCAGGATTTTGGCGATAAAGGAAAGGCATTCTCTTATTATGAAACTTTGAAAAAACAAGGGTTCTTAAATGATTATTCAGGCAACGAGTTCAGTACTTTTGTGATAACTAAAGAGAATTTTGAAATATTTTATCAATCCAAAGACCTGAAAGGTTACCTGTCATTTTTTAATAATTTTTATCTGGAATAACATGGCAAAAAGAAAAAAAAAGGATTCTATTGCTGATTTTTGGCTGGCCAAAACTGTTAAATTTCTGTGGATTGGTTTTGGAGTGATGGTGCTGATCACCTTCTTATATGTTTTCGCTGTGAAAGGTGATTGGTTTGGTTTATTTGGTGGCATGCCAAGCGTAAAATCACTGGAGAACCCCGAAAACGAACTGGCATCAGAACTCTATTCTGCCGACAAGGTTTTACTTGGAAAATACTACAGACCTAACAGTAACCGAACCCCCGCTCAATACCAGGACCTCAGCCCAAATCTTGTGCACGCACTTACGGCTACAGAAGACATACGTTTTGATCGACATTCAGGAATTGACCCCATAGGCATTTTGCGTGCGATGGCTGGAGTTATCACCTTCAATCGCAAAGGGGGGGGAAGCACTCTTTCACAACAGCTGGCCAAAAACTTGTTCAATACCAGACAAGAAGATTATGACGGGGCTTTATTGAAACGAATTAAGAACAATGATATTAAGACCATAATCCAAAAGTCAAAAGAGTGGATCATCGCCGTGGAATTGGAAAAAAACTTTACCAAAGAAGAAATTATGGCCATGTACCTCAATACCGTTGACTTTGGCGGCAACACCTTTGGGATCAATGTGGCTTCAAAAACCTTTTTTAACACAACTCCTGATAGCCTGGCAATCCAGGAGGCGGCGGTATTGGTGGGTTTAGTCCAGGCACCATCCTTTTACAATCCTGTCCGTAATCCTGAGAATTCCAAGAAAAGACGTGATGTGGTTCTTGGACAAATGGAAAAATACCATTACATCTCTGAGGCGATGTTGGACTCACTGATAAATATGCCTATAGAAATAGACTATGAAGTGCAAAACCAGAATGTTGGCTTAGCTACCTATTTCCGTACGGTGACAGGAAATTTCCTGCGAAATTGGGCGGAAGCCAATGGTCATGACCTCTATGGCGACGGGCTCAGGATATTTACCACTATCGACAGCCGGTTACAAACTTATGCTGAAGAGGCCATGTCCGAGCAAATGAAAACGCTCCAGGCGCGGTTCCTGGAACACCTCGAAGGTAGACCACCGTGGATCGACGAGAACAAGGAAGTAATTCCGAATTTTCTGGAAACCAGCATACGGCGGACTCGATTGTATCGTCAATTAGGGCAAAAGTATGAGGATTTCCCTGATTCTATTGAGATCGTTCTTAATCTTCCTAAAAAAATGACGGTATTTTCCTGGAATGGTGAAATAGATACAGTGATGAGTTCTATGGATTCATTGAGATACTACAAACATTTTCTGCAGAGTGGATTTATAGCAATGGATCCTCATACCGGACATATTAAAGCCTGGGTAGGTGGTATCAATCACAAGTATTTTAAATATGATCATGTTAAACAAGGCAGGAGGCAACCTGGATCCACTTTTAAACCTATTGTCTATGCAACAGCAATCGAGAATGGTTACTCACCATGTTATACCCTGATGGATGCAAAGGTTACTTTCGACATCCCAGGTGATAAGAAATGGACTCCACAAAATGCCGGCGGTAAATACACTGGACAACAGATGACAATCCGCAGAGCCATGGCCAATTCTGTAAATTCTATCACCGCTAAAATGATGCAAAAAGTTGGACCATCTGAAGTAGTCAAAATGGCCAAAAGATTGGGAATTGAAAGTGATTTGGAGGCTGTTCCTGCGCTATGTTTAGGGGTTAATGATGTTTCCTTGTTTGAGTTGGTCGGAGCCTACAGTACATTTGTAAATAAAGGCACCCATATCTCTCCGTTTTTTATTACTCGTATTGAGGACAAGAATGGTAATATCCTACAGGAGTTTCCTCCTAAAACCTTTGAAGCCATCAACGAAGAAACAGCGTATATAATGCTGCACATGCTGAAAGGAGCTTTAGAGGAAGACGGTGGTGCAGCTTTAGGGTTAAGCTATGAAATCAAGGTTGGCAATGAAATTGGAGCAAAAACCGGCACTACGCAAAACGCCTCTGACGGGTGGTTTATTGGTGTAACCAAAGACCTGGCAGCTGGTGCCTGGGTGGGTGGGGACGACCGCAGCATTCACTTCAGGAGTTGGGTTTCAGGGCAGGGATCAAGAACCGCCCGACCTATATGGAACAGTTTCATGGAAAAAGTATATAACGATGATGAAACCCACATTACCAAGGGTCCGTTTCCCCGGCCCATCAGGAAGCTATCTGTGGAGATTGATTGTGATCAATATGAAGACATTTCGAATGCTTCGGATTCCCTGGAAGTCGATATACCGGTAAATACCATCAACCCGGATGACATCCGCTAGCGGACATTGTTATTGCCCGGTTTAAATATGGCCACACCTTCGTACACCAAGCAACAAGTAAGCAAGTTACCCTCGCAACCGGGTGTATACCGATTTCTCAACAAGCAAGGGAAGGCAATTTATGTAGGCAAGGCCAAGGACTTGAAAAAACGTGTGGCCAGTTATTTTAATAAATCCAGCTTACCGAATCGGAAAACTATGCGAATGGTATGGGAAATATCAACCATTGAATGCACAGTAGTAAACTCCGAATTTGATGCACTGCTTCTGGAAAACAATCTGATAAAAAAAAATCAACCAAAGTACAACATCAGACTTAAGGATGATAAGAGTTTTCCTTATATCTGGGTGCCTGATGAGCGGTTTAATAGAATAATGCCAATCAGGAATAAGCACAATTATAGTGGAGGAACCTTTTTCGGACCATACGCGAATGTGGTCGCCATGAAGAGTGTGCTTGACCTTGTCAGGAAGCTGTACACCATTCGTACCTGTAGCTATAACCTGAGTAAAGCGAATATTGAGAAGGGAAAATTTAAGGTATGTCTGGAATATCATATTGGTAATTGTAAAGGCCCCTGTGAAGGCTTACAAAGCCAGGAAGACTACAACCATGACATTGAGCAGGCGCTGAACGTATTAAAGGGTCGACTGGCCCTGGTTAAGAATTACTTCAAAGATAAGATGCTTGAGGCTTCAGAAAAATTGAACTTCGAGCAGGCTCAGAAAATGAAGGAACGTCTGGGGTTGTTAGAGAAATTTCAGGCAAAATCCACCATCGTTAACCCCAGGATTTCTGATCTGGATGTCTGTTGTATATATTCCGATGAAAAGATGGCTTTTATCAATTTCATGAGAATAAAAAATGGGGCCCTTGAAACCAGCCAATCTACTCAGATCAAGAAAAAATTAGATGAAGCGGACCATGAGATTCTCGCAAAGGTATTGTTCGAGTTTAGACAACAGTTCAACAGCAATGCCAAAGAGGTACTGTTAAATACTGCAATTGACTGGGAGATGGAGGGGCTGCAAATAACAGTGCCACAAAGGGGTGACAAGAAAAAACTTATCGATCTGGCAAGAAAAAATGCATTGTACTACAAGAAAAAGTATTATGAGAACAAAGAGGAGTTCGCCCAAAAGAAAGATAGGGTACTGGAAATGTTACAGCAGGATCTAAATCTTAAGTCACTTCCTATGCACATTGAGTGTTTTGATAATTCCAATATACAGGGCGCTTTCCCGGTTGCCTCAATGGTCCATTTCAAAAATGGTAAGCCTTTAAAAAAAGAGTACCGTCATTACCACATTAAATCGGTAGACGGACCTGACGATTTTGCTTCGATGTTTGAGGTGGTCCATCGCAGGTATAGCAGGTTGGCTGGTGAAGATAAACCTATGCCACATCTTATAGTGATTGACGGGGGTAAGGGTCAGTTGAACGCTGCGTGCCAAGCCTTGAAAGATCTTCAGCTCTATGGGGCCATTCCTATTATCGGAATCGCCAAAAGACTGGAAGAAATCTACTTCCCTCATGATCAATATCCCATATTCATTGACAAAAAATCACCTTCGCTTCGACTGTTGCAGCAAGTACGGGATGAAGCACATCGATTTGCCATTACCTTTCATAGAAACCAGCGCAGCAGGAAAAGTCTGGGTACAGAGCTGGAACATATACCTGGAATTGGCTTTCAAACAGCAAACAAACTTCTTCGAAGATATAAGTCTTTAAAAAAAGTAAGGGAAGCTACCGAAAAAGAGTTGGCATCGGTCGTAGGCCTTTCCAAAGCTGGAAAACTGAAACAGTATTTTGAAGATAAATAAATAAATGTTGTAATAAAACTGGTCTTAGGATATCCTAAGACCAGTTTTATAGAGCTTATATATAATTTAAATGAGCAAATTAATATTCCCAAAGTTCATGTTCCAGTTCCAAGAGCTCCTGCTCTATCCTTTGTGAAGCAATTAAACCTTCTTTGGGGTTTGTATTATAGATATCAGCAATATAAGAATCCTCCGGGTTGGATACTTTGATTAACCTGGCGCTGAAAAGCCTTAGCAAAAATGCGTCAGCCAAATTCTTGTGTTCAGCGGAATTCTGAGGGTTGAACCAAAGCGCCTCTCCCGGCATACTTCTAAACAACTCTTCCAAATCCTTGTACTTGAAGGAAGCCACCTGTCTTTGAAGACCGGTTTCCGGAAATTTTGATGCAGGCAAAATTAATGTGATACTCTGAATGTCGTAAAATAGACGACTTCTTCTCTTATCAAAAACCCAGTCTTCCATTATCTCAAGTACCTCGACATCTTTGGGGTAGAAATAATCAGCACTGGCGGCAGAAGCATCAGCTTGTTTGTCGCTTTTCTCTTCATCTCCCCAGCCAGTGTCATCGCCCCAACCGTCATCATCACCCCAAGCATCGTCCTCGGTGAATCCCATGGCCTTTTCTTCTTCAGAAAGGCCATCTCCACCGTAAACCGGCATTTTCAGATTTTCAAGAAATTCCTCTTTGGACATTCTGGTCAGTAGGGAATCATTCTTGTAGGGGAAGAGTACACCTGCATTCACGCCTTCAATAATGATCTTTGTGATCTCATTATTAAAAGCAAAGAATGAACGATTCTGCTTCTCGAGCAAGTCCATACGACGCCATAAACGTTTTTTG